>OY970281.1:0-417500 GCA_963715875.1 uncultured Acidobacteriaceae bacterium | reverse complement strand
CTTCAAACTAGCTTCCCATCTCTCATGCGGCGGAATGTCGCCCCGCAAAATGTCGCTGGCGTCGAAGCCTGGACCCGCTATTTCCACAAGGAATTTCTCCTCGTCTGGGACGGTCACGCCGGCCAGGCTGTACTGATCAGCGTAAGGGCTGGCAGGTTCGAGCAAAGCTGCAACCATGCCTTCGAGGCGTAGCTCTTCAATTGTCGTTGGCAACTCCCCCAAGGTAAGAAGGTATCCTCCTCTGCGTCGGGTCCACCGTTCGTGCCGCTTATCGATTCGCAGAAGAAGTTTGGAGAATCCACCGTTCCTGGAGAATCGCTGGACAGCTCTGGCTGACGCTTTCGACCAGTCGCAAACCACGACTCCGGAAAGCACGGGGAGGCTCAGGGCTTGCATCCATAGCATGCGGTTGTCTTCAGGCACCCCCGCACTAGCTCCAGAGCCGAAAGCAGATTCGCCGTGTTTACCGTCGCGATCTCCAGAGGCAGTTTTGCGGGTGCTTTGGACACGTCATCCCTGGGACGCGATTGCGCTTGGCTGAAAAAGTGGCGACAGGCGTTGCATAGTGGAGGCTAGTTCGGGCTCGCGGCCGCACTGCCGCCAATCCCAGTCGGCCTTTCCAATGGAGTCAGCTACCAATTTGCGCATGTATTGAGAAGGGAGATTGTCTACTGGAAAAACATATCGCTGGCCCGAGAAATCCTCGAAGAAAAGATAGGAGGAATTGCAGCTTAGATTCTTCTTAACTTCTCCGAGTGAGCCTACTGTGCTGCCGTCGAACTGTTGCATCAATATGGTCAGCACTCCGTTGGCCTTTACGGGCACCGCATGCATATGCGCGTGGTCAATGCCACACCCTCCCGAACCAATGCCTCGCATTCCGTGTTCGAAGAAGCGCACTCGCCGTATGCGCGGCGGAGGACCAATTTAAGTTTTAGGCAGAGGTCCTCTAGTTGTTCGGTCTGCTCGCCTGAAAGATCTGCGAGAGCGCACGCGTGCTTGTCCGGAACGATGAGCAGGTGGCCCTCGGTAATCTGCCCCAGCGTCGGCAGGATACGAAAGGGACCGTCTACGAGGACCCTGCTGGCTGCAGATGGCCCGTAAACCCGGGCGTACGCATTGTGCTGCCCCGAAGAAAATTCGTCGCAAAAATCACATTCCCTCATGCGTTTCTGCGCCGCCTTCCGCCGGCAAATGGTCCCTAATCCAGTCCTCGTTGATAGGCACAGAAAAGCTCTCCTGAATTTCGTGAGGTTCTCTATGTAGATGTCGTACAGGTTTCGTTCCCCGACCTCTGTCTTCACTGGCTCAACCAGCAGGGCAGGTGATGTCACGTTTGGGAAGCCTGCTAAATAGTGCGTTACAACCATAAAATTATCAAACCACTGCGTTCCTGAACTGGGTGTGGCATTGTACACGTACAACTTTAAACGTTCTTTCGCGTCCGGTGCCAGTTGCTCCCGAAGGTTCCAGATGAATCTGATTGAGTCTTGAATTTCCTGGATAGTATTTCTTGCCGCACGTACATCCTCGCGAGCCCTGAGCTTCGCTGCTTCGCTCCCGGGGTCCAGAAACAGAAACTTTACTTGCACTCCGCGATTCAGGCTATCACGCAGAGCATTGGGGAAGTTGCCGTCTCCGCACCACTTGTGGTGTGCAATTCCCAACAGTGTGCAGTGTACTTTCGCTTCCCTGAGCCATTTGCACCACTGGTCGTCGTCAATTCGAGTGCGGTAGAAATAGCTTCGCTTGATTCCGAGCGCACAAAACTCCGAGAATGACTCGTCGGCAGCGGCACTATTCATCACGCTTAAACCACTCACGACAGCTGCGGCAGTCAGTGACCCGCCAATGCCCGAGAATACTGCTGCCCGATAAGGACATCCGAGCAGAACACATATCCCGCCGACCAGAATTAGTACTATGCCGACTAGAAATACAATCGATATTTCTGGGTGAGTGCGATACCAAGGGAGGCGTTTAGCCAATGCAAACCTCGCGCAGCCGAATTAACGAGGGCCCAAGAGAAGGGCTAATTAAATTACTTTTGGGGGCTCATGTCAAACAGCAGTCCCGACTTGCAGACGGCTCGTCTACGCGTCGCCCGAAGCCGACCCGTCCGTTGTTGCCGATGCGCAGAAAAGTCGTGCTCGGTTGCGCCAGCCAAGAGTATGGGTACGAGCCAGAATTGCTCAGGCTCGGGCTTTTGCGGCTTGGTACGGTCGAGCACGAAGCCAGCATCGCTTAGCACTCGTCGAACCAGGGGCGTGACTGGCACTTCGCCAAGCTCGTCAAGTTCGAAAAACTTTAGCTCTGAAATATCGTCCGAGGCCTTTGCCTCTCCACCTAACACTTTTCCCCAGCTGTAGATGACGATCCTGTGCTCGTTGGGAGGATTGATGATTTCGTAGACGTTGAAGTGATCGCCGACCTCCACGATTAGACCAGTCTCTTCGTGTAGTTCGCGGGCTGCTGCTTCGGCGATGCTCTCAAACGCGTGAATCTTACCGCCTGGTATGATCCAGCTACCTCGCTGCGGATCTTTATTCCGTTTTCCAAGTAGAATCCGGTTCAACTCGTCTCTTACTAGCAGAGCGGAACCGATTCTGGGCAAGCATTCGGGCATGGCTTCTCACGATCCTTGCATGTTTACTGCCGACGGAGCAGCGATTTAGGGGCGACGCGTCGAACGTGGCATACTTTCACACGCACAGGGAAATTTCATCCGCAGAGCCGTGCCCGGGACGGCCCTGTAATCTCAATGGTTTGGGCTTGTTTCCCACATTGTCCCACAGTCTCGGTTCAATTGTTGGGCACATCAAATAAATCCGTCCCACAGTGCTCAATGTTCACGCTCCACGGAGCCGTGCATGCTCCGATCTGCGGCGCGTCCCAAATGTGGAAAAGTGGAATTGGTCCAACGAACGTGCCTCTTTAGGGACGTGGGCTCATCAGCAGGTGCCAGGCTTCTTTGTATTGGGAGTATTTGGAATTTGGGCGATGGGGGGTGAGGAGGATGTCGGGTTGGTTGTTGGTGGCGGCCAGGGGGAGGATGTAGAAGGTATCGGCGGGGATTACGTAGGCGGCGAAGAGGTCGATTTCGGCGGAGGTGTAGGGAAGGCCGTTGTGGTCGAGGTGGCATTTGTAGGAGGTGCCGCGGTGGTAGACGGTGCATTTGACCTGGACGCGGAAGAAGTGGCCGTGGTGGTCCGTTCGGTCAGGGTTCGGTCTTTCAGGGCAGGCTACTAGAAAGTCATAAGGGGCGCAGTCGCCGCAGGGGCGGGCGAGGATTAGTCCTTGCTCGGTGGCGCGGAGTTGGAAGCGGAGTTCGGCCCATTCTCCGCGGCGTTTGGGGTGAAGGATGTATGGGCCGGGATTTGGGAGCATGGTTCGTTCCTTGGTTGCGCAGCGCCTTACGGCGCGGTTGATTTATTTGCGGTTTGCGGCGTGGCCTGAGACGAATCTGTTAGTTGGCGTCGAAACGACCACCGCGGCTGAAGCCGGAAATCTTTTGGGGACGATTTACGCGGCGCTGAAGCGCCGCTCTTCCACGGTGCTACATGCGGCGGCATTTGCATCGTCGGGGGAGAGCGGCTCGTCCTTGGCATCCAATGCAGCGCCGGAAACGCCAACTCTTCTTCGGCGTTGCAATCCAGCTTCGGCGGGGATGCGCTGGCTCGCTGCGCTCGCTGGACGGGCGAAGGCGCCCGTCCCCACATGAGCATTGCTTGTCCCATGCAGTTAAGAATGTTGTGGGCAAAACCCCCGGAAAACGGAAACGCGGCCCGGAATCAGGGCCGCGTTCTAGTTATTCTAGTCTAAGTTAAGTATATCATGCAGCAATGGGGTGGTGCATCACGATTTGCGGAACTTTATTTGCTTCGGGATCATGGAGTTGAGGGAAATCCACCGGTTTTGGGGGCTTGACAAGAAAATTCCCGAAATGGGAATTGGGTGGGTTCAGTGTTAGCGAGCCGAATGTTGCGGCGGTGACGGGATGTTTCGCCGGCAGGAAGTTCCAGCAGGAGTATGTGGAGTTCTTGAAGAAGAATCACGTGGAGTACGACGAGAGGTACATCTGGGATTAGTGTCGTGTCTTTCGCCCCTTCGGGGCTGGTTGGGTTCGCGCGCGCGCTGACCCACGGCTTGCGCCCCTTCGGCAAGCTCAGGGCAGGCTGTGGGCTGCATTCTTTCGCCGCTTCGCGGCTGGTATCGGCCGATTGCGTTAGCGAATCGAATGTGGCGGCGGTGACAGTAGTACATCGCCTTGCAGGAAGAACAGCACAAGAAGCAGTCGTTTCAACAGGAGTATGTGGCATTTTTGGAGAAGAATCACGTGGAGTACGACGAGAGGTACATCCTGGGATTGGGGTTCGTCTCTTTCGCCCCTTCGGGGCTTGTTGGGGTCCGGGGCGGGCCCACCCACGGCTTGCGCCGTGGGCTGCATTCTTTCGCCGCTTCGCGGCTGGCGTCGGGCGATTGCGGTGGGGTGTTCAGCTGTTAGTGAATCGATCGGCGGGGTGTTCAGTGTTAGTGAGTCGAATGTTGTCGCGGTGACGAGAGTATATCGCGGGGCAGGAAGAACATCAATAAGAAGCGTCGTTTCAACAGGAGTATGTGGCGTTTTTGAAGAGAATCATGTGGAGTACGACGAGAGGTACATCTGGGATTGGGGTTCGTCTCTTTCGCCCCTTCGGGGCTGGTTGGGTTCGCGCGCGCGCTGACCCACGGCTTGCGCCCCTTCGGCAAGCTCAGGGCAGGCTGTGGGCTGCATTCTTTCGCCGCTTCGCGGCTGGCGCTGGGCGATCTCTTTAGGGGAATTCCAGGGTTACGAATTTTGCTGGCTTGGGGCTTGGGTTGGTGATGGGGCGGGTGTTGGTGGCGGGGAACCATTTGGATTCTCCGGCGTGGAGGTGGGCTTCGGCTAGATCGAGGTCGGAGACGGCTACGAGGAGATGCGGGGTGGTGAAGTGGTGGGCGGGGACGATGCCTCCGGGTTGGAGTTCGAATTCGCAGACGCGGACGTTGTCTTTGACGAAGAGGATTTCCATGGTGCCTCCTTGAAGGATGTGGAGGGCGCGGTCTTCGTCGCGTTTGGGGTCCCATTTAGCGGGGGCGTTGCGGAGGGCGGCGTCGTTGAGGAGTTCGATGACTACGGTGCGGAAAGGCTTGTCGCTGAGATTGCGCGCGATGTGGGCGAAGGAGGCTTCGGAGTGGCGCGTCTCTCCGTCTTCGAGAGTGAGGGTGATGGGAGGCTTGTCCTTGACGGCGTTGGAGATTTCGCTGGCGCCGAGAGTAACGAAAATGTAGTCGTGGCGATGCCAGTGCATCAGGGTCTCGCCGTGAGGAGGGATTTCGGCGTTGTAGACGCGGACCGCTTGGTTTTCGAGAGTGAGGTGGTGGTGAGGCTCGGCGGAGATTTCGACTTCGGAGGGGGATTGGGCGAGGAGCGCGGTGGAGAGAAGCAGGAAGAGGGCTGGTTTCATCGGGGGATTGTAGCATTTGGGGTTGGGGCAGGCGTGGCCGTGTGCCACGCTGCGGCTGCAGCCGCGCTCTTTCAAGGCGGGGACCGCGGACGATATGCCTGAAGGCATATCCTGATACGAATTCTGATGGGACGGCGTTTGCTGGAGTTGCGGAGAGTGTACCTCGAACGCGGGGCAGACAGGCGCGCCTGCTGTACACGGTTCGTCTCTACCCACAGAGAACAGCAGGTTCCTCCACTCCGCCGAACTCTTCGCTGCGCGAAGGGTTCAGCTCCGGTCGGAATGACAGAGTAATTGTGGGCCCGTGGATGTGCGCTAGAGGGCGAAGTAGGTTTTTTTGTGGAGGAGGCTGTTTTCGTCTCCGATTACTGCGTGGTCGGGCCAGGCTGGGGTTGTGACGATTAGGAGATGGAGGTCCTTGAGGTTGATCGTGGAGGGGACAGCGAAAGTTAATTGGGTGGTGTAGGAGTCGGCGGGCTTGAGCGGAGTGAGGAGTGGAGTGCCTTCGATGGCGGTGGGGAGGTATTGATTTCCGGCGTTGTTGACCAGGCAGATGGTGCGGGGAGAGGGAGTGAGTGTGGCGTCCTTGGGGCGGGAGGGGGAGATGGTGGTTTCGTCGAAGCGGGTGCGGATGGTGATTTGGTAGTGGGTTGGGGAGGGGTTGGTCGCTGGGGATTGAGTGGAGGGGCTCGCTACGCTCGCTGGACGGGCGAAGGCGCCCGTCCCGACATGGGCTCCTATGCCCGCGTGGTCAGCTATCCCGGCGTCGGCTTCTTGCTCGTCCGTGGGCTTCACATCGAGGATGGAATAGGCGAGGTGGCAATCGATTTCGCAGAAATGTTTTTCCTGGTCGCGGGCGAGGATGGTGGTGCGGCTGGCGAGGGAGAATCCGAATAAGAGGGCGAGATAGACGATGGCTTCGCCGGAGACCAGGAGCAGGCAGGTGCGGGCGAGCTTTGGTTTGCGGGCGAACCAGGCGATGGCGGCCGAGGCCAGGGCGAGGATGGCTCCGGCGACGGCGGCTAGGAAGGCCAGGACGGCTAGGGGAGCGGGGAAATTGACGTTGCTGGCGAAGTGAGGGGTCAACATTGGGTGAGGCTCCTGAGGATGAGAATCGCGTGGGCGAATTCGGGATAGATTTCGTCGTTGATCCAGTAACTTTCGGCGAAGACGGCGGCGAGGGTGCCGAGGGAGAAGAGGATCCAGCGGAGGCGGGCGGCATTCGGGAGGTGCTGGATGGCTAGGTCGGCGAGATAGGCGGCGCAATAAAGGACGTTTGCGATCAGAGCCAGGATGGCGAGTTTGGCGAGAGATGAGAGAGTCATCGCGGGGCGGAAGTGGGGCCAGGAGATGGCGATCCAGAAGATGACGGTGGCGATGAGGGCCAGGTTGTAGGGGAGGCGCGCGCGCTCCCAGAAGCGGCGGGCGGAGTTTGGGATGGCGGGTTTCGCGGTTGGGTCTAGTTGAGCTTTCGGGGTCATCTTTCCTTCCTCTAAGAAACTCTTTTAACGCGGAGATTACGGAGAAAAGCCGCGGAGGTCGCGGAGAAGCTTTTTCTTCCGCAGTGTACTTTGTATTGCAAAGCTTGGGGGCAAAAAAATTTGCCTATTCTTTGCGCGTTAGGCGGATCCATTCCTCCATTTGATCGAGATATTGGGAGAGGGCGCGGCGTCCCGTGGAAGTGAGGCGATATTCGGTGCGGGGGACGCGGCCTTCGAAATACTTGAGACAGGAAATATATTCGGCCTCTTCGAGTTTGCGGGCGTGAACGCTCAAGTTGCCGTCGGTGGTTTTGAGGATGCGCTTGAGATCGTTGAAGCTGAGGCTGGCATTGGTGGCCAGGGCGCTGACGATTCCGAGGCGGATGCGTTCGTGAATGAGGCGGTCGAGCTCGGGGAGATCGAGGGAGCGGGGCGCGCGTTCGCGAGCCGGGGGCGCGGCTTTCAGGGGCTTGCGATGCTGGGCGAGGGCACGCTTCATGGGATCAGCCACCGTACCTGCGGGCGATAAGGAATCCAAAGACGATGTGAAGGCCGCCGAATCCGGCGGCGAGAAATGCGTTGGACCAGGCGGCGGGGGCGACTACCGCGAGAGCGCCGGTGGCCATGAAACAGAGCCCCATGACGGGGACGATGGAGACAGAGTAGGCGCCTCCGGTGATGATACCGGCGCCGTAGAGCAGGAGCCAGGCGGGGGCGAGGGCGGATTGCAGGCCCGCGCGCACTAACAAAAAAGTGATGATTGCGCCGGCGAGGAATGGGGGGAACAGACCGAGGGCGACTTTGCGCGCGGGGCCGGAGAACAGTGGGAGGCCGCGGCGAGTGGCTTTCCAGTGCATGGAAAGGATGGAGATCATGGCGGCGAGAACGGCTTCGGCGAGCCAGACTTTGAGCCAGGCGGTGGAGGTGGATTGGCGGGCGGCCAGGGTGGCGGCGGCTAGGGCGGTGGCGCCTAGGATGACTTGTCCCCAGCCGGGGACGGCGGTGAAGGAGGCGGAGCGCTCCATGGTATCGCGAATGAAGCGGAGGTCTTCGGCGGGGTTGGGATCGAGGCCGGGGAGGGGGCGGGTGGTGGTCCGGTGACGGCGGAGACGGTGCTGGCGCGGCTCGGGCATTGCTGGGGTAGATTAACGCTTGGGAGTTAGAGTTGTCAAGTACTTTGTGATGTAAAGTACACGGGCTTATCGCGGAGTTCGCGGAGAACTTCCGCGGAGGGCGCTGAGAAGGCCGGGGGGTAGACGGCTTCGGATGTGCCTTCGTGGTTAGATTTCGCGGGCGGGGGCGACCGGGCCACACTGGCATCCACGCGCCACATTTGACTGGCTCTGGCCCGTGGCTTTGGTCGGTGGTACCATCCCTGCTTACGAGCTTATTTTTCTATATTTATCCTGCGCCATGATTCATTCACGGTTATTTCTTGCGCTGACTGCTTGGTTACTTGTGCTGCTGGGGGGAATTACCGCGGCGCAAACTTCTCCTTCTTCTTCTTCGAGTGCGGCGGCGCACGCCATTGTGCTGCATGCGGCGCGGTTGCTTGACATCAAGAATGGGCGCATTTTGAAGCCGGGAGAAGTGCTGGTTGAGGGCGAGAGGATTGTGGAGGCGGGGTCGTCGGTGAAGCATCCCGCGGGGGCTGAGGTGATCGATCTGGGCGATCGGACGTTGATGCCGGGGCTGATCGACGCGCACATTCATTTATTTCTGCATCCTGGGGCGGAAGATTTGCAGACTGTGCAGGAGTCGGTGCCGCAGCGCACGATCACGGCGCTGTTGGCGGCGCGCGACGACCTGATGGCGGGATTCACTGCCGAGCGCGACATGGGAACCGAAGGGGCGGGCTCGGCCGACACTGCGGTTCGCAATGCAATCAACGAAGGCCTGGCGCCGGGGCCGCGGTTACGGATCAGCGGGAACGCCATCAATATTCTTGGCGGACACGAAGACGCCATCGGCTACAACCCCGCGCAGCATGTGCTGCCGAACGCCGATTACGCGAACAACGTGGCGGAGCTGGTTGCGGTGATGCGGCAGCAATATAAGGAAGGCGCGGACTTCACCAAGATTTACGAGACGGGCGCGGACAAAGTGCGCGAGGGGCATTTTTCGACGGTCTATCAATACACGGAGGCGGAGCTGAAAGCCGCGGTTGACGAGGCTGCGCGCTTGGGCAAGCGAGTTGCGGTTCACGCCACGGGCGAGCCGGGAACGCTATTTGCGGCGCAGGCGGGAGTGGCATCGATCGATCATGCCAACCAGCTTAGCGACGAGACCATGCGGCTGATGCGAGGGAAGCAGATTTACGCCGTGCCCACGTTTACGATTTTCGAATATTTCGCCGAGCATGCGGCCACGCCCGCACAGGGAGCGCGGGAGCGGGCGATGCTCGATTTGCATCGTGAGGAATTTCGCAGGCAGGTTGCGGCGGGAGTTCCGATGGCGGTTGGATCTGACGTGGGCCCGTTTCCGCATGGCACGCAGGCGCGGGAACTGGTGTTGATGGTGGATTACGGAATGTCGCCGCTGGCGGTGCTGCAAGCCGATCTGCTGAATGGGGCGAAGCTGCTCGAGTGGGATGGGCAGATTGGCGCGCTCGATGCGGGATATTATGCCGACGTGATCGCGGTTTCGGGCGATCCGCTGCAGGACATTCACGCGGTGCAGAATGTTGGGTTCGTGATGAAGGGCGGGGTGGTTTATAGGAAGTGAGGTTTTGGATTCTTTCTTTCATTCTGAAGGGAGTGAGTCGAAGAACCTGCCGAGTTTGTCGCCCTGCCGTCACCGCATCGTCGGATTCGTTACGCTGAGGGATGCTTCGACTACGCCGGGACTCCCTTCGGTCGTCCCGACTCCGCTCAGCATGACAGGGATTTGTCATCTTGCCTTGCCGATGATTTTCGTTCTGTCACTCCGAACGGAGTGAGCGCGAGGCTAAGGTACTCACGCAGTCGAAAAACCTGGCCCGAGCTTGTCCAGGGGGCGCGGCCCTTGCCCAGCCGTCGCCATCGTCGGATTCGTTACGCTGGTAGGGATGCTTCGACTACGCCGGGACTCCCTCCGGTCGTCCCGACTCCGCTCAGCATGACACTGGTCGCTGGGGGCGCGTAGACGCCGAGCATTTGGCGCGGATTATTCGGGGTATAATTCTGTACGTTTAATTTGTTTGGCGAAAGATGTTGCTGTTTCGCCCATGCTTCTCTGGAGCACGCCTTGGGGGCTGCTCTCTCTGGTAATCTCCGAAACCGATTTACAACCAAAAAAGTGAAGTCACGAATCGAATGAGTGCGATGAGCCAACGTCTGATTTTGTTTCGCAAGCAGGCAACTTCTCTTTTGCGCGATTACGCTGAGTTGATGAAGGCGCGCGTGACCACTTTGATCGTGATGACGGCGTGGTGCGGCTACTATTTTGGCGCGCAGAAAGCGGGCGTGAGTTCGCTTTCGTGGGGACTGTTTCATGCCTTGTTTGGAATCGGCCTGGTTTCGAGCGGAACCGCGGCGCTGAATGAAGTGATGGAACATGACATCGACGCGCATATGCGGCGCACGGCGCAGCGTCCGCTACCGGCGGGGCGTATGAGCCTGCGTCATGCGATGACGGCCGGGTTGCTGGCCACGCTGGGCGGGTCGATTTACCTCGCGCTGTTTACCAATCCGCTGACAGGGTTGCTGACGTTTCTTACGTCGGTGGTTTATCTGGCGGCGTATACGCCGTTGAAAAGAATCTCGCCGATCTGCACTTTCGTGGGCGCGTTTCCGGGGGCGATGCCGGGAGTGCTGGGCTGGACGGCGGCTCGCGGGCGTCTGGAGTGGGGGACGCTGATCCTGTTTGCGATTTTATTTGTGTGGCAATTTCCGCATTTCTTTTCGATCGCCTGGCTCTATCGCGAAGATTATGCCAGCGGCGGGATCCGGATGTTGCCGGTGGTGGAGGAGGATGGGCGATCGACGGCGCGGCGGATCGTGGCATATTCGCTGATCCTGATTCCGCTGAGCGTGCTGCCCAGCGTTTTCGGGATGGCGGGAAAGATCTATCTGGTGGGCGCGGTGGTGCTTGGAATCGCACTATTTTATTTCGGGGCGCGGCTGGCGTTTTTGAAGATGCCGGTAACGGCTCCGCGATCGAAGATGATGGCGCGGCAGGTGCTGCAGGCGACCGTGATTTATCTGCCGCTGTTGTTTGCGCTGATGATGGGGAATGCGGCGCGGCGTTAGTGGTTTAGGGTAGGGATGCTTCGACTACGCCCGGACTCCCTCCGGTCGTCCTGGCTCCGCTCAGCATGACAAAGGCTATAGTTTTACGTGACTACATGGACTCTGAACCTGCCTGACTACAGAACGAAAATCGCATAGGGGCCATTTAGGACGTAGGGATGCTTCGACTACGCCCGGACTCCCTCCGGTCTGTCCTGGCTCCGCTCAGCATGACAAAGGCTATAGTCCTGCGTCACTACATAGACTCTGAACCTGCCTGACTACAGAACGAAAATCGCAAGGGGCCATTTAGGACGTAGGGATGCTTCGACTGCGCCCGGACTCCCTCCGGTCGTCGTGGCCCCGCTCAGCATGACAACGGCTATAGTCCTGCGTCACTACATGGACTCTAAACCTGCCTGACTACAGAACGAAAATCGCAAGGGGCCATTTAGGACGTAGGGATGCTTCGACTACGCCCGGACTCCCTCCGGTCGTCGTGGCTCCGCTCAGCATGACAAAGGCTATAGTCCTGCGTGACTACAACGTCTCTGGATTTTGGATTGTTGATTCGCGCTTGGCGGGAACGTGGAAGATTATTGCTGGGCGATGCCGCTGCCGACTTGGGAGAACACATTGGCGGCGTTGGCTCCGATGAGGCGGACGACGCTCACGGTGATGACTAGAATCACCGCCAGCATCACGGAATATTCCGCGATGTCCTGTCCTTGCTCATCGGACCAGAGTCTGTTTAGAAATTGTTTCATCACTTCTTTTAATCAGCCTTTTCTTAATTCAGGCTGCTTCACAGATTGCGGAAGGAGCTGGCGAAGTTCTGCAGTCCAACCTGGTATTCGCAGTTTCCGTGAAGCAGCCTGATCCACACGACGGTGAAATTCGTTGAGGGCTTTGAGCGGCTGCGATTTCGACCCGCGCGCGCATCCATGCCCCTGCAAACAGTCTGCACGAAACCGCAAGGATGCGGAATGGCTCGAAGGGGGGGATGAGGGGGCACGAAGGTAACAGGCGGAAATTTGAGGGCGGTGCAGGCAGGCGCGGCGTTTTATGGCCTGGGCGGATTTGTTTCAGCGAGTAGGGATGCCCTTCGGCTTCGCGGACGACAGACGTTTAGAGACGATGCTCAACGTTAACGCTCTTTCTGGTGTTGCTCTTTCGCCCCGCTGGGGCTCTGCTTAATTTTCCTAGCGCGCCCCCACCGCTTGCGCGGTGGGCTGTATTCTTGCGCGGCTTCGCGGCTGGGCGACTGCGGCGGGAATGACAAAGGTTCTGGGAGGGTGCGACGGAACGCGTGAGTCTTGGTGAAGGGCTTTAACCACAGAGGACACAGAGGTTCACAGGGGAACCCGACGATCAATGAACGTCTGACGCGCTGCACTCGCTTCCATCAGTGATGGGCGGCAGTGGGGCGCGGGTAGGGATGCTTCGACTGCGCCCGGAGTCCCTACGGTCGTCCTGGCTTCGCTCAGCATGACATTGGAAGGATGCTTTTCTATCCGACGAGGGGTACGAGGAGCCAAAGTCCAGGCTGACATGGCATTGGCATTGCTGTGCGTAGACTCGCGTGGGGGATTTCGCATCCAAATTAGCTATGCGGTTTCGACGGGTGCGGGATGCGGCGATGGCTGGGTTGCTGGTGCTGGGTGGAAGTTTGGCGGTTTGCCAGGTTGCTCCGCAGGGATTCAATTCTGGAAATGCTGCTCATGCCGCGCCCGATGTTCCACTGTCCGTCGACGAGGTGGTGAGAAATCTACAGGAAAAGAATGCGCAGCGGGCCGAGGCGCTGCGGCAGTTCAGCGGAACGCGAATCTACCGCATGCAGTATGTCGGGTTCCCCGGCGATCGCGATGCCGAGATGGTGGTGAAGGTGACGTATCGCGCTCCGGATTCGAAGCAATTCAGCGTGGTGTCGGAGAGCGGGTCGAAGTTCATTTACGACCGCGTGTTCAAGAAGCTTCTGGAGGGTGAGAGCGAGGCGGCGAACGACGAGAACCGGGTGAAGAGCGCGCTCAGTTCGGAGAATTATGAGTTCACGTCGGCCGGCTATGAAATGACCGGGGATGGCGGAGAATACGTTCTGAACCTGCTGCCGCGGACGAAGAATAAATTTCTGTATCGGGGAAAAATCTGGGTCGACGCCAACGATTTCGCGGTGGTGCGGATAGAAGGAGAGCCGGCGAGGAATCCGTCGTTTTGGATCAAGAAAACTGAAGTGAAGCACCGCTATGTGAAAGTGAATGGGTTTTGGCTTCCGGCGGAGAACCATACGGAGAGCGTGATTCGATTGGGTGGGCGGGCGATTCTTTCGATCGAATATAAAGATTACAAGATTGCGGGGGCGGGGCCGTTGCGGTGAGGACGGGTGGGTGTCGGCTTTACCGACCGGCGGGAGTGGCTTCGTTCAACATTCTGGCTAACTGCGGCGTCATTCCGGGCACACAAGCCCACGGACTTGTGGATGGGGAGATCCTTCGCTTCGCCTGAAGAACGGCTACGCTCAGAATGACATCATGTCCGTAAAATTTGCGCCCAAATTTCAAACTGACCCCCTACCGCGGCGACTGCTTACCTGTGATCCTCATGGAAATGTATAGTGTGAATTGCTTGTCCTGAGGATGAGGGTCTTAATCCGGGCGCGGGACACTTGATTCCACATTGATCGCGATAATTCTCTATTTCGTGCTGGCGGTGGCCGTGGTGGGCACCTTGTCGTCGGGCGTTTTTTTGGGGCTGACGGTCGTGGGCGTGATTCGTTTTCGAGCGGATGCGCGGCGGCAACTGGCGTCGATTCCTGGCGATGAGGAGCTGCCTCCGGTGTCGGTGCTGAAGCCGGTGCACGGATTGGAAGCGCAGTTGAAGGAAAACATCGAGAGCTTTTTCCAGCAGGATTATCCCAATTACGAAATTCTGTTTGCGGCGGATGAGGCCAATGACGCGGCTTTGGACGTGGTGCGGGAAGTGTGCGCACGGTATCCTCACATTCCGAGCCGGGTGGTGGTGACGGGGACGCCGTGGCCGAACAACGTGGTGTATTCGTTTCACTGCATGGCGGAGGCGGCGGCGCACAACATTCTGGTGACGACGGACAGCGACGTGGAAGTGGATCGGCGATATCTGCGAGAAGTGGTTTCGCCGCTGCTGGAGGAGAAAGTCGGGCTGGTGACTTGCCTGTATCGCGGCAAGAATGCGGCGGGATTTTTTTCAGGGCTGACGGCGATCGGCATGTCGGTGGAAATGACGGCGGGAGTGCTGGTGGCGAATCTGCTGGAGGGAATGAAATTCGGATTGGGGCCGACGACGGTGGTGCGCAAGGATTCTTTGGCGAGCATTGGCGGGTATGCCGCGCTGAAAGATTACATCGCGTACGATTTTGCGATCGGCAATCTGATTGCGAAGGCGGGTTACCGGGTGGTGCTGTCGGCTCACGTGATCAATCACGTGGTCAATCAGAAATCATTTCTGCGGATGTGGCAGAACCAGTTGCGGTGGGCGCAGACGACGCGGTACTCGCGTCCTAAAGGGCACTTTGGGAGCGGACTGATTTTCGCCATGCCGTATGGAATTCTTGGGTTGATGGCGGCGGCGGGTTTGGGGCACTGGGGGATTGGCGCGGGACTGCTGGGCATCGCGGTCGCGAACCGGCTGGTGGAAGCGTGGCTGGTGGGGTGGATGGTGGTGCGCGATCCGAAGGTGCGAAGGGCGCCGTGGCTTTATCCGCTGCGCGATTTGCTGGGATTTGCGGTGTGGTTTGCGAGCTACTTGAACCTGCGCTACGTTTGGCGGGACAGCCGATTTGAATTGAAGGGAACACGGATTGCGTTGCGGCAGACGGGGGACGAGCGGTAGCGTGGGAGTTTCATCACGGAGTGCACGGAATTCGCTGAGTTCCGCCGGAAATTTTCCTGGCGCAGGTTGATAAGGAAGCGAGCCAAACGCGCGATTATTGTGTCGCAAAAAACGCGACACATCGCGCGGCTCGCGCAGATCCTTCACTGCGCAAAAAACGCTTGTTCAGGATGACAACTAAGGGGGGACTTTGCGCGTTCTGGTTACTGGCGCGGCGGGTTTTATTGGCAGCAATATGGTCGACCGGCTTCTGGCCGCGGGCCACCGCGTCGCGGGATACGATAATTTTTCTACCGGACAGCGGGGCTTTCTGGAAAGCGCGCTGGCGCATCCGCAATTCAAGCTGCATGAAGCTGACTTGCTCGACCGCAAGAGCCTGACGGAGGCGATGGGCGGCGCGGAACTGGTGATGCATTTTGCGGCCAATGCTGACGTACGATTCGGCACGGATCATCCGCGCAAGGATCTTGACCAGAACACGATCGCCACATGGAACGTGCTGGAGGCGATGCGGGAGCAGGGATGCAAGCGGATTGTGTTCTCGTCCACGGGATCGATTTACGGGGAGCCGGAGATTTTTCCAACGCCGGAAATGTGCCCGTTTCCGGTTCAGACGTCGCTATACGGCGCGTCCAAACTGGCGGCGGAGGGCTTGATTCAGGCCTACTGCGAAGGTTTTGGAATGCAGGCGCACATTTTTCGCTTCGTCTCGATTCTGGGCGAGCGGTACACGCACGGACACGTGTTCGATTTCTACCAGCAATTGGCGGCGCACCCGGAGCATCTTCATGTGCTGGGAAATGGGCGGCAGCGGAAATCTTATTTGTATGTGCAGGATTGCATTGACGCGATTCTGACGGCGCTCGATCGCGCTGTGGGGCGGGTGAACATTTTCAATCTTGGGACAGACGAATATTGCGAAGTGAACGATTCGATCGGATGGATCTGCGATTTTCTGGGAGTGCGTCCCAAGATCACGTATGGCGGCGGGGAGCGTGGATGGATCGGGGACAGTCCTTTTATTCTGCTGGATTGTTCGCGGATACGGGCGCTGGGGTGGCGGCCGCGGTTGACCATTCAGCAGGCGGTGCGGGCCACGATTCAGTATGTGAGCGGAGACAAGGCCTGAGGAGCAAGGTTTCAATGTTTCAGGGTTTCAACGTTTTCAAAATAAAGGCCTTCTGAAACCTTGAAACTTTGACACCTTGAAACCCAGCGCTCGGCATGAGGATCATTGTTCGTCCAGCGCAGCCGTTACAATAGCTTCGTGCCGGAAGCCGCCATCGACGAGAAGGAGCCTGCAGTTGGTCCCGAGGCGGGCGGGTTCACGTTTGGACAACGAATCGCGCTGGGGATTATCGCCGCAGCGGGATATCTGCTGATCCGGCTCATCGGTTGCACGCTGCGCGTCTGCATCTCGGGTGAAGAGGGCGCGCAAAAAAGTTTGAGCCAGCGGCCATGGATCGGGTCGTTCTGGCATGCCTGCATCATTCCCGGAACCTACGTGTTCCGCGATCTCGGCGTGCGCGTGATGAGCAGCAACAGCTATGACGGCGAATACATGGGGCGGATCATCCGCAGATTCGGATTCGTCGCCGTCAAAGGATCGAGCAGCCGCAATGCGGTGCGCGCGCTGCTCGGCTTGCGGCGCGCGCTGCAGCAAGGTTGGCCGGTGGCGTTCACGATCGATGGCCCGCGCGGCCCGCGCTACAAAGTGAAACCCGGACCAGTGGCGCTGGCGCGCTCTTCCGGCGTTCCGATGACGATGTTCCACCTCGCCGTTGAACGGGCGTGGGTGGTGAATTCCTGGGACCGGCTGATGATTCCGAAGCCGTTCTCGCGGGTGCTGATGCGGTTCGGCAAACTCATTACTGTGCCGAGCGACGCTAGCGATGCGGATGTGGAAGGGTATCAGCAGCAGTTGCAGGATTCTCTGGACCGGGTGCGGGAGTTTGCGGAGGCTAATGTGGGTAAAGTTGGGTCGGTGGAGTTTCCTTACTATAGGGGGAAGTGAGGATGAGAGCTCAAGTTTCAAGGTTTCAGAGTTTCAAAGTCTTTGAAGCCTCGAGAATGTGTTTCGCCCCTTCCGGGCGTAGATCGCAGAACCGAACGGGGCGCTGAACTGGGCGAAGGTTTCAAAGAGCTTGTGTCGTCCCTACGGGACTTGTTCTCATCTTCTAACTTCAACCCAGCGCTGAAGCGCTGGGCTAATATCGAACGCCCCTCCGGGGCTAGATCGAAAACACCCAGGCGCTGAGATTCGCGGCGGATATCAGAGACCGTGTAAGGCGCTGAGATGCGGGGCGAACATCACAGACTCGACCGGGACAGTTAGGCCGGCTGCTGTTTTGGCGGCAGGGATCCTTCGACTGCGCCGGGACTCCCTTCGGTCGTCCCGCCTCCGCTCAGGATGACAGAACTTCATGGTGGGGATGGCCAAAAAAGTTATGGTCACTGCGCTCTCAGGATGACAGAACTTCTTGATGCCGGATGGCAAGAGAGTTAATGCGGCGTCGCGCTGCTTGGGTGCTGTGGATTAGTCTAGTTAGTGTTTGGGGATGATTCCTGTGCAGACTTTGCGATGCGGACGTTGCGGTTCTGATCTGCCACCAATGGCAGAGTACTGTCCGAAGTGCGGCGGGGCGGCGGAGTCGCGCACTGCATTCGCGAATGCGGCCACGCTGGACAGTCCATCGGCTACGCGAAAAAATTTTCTCGATACTCCGGCGCTCGATCAAGGGCGATTTGTTCCCGGACAGATTCTTGCGGAGCGCTATCGGATCGTGGCGCTGCTGGGCAAGGGCGGCATGGGGGAAGTGTATCGTGCCGACGATTTGCGCCTCGGACAGCAAGTGGCGATGAAATTCCTTCCCGAGTCGCTGTCGCAGGATGGGGCGGCGCTGGCGCGATTTCATCGTGAGGTGCGGCTGGCGCGGCAAGTGTCGCATTCCAATGTTTGCCGTATTTTCGATATCGGGGAAACCGCGGGTGTCCCATTTCTGACGATGGAATATGTCGGAGGCGAGGATCTCGCATCTTTGCTGAAGCGGATCGGGCGCTTGCCGCAGGACAAAGCGGTCGATATCTCGCGGCAACTGTGCGCGGGACTGGCTGCGGCCCACGAGGCGGGGGTGCTGCACTGCGACCTGAAGCCGGCGAATGTGATGCTGGACACGCGGGGCAAAGTTCGCATTACGGATTTTGGCCTGGCGGGATTAGCAACCGCGGGAGGCGGCGATATTGGCGCGGGCACTCCCGCGTACATGGCTCCCGAGCAGCTTGAAGGGAAGCCGGCGACCATCCAGAGCGATATTTTCTCGCTGGGGCTGGTGCTGTACGAGGTTTTCACGGGCAAGCGGGCGTTCGCGGCTCCGACGCTGCCCGAGTTAAAGAAGCAGCATAAGAGCACAACTCCGACGAAGCCGAGCCAGTTTGTTGAGGGACTCGATCCGCTGGTCGAGCGCGTGATTTTGCGCTGCCTGGAAGATGAACCGAACCAGCGTCCGCACTCGGCGTTGCTGGTGGCGGCGGCATTGCCGGGAGGCGATCCGCTGGCGGCCGCGCTGGCTGCGGGTGAAACGCCCTCGCCGGAGATGGTGGCGGCGGCGGGCGGCGAAGGGGTATTGTCGCCAACCATCGCCTGGAGCCTGCTGCTGGCGGCCTTATTCGTGATGGGCGCGATTGTGGGGTTCGCTCCTTATTCGACGGATTTAGGCGTGGCACCGGCGCGCAAGAGTTTGGGAGCACTGGAAGAGCGCGCCGAGGAAATCATCGAGAAGGCGGGCTATCGGGATGCGCCCGCGGACCGGGCCTCGTGGTTTGAGCGCAATTACGATTTTCTGTTCTACAAGGCCAAGCACTTCTCGACTGCAGTGGCGAGGAAAGAGCTGGCGCATGCTGAATTGAGCGCTCTGAATTTCACTTACCGGCAGAGTCCGGTCGCGATGGCGCCGACGAGCGTGGACTCGCGGGTCAGCGCTTTGGATCCTCCGCAAGAAATTTCGGGGATGGTGACGGTGGTGCTCGATGGCAACGGAAGGTTCATCGGACTTTGGGCAGTGCCGCCGCAGGTGTCGACAGCTGAGCAGAAGGCGAGCGCAGCGCGGGAACCGAATTGGAGTGAGATGCTGGCCGACACGGGGCTAGACCCGGCGAGCCTTACACCTGCGGAATCGACGTGGTTGCCGCCGAGCGGATTTGACCGGAGATATGGATGGCATGGCCACTATCCGGAGGATCCAAGCACTGAAATTCAGATCAGCGCGTCGAGCTACCAGGGCAAGCCGGTTTATTTTCACGTGATTGGTCCATGGAGCGGGCCGTGGCGGATGCAGGCCGACCGGCGGGTGGAGTCGCGGGTCGTGCGCGATACGACGCTGGTGATTGGCGGTTTCGTTTTTCTGATTGTGGCCGCGCTATTTGCGAGACGGAACCTGAAGCTGGGACGGGGCGATCGCAGGGGAGCGTTTCGCATTGCGGCGTTCATTTTCTGCATTTCGGGGATCGCCGGTTTGCTGACTGCGCACCAGGTTTCAAACCTGGGAGCGGAGTGGCAAATGTTCATCCGAGTGGTGGGGCAGGCGCTGTTTAGCGCGGGATTTCTGTGGCTGTACTACATGGCTCTGGAGCCGTTTGTGCGGCGGCAGTGGCCGGAGTTGCTGATTTCTTGGAGCCGGTTGCTGGCGGGGGGGATTCGCGATCCGCTGATTGGCCGCGATCTGCTGGCTGGAATCCTGTTCGGCGGCGTGATCGCGCTGGGGACGCACGTTTCGAATGCGCTGCCGACGTGGTTCAATCTCCCCGGCCAAACCACGATTTCCGGTAGCATGCTGACCCTGGGGCCACCGCAGGATGTTGTCGGGTTCCTGCTGAGCAACCTGCCGGGAGTTATGTTCGGAGTATTTTCCGTTACGTTTGCGTTGTTCCTGGCTCGGAGACTGTTGCGAAACTACTGGCTGAGCGTGGTGGCTGCGGGAATCATTGTGCTGGTCACCAATCTGGGCGGAGAGAACTTCGCGCTAGAGGCTCCGTTTTCATTGTTGACGACGGTGGTGTCGATGTTCGTGCTGCTGCGGCTGGGGATTTTTGCCAGCGCCGTGACAGGTTTCACGATTGGGCTGCTGACGAACTATCCCATCAGCTTCGATTTTTCGAAGTGGTACGCGCCGCACTCGCTGTTCATGTTTGCGGTGTTGGTGGGGATGCTGATTTATGGATTGCGGGTGGCGACGGGGAATAAGGCGTTGCTGGGGGATGGGTAGGGGCGGGGGACGAGCAGGTTTCATAGTTTCAAAGTTTCAAGAAAGGGTCTGGTCTCAAGGCCCAATCGCGGAGTTTCGGACAGGGACAGGAAGACAATGGTGCCAATCTCGTCTGTCCGAACTTTTCCGTTGAGTGTTGGCAGCGCCAGTTGTAGCTGCGGGGGAAAGCAGGTTCCTCCCTGCGCTCGCTGACACTCGCTTCTGTTCGGAATGACAGCATGTTTTGCTGTTGCGCGGTGCCGACTGGGACGCGTTCAGCACACCACATGCGGCCGGTCTCAAATGGTGCCAGTGTCGTCTGTATCCGCGTCCTATTCCGCATTTCCGTCGAGTGTTTGCAGCGCCAGTTGTAGCTGTGGGGGAAAGCAGGTTCCTCCCTGCGCTCGCTGACGCTCGCTTCGGTTCGGAATGACAGCATATTTTGCTGTTGCGCGGTGCCGACTGGGACGCGTTCGGCACACCACATGCGGCCAGTCTCAAATGGTGCCAGTCCCGTCTGTCCCCGCATTTCACCCGTCTGTCCCCGCATTTCACCCGTCCGTCCCCGCATTTCACCGCATTTCAAGAGCAGCGGACGGGGGCGTCCGCTCTACATTCTGGGTGCGGTTGACTTCCTGTGTCGGTCGCGGGTACATTCCTCGCACTAGGATTTCGTTCTTTGAAATTGAAATGTCTTTCGGTTTGCGCGTCTTCGCTTTGAAGCGGAGACAGGGAAGCGGGTGCAAGTCCCGCGCTGCCGCGCAACTGTAAGCGAGAAACCGCAGCCGGTCACTGGGAGAAATTCCGGGAAGGCCGATTGCAGCATTCGGATGTGCTCGAGCAAGCAGAGCACTCCTCACTCGCCAAGCCAGGAGACCGGCGCAAACCGTCTACCTTAACCCCTTTCGCGTGAAAAGGAGGATGGTTATGCGCGTACTTAGTGTCTCGTTGTTATTCTTCGTTACTCTCGCGGCCGCATTCGCGGCCGAACTCAAAGTCAAAGTTGTCGATCCGCAAGCGGCGGCAGTTGCCGGGGCGCAGGTTTCTGTCAGCGGCGCGGGAGCCGAAATAAGAGTTGCTACGACGTCGGCGGAGGGCATTGCGACCCTGGATGTGGCTTCCGCAAATTCTTTTCAAATAAAAGTTCTCGCTCCCGGATTCGCTCCTTATTCGGAGACCGGCTCGGGACAGGCGATCCGGGGCGGACTGATCACGGTCCGACTGCAGGTTGCGGTGGCGCAGGAAACGGTCGTGGTCAGCGCGACGCGCACGCCTGCTCCGGCGGAAGAAACGGGCGCGAGCATTTCGACGCTGGAGAACGGGCAACTGGAAACCATGCAGCCGGTGGCGGCCGACGGTGCGGTGCGGTTTCTTCCGGGCGCGGTGGTGAACGCGGCCGGGCAGCGGGGAGGGCTGTCGTCATTGTTCGTGCGCGGGGGCGATTCCACGTACAACAAAGTGATCGTCGATGGGGTGACGGTGAATGAACCGGGCGGCACATTTGATTTCGGCACGCTGCCGCTGACGCAGGCCAACCGGGTGGAATTTCTTCGCGGCGCGCAGAGCACGCTCTACGGCACCGACGCGATGACCAGCGTGGTGCAGGTATTCACTCGGACGGGGAGCACGCCGATGCCGGAGCTGCGGTTAAGTGCGGACGGTGGAAATTTCTCGACGGCCAACGGTTCTGCCGCGCTGGCCGGGGCTCGCGGACGATTTGATTACAACGTTTTCGGCGACCAATTCAACACCAACGGCTCGGGGATTAACAACGCCAATTCCGATTCTTTGGAGGGGGCAAATCTGGGGGCGGCGCTGAGTGACAATGTTTCCCTGCGCTTTCACTTGCGGCATTCCAACAGCCACACCGGCGTGCCGGGGGAATACAGCTTCAACGGTTTTCAGCCGCTGGTGCCGGTGAATGGGCTGGCGGAGCCATTTGAGCCTCTGCCGCCCGATCCCGGCGAGTGGTCGCAGTTGAACAGCTTGCTGGGCAGCGTGGAGCTGGCGGTGGCAGCGCCCGGTGGATGGCAACATCATTTGACTGCCTTCGATTATGTTTACCGGTATAACGAGCTGGACCTGAATGGCGATGCCGCGCGCGTTGATTATTTTGGGGATCCGATTGATTTTCAGTCGCACGAAGTGGATCGCATTAACCGGGTGGATTTGAATATCAGGGAGATTATTCGGAGCGCGCGTGGGCGCACACCACGTTCGGATATCGCGTGGAAAATGAAAATGGATTTGTGGGGGATGTAAATTTCGGGCAGACGCACGGGCAACGGCTGGAAAACGATCTCTACCTGCAACAGCAACTGACGTTGGGCAGGTTGTGGGTGGTGGCGGGGGGCAGATTCGTGCACAACAGCGCTTATGGCAACACCGGCGTGCCGCGGGTGGCGCTGACGCTGCTGGCTCGAAAAGGGGGCGAGACGCTTTCTGAAACGCGGCTGCGCTTTTCGTATGCCACGGGATTCAAAGAGCCCCGGCTGGAAGAAACTTTCGCCGGGCCTCCTTATTCGATTGCGAATCCGGGGCTTAAGCCGGAGCGGGTGCGAGCATTTGAAGCGGGGATTCAGCAGAATTTTCTCCGGGGAAAATATGTTTTCAACGCCACCTATTTCAATAATCTTTTTCACGACCAGATCAATTACGAGACCGTGGATCCGACAACTTTTGTGGGTGAATACTTCAATGTGAATCAGGCTTTCGCTCAGGGGGCAGAAGCCGAAGTGCAGGCAAAACTGCGATCACAGCTGTTGCTGACTACCGCCTACACGTATACGTCAACGGAAATTGTTGACAATCCGGCGCCCATCGATTCGCAATTCAATGTTGGAAAGCCGCTGCTGCGGCGGCCGAAGCATGCGGCGTCCACGATGTTGTCGTATCTGGGAAATCGTTGGGGAGCGAATCTGAATGGGAGTTTTGTGGGCGCGCGTCCGGACGATGATTTTTTTGGGTTCGACATTAACCATGCCGCGGGGTACGTGCGCGCGGATCTGGGCGGATGGTACGCCATCAACAAGCGGCTGACGGCTTACGCGAATGTCGAGAACGCGCTGGATCGGCGTTACAACGAAGTCGTGGGGTATCCGGCGTTGCCCGTGAATTTCCGGGCTGGGGTGAGGATTCGGATTGGGGGAGAGTGAGACGCTTGCTACGATTTGCCGAGTTTAGCCGCACGCTGAAAAGCAGGTTCCTCCACTGCGCTCGCGTTCGCTCGCTTCGGTCGGAATGACAAATCATTTGCCAAGGTCTGCTGATCGCGGGGAGTATTAGCTGACTTTCTCGGGCTCACGCGACATGGCCAGGGGCATGGAGGATGATGCCTTTGCGCCAAAATATTTTGTTCGGGCAAGGAGCAATTTCTCGACGTCCACGCCGCTGAGAGGTCGCTGCCGGCCGAGGAGGTGGGTGACAAGCGCGATCTGAGCGAAGTGCTCGACGGTTTCCATCTTCATGTAGGCGTGCTCGAGGGTATCGCCGTAGGCGACGACGCCATGATTCGACATGAGAATGGCATCGTAGTGAGGGACGTAGGGCTCGAGAGTTTCGGCGAGTTCGGAAGTTCCGGGGGTCCCATAGCGGGCGAGGGGAATGCATCCCAGGCCCATCACGACTTCGCAAACCAGCGGCTCGGTCAGGGCCATGCCGGCGGCGGCGAACCCGGTGGCGGTTGGAGGGTGAGCGTGAACGATGGCGCGGATGTCGGGGCGGCTGCGGTAGATCAGAAGGTGCATGCCGATTTCGCTGGTGACGTTGCGGCGTCCGGCAACGCGCTCGCCGTCGAGATCGACGATCACCATGTCGGAGGCCTTCATCGCCCCCTTGCTGACGCAGGTGGGGGTGACGAGGATGCGCTGGTCTTTATTATTATTTTTATTCTTGTCTTCGAGGCGCACCGACAAATTGCCGTCCATGGCCGCCACGAAGCCGCGCTCGTGCAGCATGCGTCCGTAGTGGACGATTTCATCCCTATGTTTGCGTTCTGCGGACATGGGTGCTCTCTCGGGGGAGTGGCGCCAAAGCGGCTGCAGCTACAGCCTCAGCATAGTATCTCACCTTGAAGGTTCGAGACAAACAAATTTAGAAAAAAACAGAGGTAGGGTGATTCGCCGAGCCTTCATTCTGTCGGACTGGATGTGGGCGGTGTCCCAGGAAATCTATAATTGGATGCGTGCCTGGGCGCGGTGCTGAGGAACGTCTGATGATGGGCCGCTAGTTTCTATCCACTGACATATGCTGGTT
This sequence comes from uncultured Acidobacteriaceae bacterium, assembly GCA_963715875.1. Taxonomy (GTDB): domain Bacteria; phylum Acidobacteriota; class Terriglobia; order Terriglobales; family Acidobacteriaceae; genus Sulfotelmatobacter. Next base: position 392,967 of record OY970281.1, on the reverse strand, counting down.
TCCGATTTCGACTTTCATCTTCCTGAAGAACTCATCGCCCAGGAACCGCTGGCGGCGCGCGACGATTCGCGCATGCTGCATTTGCGACGAGCAACGGGCGATTTTTTTGACCGTCAGTTTCGAGAATTCCCTGACCTGCTTCGGGCCGGCGATCTTCTGGTCTTCAACAACACGCGAGTTTTTCCGGCGCGGCTTTATGGGCGGCGGGCGGGCGCGCACGCGCAGCCGGTCAGCCCACGGAACCCCGCAGCTCGCGATTTTCTTCATGGACGCATCGAGGTGCTGCTGACGCGGCAGATTTCCGGTGAGCCCAACGAGTGGCAATGCCTGGTGCGGCCGGGACGCAAAATCGGCGTGGGCGAACGGTTGATTTTCGGGGAGCAGGACGAACTTCGGGCGGAGGTGGTGGGCCGGGATACATTTGGCGAACGTCTGATTCGGTTTGAGGCAGTGGAGGATTTTTTCGGGGCGCTGGAGCGCATCGGCCACATTCCGCTGCCACCCTATATCGCGCGGCCGGATTCCGCGGCGGACCGGGAGCGTTATCAGACCATCTATGCGGAGCAGCGTGGGTCAATTGCCGCGCCGACGGCGGGACTTCACTTCACTCCTGCGATCATGGAGCGCATCCGGCAGCGCGGGGTGGAAATGGCCGAGATCACGCTGCACGTGGGGCTGGGAACGTTTCAACCTGTGCGAGTCGAGCGGGTGGAAGACCACGAGATTCATTCCGAGGCTTACACGATTTCGGCGGGCGCGGCGGCGGCTCTGAACCAAGCTCTACTGGACCAGGCTTTGGGCGCTGGGCGGCGCATTGTCGCGATCGGGACGACTACGGTGCGCACGCTCGAACACGCCGTTCGGCGGGGCGGGGGAAGGATCGTTGCGGGCCCGGGGACGGCCGACATCTTTATTTATCCAGGGGCGGAAACACCGGGGTTTGAATTCAAAGTGGTCCAAGCGCTGCTTACCAATTTTCATCTGCCGCAGTCAACATTATTAATGCTGGTGAGCGCGCTGGCGGGGCGCGAAATCGTGCTCCGGGCTTATAACCACGCGGTCGAGGAACGGTATCGCTTCTACTCTTATGGGGACTGCATGTTCATCGAGTGATGGCTGTGGGGGCTGTTTAGGGGTAGGGATCCTTCGACTGCGCCGGGACTCCCTTCGGTCGTCCCGCCTTCGCTCAGGGTGACAGAACTTCCGTGATATTCCAGCCGCTTCGCTTCAAACGGTTCTACGGCTCCGTACCTGTCTCCATGATCTCTTTGCTCACGCCTTCGGCAACGGCCGGATATGCCGTCTTGCGCCGGCGCAGGTCGTTGGGCAATTGCGAGCGCAGTACCCACAAACCCACTGCGGTGGCAGCGGCCCACGTGACTGAGATCAATCCCAACTGCAGCAGATCGGCGGCACGGCTGCCGTGAGTGGAAATGACGGGCGTGACGCTCTTCGCGACTGCGAGGCTGATGCCTCCGGCAACGGCCGCGGTCAGCGCGGATTTCCCCAGTTCGTCCCAGCGCAGAGTTCCGAGCGAAACCAGTTTGCGATAGTGCAGCAGAAAAGCCAGCGCCAGCAGATTCGCTCCGATGCCGATGTCAGAGGCCCAGGCGAGACCAACGACGCCATAGCGGTGAAACAGCACCGAATAGATGGGCAACGACGCGGCCGTGATCACCGTAACCGCCGCCATCGGCGTGAGCGTGTCGCCGGCCGCGTAGAAGGCGCGGGCGTAGAGCCCTTGCGCGGACCACAGAGCGAGCGAGAGCGCGAACCAGAAAAAATAAATCGCCGTGGTTTGCGTATCGGAAACCAGAAAGCGTCCGCGGCGATAGACGAGATCGATCAGCGGGAAGGCGGCAGCCATCATCCATCCGGTAGCGAGAAACGATGCCGCGGCCACGCGGTAGACCGAGTCGTTGACGGTTGTGGCAAATTCCTGCAGGCGTTTTTCGTTGAACAGGCGCGCGAAAAACGGCAGTGAGGCTTGCCCGGTGGCTTGTCCGAGAACCGCGATGGGCACGGCGAACAGGCGCTTGGCATAGTTGAGCCGGGTAATATCGCCAACGCCGCCGGAAGCGTAATGGCGCAGGATCCAGTCGTCGGCAGTGACCAGCGAGACGCCGAGCATCAGCGGGATTGAAAGCTTGACCCACTCGCGGAAGGCGGGATTGGTGACGTCGAACGAAGGCTTGTAGCCGGTTCCGATGCGGGCCGCGCCAATCACGCTGGCCAGAAACGGACCGGCCACGGCTCCCGCCATCGCGCCATAGGCGAGAGCGGAAATTCCGAAGCGCGGCCCGCCAATCACGCCGCCGAGAATGATGAAGATGTTGTAAATCAGCGGCCCGAAGGCAGGAAAAAGAAATAAACGATGGGAAAGAAGAACCGCGGAGACAACGCCTCCGACGTAGAAGAAAATCTGCGCGGGCAGCAGAATGCGAGTCAAGTGGACCGTCAACTCCACCTGTGCCGGAGAGAAGCCATGAAACATCCAGCGGACGAATTGCGGGGTGAAGATCTCGGTGACGATGGTGCCCAAGATCATCACCACGCTCATGACCGTGATGACCACGGAAAAAGTCTTCTCCGCATCGGCGGCGCGCTTCTCGGCGAGAAAGCGCGTGTAGATGGAGATGAATGTAATCGAGGCTGCGCCCCCGGCCACGATGTAATTGAGCCAGTCGGGCAGGGTGAAGGCGGCAAAGTAAGCGTCGGTCTGCGGCCCGGCGCCGAACGCATACGCGATATAAGCCTCGCGGATATAGCCGACCACTCGCGATGCCATCACCGCCGTCATCAGCAGCAGCGTGGCCGAGAACGCCGTGTGCTGGTGCGAAGGACGAAAGAAGCGCAGAAGTCTGGTCATGATCTTCGGGAAGCAAGGCCGCCGATGTGCGCCGAGGGTTTCGTCACTGTGCGTGAGAGATGGATATCCCTCAAAAGCGTATCAGAGGGTTCGAGCGGCGGCGGAGTTTATCGCGCGAATCGAGCGCCGTGGTTCCCTTATTGGTAATGGCGGTGAAGGAAGTCCCTAAACTCACGCCGTCTTTGCCGCACCTGGTAGTACTCGTTGATGGGACGGTCATCGCTGAGAGCGGGGGTTTGCGGGGAGGCGGAAATAATTTTGTCGATGGAGGTCTCGTTGCCGAGCACGCTGTCGAACTGATCTTCGGCATTCGCCTCCGGCCCCCACTCGATCAAATCGGCGGCAGCGGCAGGGGGCAGGCGCTGGGCCAGTTCAGCCGCCGAGCGATCGGGCAGAGGACGATCGCTGGCCAGAAAATGAAATCCCCAATCCTCGATCGAAGTGAAGACGCGCACATAGGGAAACGAGCGGCGCACGGCCAGCGCCACGGCGGCGAGGTCTTCGGCATCGCCTTCCGGCAGCCACTGCTGCAGAATGCCTCCGGGACGAAGCCGCTGGCGCACGACGGAATAGAAATTCTCCGAATAGAGCAGGCTGGAGCCCGCTGCCTCGACCGGCGGCGGAGGATCGATGGTGATCACATCGTATTGCTGCTCGGTGCGCTCGAGGTAGCGTCGGCCGTCGTCAATGACCACGTGCGATAAAGGAGAACGCAGAATCTCAGGGGCATCGCTGTGAAAATACCAGAACAGGCGGGGCACGCTGGGAACCAGTTCCACGGCAGTGGCCGGAATCCCCCAGGAGCGCAGCGAGCGAAACGTCGTCCCCATGCCGAAGCAGATGGTCAGAGCATTCTGGGGCGGACGGTCGAGAAACGCCAAGGGGAGATGCGCCATCATTTTCGTAATCGGCGTCAGCGAGGTCATGCCGTAGCCGTTGACCAGCAAAACTCTGTTCATGCCAGTTCCGAATGAAATCACGGTTGCGGTCGAGTCGCGCAATTCCTGATCGTTGTTGCCGAGGGCGCTATCGTAGTCCCTGCTGACGAGAAGCAGACCCAGGACGAGCGGCAATAAAAGATACGATGCGGCGCGAGCCACGAAGCCGCGTGCCGGCGGCGAAACCCGCGCCGACCGCACGCCGACAACGATCCAGGGCAGCGTGAGCAGCACCAGAGCCCAGCGTTCGCTGATCCACGGCAGCAGAAGGAAGCCGGCCAGCAGCGGCCCGAGGATGCAGCCCAGAACGTTGATCGCATATGCCTTGCCGGCTTTAGCGGGATCGCCTCCCGCCCAGCGGTCGATCAGCATCGGCGTGAGAAATCCGACCAGTCCGGTGAAGGGAGCGATACCCAGCACCAGCCGCAATGCCCAGAACAGAGGCAGGTTTGGGCTGGCGGCGATTAATGGAAATAATCCGGAGAGGGCCAGCGCGGTCCAAAACATGGGACTTTCTCGATCACCTCTCACGCTCCAGCGGCGGTAGAGGCGCGAACCGAGAAACGTTGCGGCTAAGTAAGTGGCGAGAATCGATGCGAAGGCGTAGACCACGGTTCCCATGTAGGGCGTGAATTGGCGGACCCAAACCACTTCCATGCCCATGCTGGTCAAGCCGGTGGTGAAGAGCAAAGCGAGCAGGGATTGGCGGCCGGTTGCGACGGTCGGCAGTTTGGCTTGGTACTTTGCGGTGAATCTGCAGCAGCGCTTCGCGGTGCACGGGCCGATGCCACCAGAGCCAGCACGGCAATCGCGAGGTTGCAGGCGCTTCCGACACGCAGCGTCCCACGAAAGCCGAGTAGTTCGATCAAAACCAGAGGCAGTGCCGTTCCCAGTACCGCACCCGCCACGTTCGCCATGTAGAGATAGCTGAACGAGCGCGACGATTCCTTCTGAAACATGCGCTCGATCGCAAGCATGGCCACGGGAATCGTCGCTCCCATCAAGGCGCACCACGGAATTAGAGCCAGCGCCCACCCATAATCCGGAAACGAGGTAATACTCCGCCGACGAAGTTGAGCCCAGCCGCTGCAGAAGGGTGTGTCCGAAATGAAATTCGGCGGGAACGAGGATGCCCGACACACCAATCAACAATTCGATCGCCGCATAAAGGCGAAGAGCGGGGTAACCGAATTGTCCCCGACGCCGGCGAATCCATGCTCCGCTAGCCCACGAGCCCAGCCCTAATCCCGCCATGAAAACCGATAGCACGATGGAAACCATGGCGGTGGTCACACCGAATTCGGCCATCGACAAGCGCAGCCACACCAGTTCATAGAGAACGGTGCAGAAGCCCGAGATAAAGAAGAAGGTGAAGAACCAACTCATGCAGGACTCTTACTCTTGCCGGATCTTGCCGGATCACTGAAAAGTAATCGCGGAGTGAAAGGGGAGTCTAAACACACCCGCAGTGATCCGGCAAGGCGATTCCCAGGCGGATGATCTCGCCTCGTAACAATTTGTGGATGAAAGACTTGCCGGGTGAGGTGGAGTTGAGCCGCGCTTGAGGTCCAGTGCATTGTGGGGCGCGGACTTTCGGGGCAAGGTGGGGTTCGTAAACACGGATCTTAGGAGGCAATTATGTCGAGTCACGCGATTACGAACCGCAGTTCCCAGACGATGACGGAATTCTGTGAGCAGGTCGATCCAAAGTTGCTTGTGGAGATGAGACGGACGCCGGCGTTTGGGGAGATGCGGCGAGTGCAGGAAAGCTGGGTCGCTGCAGCGGAGAAGCGGTTGCTGGTTTGGCTGGCTGGGCGCACGCCACAACGAATTGGTCCCGATCACCTGACAGCGTTGGGACTGGCGGCGCAGCTTGCAGCGGGCGCCTGCTATGCGCTTGCTGTTTCGAACCGGTATTGGCTGCTCGGGGTGATTGTCTGTCTGGCGCTGAACTGGTTGGGAGACTCACTCGACGGCACGCTGGCGCGGGAACGAAAACAACTTCGTCCGCGCTACGGCTTTTATGTCAACCACATGGTCGATAGCTTCGGAGCGCTGGCGCTGATGGGCGGCCTGGCGCTGTCGGGATACATGCACCCCACCATCGCCATCGGTCTGCTGATCGCCTTCCTGATGCTATCGATTCAGTCCTATCTGGCGACGCACGCGCTGGGAGAGTTTCGCTTGTCATTCTGGAGATTCGGGCCGACCGAACTGCGCATCCTGCTGGCAGTGGGCAACCTGGCGCTGCTGTGGAAACCGCAAGTGCACTTTGGGGGCAAAGTTTACCGATTGTTCGACGTCGGCGGAGCAGTCGGTCTCGCCGGAATGGCTCTGATGCTGTTCTTCTTCACCGCACAAAACGCACTGCGGCTTTACCGCGAAGAAAGGATCGCAAAGTGACAGGGAAAATGAGAGGCGGGACCGTGGTGCGCTGGTTGAAGTTCAACGCGGTGGGCGCTCTCGGGATCGGCGTGCAGTTGGCCGTTTTGCTCGGCCTGAAGAGCGGCCTGCATCTCAACTATTTGCCTGCGACCGCGCTTGCCGTGGAAGCAGCCGTGGTGCACAACTTTCTCTGGCACGAGCGCTATACGTGGGCCGACCGGGTGCGAGCGTCGTGGCCTCAGTCGCTGCCACGGTTCGCGCGTTTCAATCTGACCACGGGAGCGGTATCGATTGGAGGCAACCTGGCAATGATGAAGTTGCTGGTCGATTGGGGACAGGTGAACTACTTGCTGGCGAATGGCATCTCAATCCTCGTGTGCTCGCTGCTGAATTTTCTGGTGAGCGAGGAGTGGGTATTTGCGAAAGAAGAACGCTCCGATCCCAGCATGCTTGCCGTTGGGCGAAAATGATTTCATACTCGATAGCATGCATGAGTGGGGCGGAACCGTCAGGCGCATGCTTTTGTTGGCGCTGGCCGTGGGTTGCGCCATGCCTTCGCTCGCACAAACGGCGTCGCCTGCTCCTTCGTCACATCGCACGGCTTCCACGCAAACATCTGCACCGGTCATTTCCGCTCCTAAGCTTACAGTCGCCGTGACCGATGAGAACGGAGTGGCAGTCGCGTCGGCCCGCGTAGAATTGCGCCCCCCGCCGCCCGCTCTCGTGCTGCGCTGCGGAACCGATTTCGCCGGCCATTGCGAGTTCACTAACCTGAACGCCGGAAGCTACGAGTTGCGCGTCGAGAAAACCGGCTTCTACGCGGTCGTGCAACCCGGAGTGCAGGTCGGCATGACTGCCAATGTGGATGTCACTCTTTCCCATCAGCAGGAGGCGAAGGAAGTGGTGAACGTGACGGAGTCTGCGCCCGCCATCGATCGGACGCAGATTTCCAGCAAAGAGGAACTCACCGGCAGAGAGGTTCTCGACATCCCTTATCCGGCGACGCACGACTACCGCAACGCGCTCGTATTCATCCCTGGCGTGGTTCCCGATCTTTTTGGCCAGGTGCATTTCACGGGCGGGGAAACCTGGCAATCGCTCACACTTCTGGATGGCTTCAATGTGTCGCAGCCGACGAACGGCCAGTTGTTGCTGCGCACGAGCGTGGATTCCTTCCGCAGCATCGAGGTCACGCCCAGCCGCGAGCCCGCCGAGTTTGGCAAGGCCTCCGGGGGCGTGCTGGCGCTGAATACACGCATGGGCGACGACAAACTGCGCGTCACATCGACCGATTTCATTCCCGGTTTGCAGACCATCAAAGGAATTTCGCTTGGCCAATGGACGCCGATCTTCACCGTGGCCGGGCCGATTCACAAAGGGAAGACATGGTTCATCGATGCACTCAACGGGGAATACGACAACAACATCATTCAGCAACTGCCGTCGAGTTCAGATTTTGACCACATCTGGCGTTTGGACAATCTGGCCAAGATCCAAACCAACCTGACCACCCGCAACATCGTCACCATCAGCTTCCTCTCGAACTATTATCACGACGAATACGCTGGACTGTCTCTTCTGCAACCTCAGCCGGCCACGTCCACGAACGCCGAAACCACATATGCGGGCTCGGTCAAAGATCAATACTATTTTCGGGGTGGCGCACTGCTGGAAACCGGATTCGGAGTGGCTGAATACAATGTGGGGATCACTCCCCAGGGGAACAGTCCGTACATCGTGTTGCCGCCATCGTCAAGCGGCACGACTACAGAATTTGCGGGCAATTACTACGAAACGCAGAACACGACGGCTCGCAGGGTGCAGGCTCTGTCGAATCTGTACCTGCCGCCTCATCAGTGGCTGGGCCGTCACGACATCAAGGTTGGCATCGATCTCGATCGCCTGAATTACAACGCGCAGTTTCTGCGGCAGCCGATTTCGTTCCTGCAGCCGGGACAACCTCCCGCGGGGCAGCCACCCATGCCTTGTCCGACCGATGCGAATGGCGTTCCCGTGCCTCCGTATACGTGCACCCGGTATTCCACTTTCTCGGGAGGCAACTACAACACGATTTTCAATACCGAGGCCAGCGCCTATGCCGAGGATCGCTGGCTGATTACCAACCGGCTGTTCCTCGAGCCGGGCGTGCGCTTGGACTGGGATCAGATTGTGCGGGCGCCTTTGATCTCGCCGCGTCTGGGTGGAACGTACGTTCTCGACGATGCGGGAAATACGAAACTCTCGGCGGGTATCGGCGTGATCTACGACAACACGACGTTAGGCTTGATTCATCAGCCCTTCGAAGGGCAGAGGATGGATTATTTTTTCGAATGCCTGCCGAATTCCGGCGGGTCAGGCTGCACCGTGGGGCCGACGGATGCGAACGGCAACCCAATCCCCGTACCAACGCCAGTACTGACCACATTCACCGTCAACCGGGGCACACTGCAAGCGCCGCGGTACGTGAACTGGAGCGTTGCGCTGGAGAAGAAACTGCCCGCCGCCGTTTTCTTGAAACTCGAATTCATCGAGAAGCGCGGTGTGCATGGCTTTGCCTACAACACGCTGAACGGCGCGGTGGACGGGAACTTCTTTTTCGGCAATGGCCGCGATGACCGTTACCACGCGATCCAGGTAAGCGCGCGCCACCGCTTCCGGCAGCACTATGAGATCTTCGGCGCCTACACGCGCTCCCGGTCGACGACCAATCAGGTATTCGACTTCAGCCTGGACTTTCCATTGTTGAGCCAGCAGTTACCGGGCCCCTATGCCTGGGACGCACCCAATCGTTTTGTAGGTTATGGCATCCTGCCGTTTTTCAAGCTGCCGATCCTGCACAAAGTGGATATGGTTTATTCCGCCGAAGCCCGCACCGGCTTGCCATTTATCGCGGTCACCGATCAAGGGGAAATTCCCGCCGGCGATCCTCCGGGAACTTTTCGTCTGCCTACGTACTACACGGTGAACCTGCAGCTCGAAAAACGCTTTCATCTATTCCATCGATATTGGGCGTTGCGGGGCGGCTTCGACAACGTCACCAACCATGCCAACCCTTATGTGGCCAACGGCACGCTCGATGCGGCGCACCCCACGCCGACTTTCATCGATGGCAATAGCCGAGCCTTCACCGGCATCATTCGTTTTCTGGGAAAGGATTGAAAAAAATCCGCGGCGGGATTCTCAGATCTTCAGCACAATCTTGCCGTAGTTCTTGCCCTCCTGCAGCAGCTTGTAAGCTTCAGTCGCGCGGTCAAGAGGGAACACCTGGCCGATCACCGGCGCTAACTTGCGCTGTGCGATCCACTCCGAGAGTTGGGACCACGCCGGTTCCATGATCTCGCGCTTTTGCGAGAGGTAAGTGAGCCAAAGGCCCTGAAGGATGGCAGATTTCGCATAGAGCGCCCGCATATCGAGGTGCGGCTGTTTGCCGGTTGCGGTGCCGTACTGAATGACGCGTCCGAAATCGCGCAGGCAGCGCAGGCTTTTCGCGGTGTGCTCTCCGCCCAGCATTTCGAAGACGGCGTCCACGCCTTCGCCGCGAGTGAGGTTCTTCACCGCTTCTTCATAGTCCTGTTGCTTGTAGTTGATGCCATGCTGCAGTCCGAGTTCTTTCACGCGTGCAAGTTTTTCGTCGGAAGAGGAGGTGCCGTACATTTCGATGCCGAGGATCTTTCCAATCTGAACCGCCGCGGTGCCCACGCCTCCGGCCACGGCGTGAATCAATACGCGGCGCGGAGCTTCGCTCCGCTGGACAGCTGTGGGCGGCTGTCCCCGCATTGGCTGAGGGGTCATGCCCGCCTGCCAGTAGGCGAGATATGCGGTGAAATAATTGACGGGGAAGGCGGCGGCTTGTTCGTCGCTCCAGTGGTCGGGGACGGGCCACAGCATGTTGGCGTAAGCGGCCACGTTCTCGGCAAAGGCTCCATACTGGATGTAACCCATCACGCGCCGCGAGCTGCTTTCTTCCACGCCGGCGAATTCGCGTCCGGCAATCAACGGCGGGGGCGGCGTTCCAGGATAGCCGCCCAGAGTCGTCATGACATCGGCAAAGTTCAGGCCTCCGGCGGTAACGCGGACCAGTGTCTGTCCCGGCTTCGGCGACGGTTCCACGGCATCTTGAATTTTGAGAGCATCCGGCCCGGAAAGGCTGGTAATGGTGAGGGCTTTCATGCACCGAGTTTAGCAGGATGGTTGCGCGCGGCTTGCTCATCGCCGGCGCACTAGTAAAAAACAAATAAGGGTGGACACGGTTCGAGCCGGAATTCAGCAGTACTGAATTCCGGCCTTGCGGCCCACCCTCGGGACGAAGCAGCGGCTCCGTTGTTTACATCACAACGAAAACGGCAATCCGAACGCCGGGATGCGCCAGATCAAAGAGAAAATACTCGCCATCGATGAAGTCGATGTAGCACTCGTCGGTATAGGCCCAGTCGGCGGGCCAGGCATCGACCAGTTCGAAGTTGTAACCGCCGTAATTAAATTGCGGCCGGCCTTGCACAATCACGGTTTTCGCGGTGAAGGTATGGCCATGGCCAAAGTGTGAACGGAATTTGTCGTCAGGAATGTGCCCACCCTTGCCCTGGTGCTGCCCTTGCGCTTTGGGCTGTTCGGGATGCTCTTGTCCTTCCGGCATGTTCCGCTCGTTGGACTGCTTCTTCATGTCCTCCTTGTCTTTATCTTGCTTGTCCTGATTCTGCATATCCTTCTTGGAGGGCTTGGCTTCATCCTTTTTCGGCTCCGGCTTGGGTTCTTCCTGTTTGGCGGGTTTGTCTTCCTGTTGTTTGTCGTCTTGAGCGAAGGCCAGGGCCGAACAGCCGACTAAGGCCGCTAGAATCGCTAAGCTTAAGAATCTGAAAGGCTTCATGGACATCCTCCCGAGCAATTCTGCAGGCGCGATGCCTGCTGTCTGCCGCGTCGTCCCGCAGATCCCGAATCGCTGGTTTGAGATGCCGGTCGGCATCACTTCAAGAGGGGGACAACGCTGTAAATGCAGGCGGCGAGAAATGTAGGGGTTGCATCTGGAATAGCCGACAGGGGCGGGTTCTGCCGAGATTTCGTCATGCCGGTTTCTGTCGCGCTCTGTTCCGCTCGGGTATATACTTTGTGCGACGGCTTACTGAAGTTTTCCCGGTCGCGCCTTCGCAGGCCGGGACGGGGCGTTCATTCATTCCCTTAAATTCTGCCCCGTTTAGTGGATTGGCCAATTCCCGCAGGAGGTGGCGTGGAAAAGGCACCGGTGCATCGTGCCAAGGTCGGACGGAGCTGCTACCCGGGGGAGGTTTATTGTGGATTTAATTCTTGTACGTCTTCTTTTTATTATCGTAGTTTCGATCACGTGCTTTGTAATTGCTCCCTTCGGGCGGACCCCCGACGTGGACGCCGGAATTGGCGCACTGGTAGGGGCTGCGATCGTCCTGTTCGAATGGAAGCTGCGCACGGTCAGCCTTAAACGTCTGATTGGCGCGGCCATCGGGAGCATTCTTGGCATCTGCGGCGCGTACCTTTTTGCCCTGGTAATCCGCAGTAGTGTGCCCGTCGGCAGCACCCAGAGTTTCCTGCAAATCCTGGTGATGTTGCTCATGGCCTATGTGGGCCTGATCGTGGGCGCGAATAAGGGCGACTTGTTGAATCTGGCGGCTCTGGGTGGGATTTTTGGCGGCGAGAAGCAAGGCAAGAAGAGTTATAAGATTCTCGACACCAGTGTGATCATCGACGGCCGCATCGCCGACATCGCCGAGACCGGCTTTCTCGACGGCATCATCGTTACCCCGCAGTTCGTTTTGCGCGAACTGCAACTGGTAGCCGATTCCGCCGACTCGCTGAAGCGCAACCGCGGACGCCGCGGGCTCGACGTGCTGCAGCGCCTTCAGAAAATGGCTACGCTGTCGATCCAGATTGTGGAGGATGATTTTCCCGCCGTTCGCGAAGTCGACCTCAAGCTGATCGAACTGGCCAAGCTCTACGAGGGCAAGATCATCACCAACGATTTCAATCTGAACAAGGTAGCGCAGTTGCAGGGCGTCGAGGTGTTGAACATCAACGAACTGGCGAACTCGCTCAAGCCTATCGTCCTGCCCGGCGAGATCATGAAGGTCTTCATCCTGAAAGAAGGCAAGGAATATAACCAGGGCGTCGCCTATCTGGATGATGGAACCATGGTGGTGGTGGACAACGCGCGGAAGATGATTGGCAAGACGATCGACGTCTCGGTGACGTCGGTGCTGCAGACCACGGCCGGGAAAATGATTTTCGGCAAGTGGGACGAACGCGCCTATGCTCGAACCAGCGTGGCCGTTCCGCCTACAGCGCCGGTGGTTACGAGCACTGTGGTTCCAGGGGTTGTGGTCGAGACGAAGCCGACGCAGCAGTAGGAGCGGCGACTAACGCCGCAGGACCCCGCGACCGGAAATGCCTGACTGAGCTGTTGCGCTGGTGATGAACAGGTCAGCAATTTCCGGGATTTGAACTCCTCGGCTTCCACCCGTATACTGACAACCCGCTATGAAGGTGGTCGTGATAATTCCGGCTGCGGGCCTCGGGACTCGCATGGCTCCGATGCCTGTCGGCAAGGGCAAGAAGAAGGCTCAGCCCTCCAAACAGTTCACCGAACTCGGCGGCACGCCGATTCTCATCCATACGTTGCGCAAGTTCGCCGCGGTCAACGCGGTCAGCGAGATCTGGATCGCTCTGCGAGAAAACGAGATTGCGGGATTTCGGGCGCGGCTGGAAAGCGAAGGGAAAGACATCCTCAAAAAGAAAGTGGAATTCGTGGTCGGCGGCGAACACCGGCAGCAGTCGGTCGGCAATGCATTGAACGCCGTTGCAGCGGGGGCGCAAGCCGACGATATCGTGCTGGTGCATGATGCGGTGCGCCCGTTTGTGACCGCCGAAATCATTCAGGAGGTCATTGAAGCAGCCAAGAAATATGGCGCTGCGATCGCCGGCATGCCTGCGGTCGATACGGTGAAGCAGGTCGAGCGCACGGCTGAAGGCGCGCTGATCAAGGCGACCATTCCGCGCGCGGGCGTCGTGCTGGCGCAAACGCCGCAGGGCTTTCGCTACGGCGCGATAAAAAAAGCTTTCGACGAAGCGGCCGCCGACGGTTTTCTTGGTACCGACGAGGCTTCGCTGGTGGAAAGATCGGGGCACGATGTGGCCGTGGTGATGGGTTCGCCGAGGAACATGAAGATCACCGCGCCGGCGGATATGGAACTGGCGGAATTTTATCTGAAGGGTGCGGATCGCTCCTGACCCGTCATGCCAACGACTAACGACCAACGGCCAACGACTCGCATCGGCTACGGCTTCGATTCGCACGAATTCCGTCCGGGGATTCCTCTGAAAATTGGCGGGATCGTGCTGGCTCACGATAAGGGTCTCGGCGGACACTCCGATGGCGATGTGTTGTTGCACGCCATTACCGACGCGCTGCTCGGCGCTGTGGCTGCCCCTGATATTGGAGCGCTGTTTCCACCGTCTGATCCGAAGTGGAAGGGCGCCGACTCCGTCGTGTTCCTGCGTGAGGCTCTGAAACGCGTGCGGGAAGCGGGTTATGGCGTGGCAAACATCGACGCCAGCCTGATTCTCGCCGCGCCCAAGATTGGGCCACATGCCGCGACGATTCGCGTGCGCGTGGCGGAGCTGCTGGGCGTGCACGCGAACTGCGTGGGATTGAAGGCGAAGACTCCGGAGGGGTTAAATCTGGAGAATGCCGCGGTCGCGCAGGTGGTGGTTCTGCTGGAAAAGATAGCCCCCCTTAAGAAGAAGACATCCAGTAAAAGCAAGCAGACCCGGCGGGGCTGAGCTACTTGCGGCGGGCTTCCGCCGCTTCGATCAGCGCGCGGAAAATGGCTCGGGAGGGTTCGTCTTCTTCCACCGAGCGCTCGGGGTGCCACTGCACTGCCAGCACAAAATGATCCGGAGCAGTTCCTTCCAGAGCTTCGATGATGCCGTCGTCCGGACAGCGGGCGGCGATGCGCAGGCCTTCGCCGATTGCTTCGGCGGATTGATGATGGGAAGAGTTCACGGGGACGCTAAGCTTCTCTTCAGGGGCTAAAGCCCTCTGGATTTCGCCTGACTGACGCGGCGCTGAAGCGCCGCTCTTCCACGGTTGATCCGACCCTTTCTTCACATCGGAGTCTGGCGTCACGTATCCGGAGCGAGATGACCGAAACTGGTTAGACTCCTGCCCCTCCCGCCTTTTTCCATTCACGATTCCTGCCAAGATGGAATCTTTTTCAATCTCAACTGCGTGCGCGACCGCGACCTTCCTTCCGGCTTCGTGGTCCACCCGGGCGCGCAAATCTTCCGGCAGAAAATCCGGAATGTGCTGGATCAGCGATCCGGCGCGAAAAACATTCAGGCTCTGCAAGCCGTAGCAGATGCCGAGGACGGGCTTGCGCCGGGCGTAGGCATCGTGCAGCAGGAGGCCGTCGACAACATCGCGTTGCGCATCGGCGGTTGCGGTATGCGGCGAGCGCGCGGCATTGAACTTTGCGGGATCGACATCGGCGTTGCTGCCAGGCAGCAGGACGCCGTCGCAGCCCGCGATCATCTTGATGATTTCTGACTGCGGCTGGTCGAGGGGGATGCGGACAGGCTCGCCTCCGGCTTGCTCGACGGCGCGCTCGTATTGCGGGATGGCGCGCTCGGCATACTCGCGGTCGAGCGAGTGCGGCATGGGGATGGCGATGCGGGGCGGCATTCTCTCGATTGTATCGTTATAGCCTTAGACTGGCCTTGCCTCGCTGCGCTCGGCGGCCCCCTCGACTCCGCTCGGGGCAGGGTCACGAAGGCGTCCGTCCCTACATGGTCCGCTCGATTGCGGCCAGGGTTTTCATCTGGCGGTAGTGACGGACTTCCATCACCAGCGCCAGCACGAAAATGATGCTACCCGCCACCACGGCCACGGGCAGCGCGAAGAGGCGGTAGGCCTGGGTCAGATTGGCGGGAACGTGGCGCACGGCCGCCAAAATCACAGTCCCGAAGATACCCAGCAACAAGCTGACGGCGAAGATCAGAAGGGTGCCGATGAAGGTGACCAGCACGACGCGCACCGGAATCGTATACCAGCGGGGTGCGCGCGGGGACGGCATAGCTCTAGGCTACACCATCTTTTGCAGGAAGAGTCCAACGGGCAAGGGCAAAACCACGCAGGCCTTAGTGTATAAAAGATAATTATGTCGCAGGCAGCGCCAGCAATCACGCGGAGCCCCGCGGATGTGGTAACCACGACGCCGGTTTCCCAGGCGGCGAACGGCGTGTGCTATGCCGTCGTGGGTGAAAGTTCCATACGATCGTTCGACATGGAGCGCATGATCGCAGCGGTGCCGACCGCGGCGGCGGCGGCGCTCAAGCGCAAGGCCTATTACTTTGTGCCGCTGACGGTGAGTCAGGGCGACGAGATTCTGATCGCGGACCGCTATGATGTGGCGCTGAGCGATAACGCGGTCTGCCATCGCAACCTGAATCTGGGCGATTCGCAGTGCGTATTCATCTCCACGCGGCTGACGGACGACAAATTTTCCGTGGCCTTCGAGTTCTATATCAACGTCGGGCATGCGCTGGTGGAAATCGCCGGGGTCTCGCAGGAATTCAGCGACCTCGCCTGGAAGCATGCGCAGGCGGGCGTGCGGGGCGAGACGTCGCTGGATGCCTGGGAGGCGCGCAAGCTGGCGCTGGCTGGAGGTCCGGAAGCGGAGCGGTTTAAGAACGAATATTTCGAGACCACGTTCTCCGACGCGATTTCGATTTACCTGCTCTCGATGTATCTGGATGTGGATTACCACGATTTGCGCGAGCGGGATTACCCGCTGCTGGCGCCATCGGCGCTGGCCGAGCGCTTGCGGAAAGTAGCGGAACTGTTTCCGGCGAATGCGGGGTTTGAGTTTGCGGTGTTGTACAAGCGGAGAGGTTAAAGTTTCAAAGTGGCAAAGTTTCAAGGTTTCAAAACCTTGAAACTTTGAAACGTTTGAATTTGAAACCTTCAATCCTTCTACTTATTTCCGATCACGAAGTTTACCGTCGAAGGCTGATTCGGGTTAACCGTGACTGATTTCTCCCAGGTCTGCGCTTCACTGAAGACGGGGCGCTGCACTGAGCGCTCGGTCAGCACGTCGTAGGCTTGTTCCCTGCCTCGCAGTTTCCAGCCTTCGTGCCAAGCCACGATCTGATACGTGCCCGGAGGCACGCCGGTAAATTCGAAGCGTCCGCTCTCGTCGGTGACGGCGTAATAAGGGTGGGGAACGACCATCATTTCGGCGTTCATCCAGACGTGGCCCCCGTTGCAGCGAAGATTCACCAGGCCAGGCGTGGACATGGTGCGCGAGTTGATTTGATTGGGGAAAGGGAAAGGCAGGTTGAACGAAGCCGCGCCGTCCATGTGGATGGTGTGCAGCGTGGCGTCAGAGCTTTTCATCTGCAGGTCTGTGTTTGCGGGCACCAGCAGAATGTGCGGGATATACCGGCAATGGTGCTGGTCGAGATGGCGGCGCTGCTCGGGCAACTCCAACGGCTTTCCCGCCGAGATGTTTTTGAGATAGACAATCGTGTTGGCCACGCCTTCTTCGGGGCCGACGATCAAGCGTTCGAGGCTGATGGTTTTCTTGCCTTCCGGATCGCAGATCTGCGGATCCTTGGTGACCGGAAACTCCATTTCGTGGGGCACCGGTCCGGTCCACTTCACCGAGCCGGAAATCGTTCCACCGTCGGTAACTGAAATCACCCTGTAGCCGGATTGCGCAGCGGCAAAAGTGGCGGCTGCGAGGACCAGACTCAGTAAAGAAAGACGAATCATTGGACTGCGCATCGAAAAGCTCCTGATGGCCCACCCGCCCGTTACACGCAGCCGAACCGGGGGCGTCGTGGGTGTGAAAATTCAGCCAATCTTGCTTTTGCAGACATCGGTCGCGCCCACCTTCACGGGGCAGATTTGCGGCTATGCCTGCAAGAAGATCAGATTTTGCTACGGGGGACGATCAGATTCGTGTGACCGGAATCACAAGTTAGGATGCCCTAATCTTCGAGGTGGGTCGAGATTACCAAGGTGGCGTGTCGAGTGGCGGCAATGGAGTCACAAGACTCCAGGCCTTGAATGGGGCGATCTCAAGGACGCTGCCGTACCCGAAAGCGCCCCCTATCGAAGATCAATCATTTAAAGAGCGAGCATTGGAAAGATCAGGCATCCGAATCGGGGCAATTGAATTTACAATTCTCCTTCCGTGACCATAACCGTGCGATCATTCGCGAAAATCAATCTTGGATTGCGCATCGGCGCGCGCCGGGAAGATGGATTTCATGAACTGCTGACCGTCTATCAGACGATTGGTTTGCATGACGTGATCCGCGTGAGCGTGGCGCGCGGGCGCGGGATTGAGATTCGTTGCGCCGATCCCAGAGTTCCGAAGGATGAATCGAACACCTGCTATCGCATCGTCGAGAGAGCGCTGCAGACCCTGGGTGCGAAGGGGCGGGTTGTCGTTGACATTGAGAAACGGTTGCCGGTGCAGGGTGGACTTGGCGGCGCTTCGGCAAATGCCGTCGCTGCTTTACTCGCGCTCGAGCGGGCGCTGAAAAAAACTCTGGGCGCGGAAGAGCGGCTGCGGATTGCGGCGGAGGTGGGATCGGACTTGCCCTTGTTTCTGTTGGGCGGAACGGTCCTCGGAGTGGGGCGCGGGGAGCAGGTGTATCCGCTCGAGGATTTGCCGGCGACGGCGTGCGTGGTGGTAGTGCCGGAAGTTGGCGTCTCGACGCCGAAAGCTTTTGCCGAGTGGGATCGCTTGTGTGGCGCGGGCACTCCTGCCCGCGAAACCTCGGCAGGGGAAAATGCTTCGAGCACAGTGGAGGGTTCAAGGCCAGCCGGGCTTCGCCCGGCTCGGACGGGCAAGAGTGCCCGTCCCCACATAGGCACTGATCCCCACCCAGCCAGCGCAGTTCCCCCTGACAATCAATTGACCGCTACAGAACCATCCGATAGAATGGTTGAGCTTGGCCGAGAGTTGTCGGCGTGGCTGAGCGAAAGTTACTCCGGTGCTCCTCGTCAGATGTTCAGGAGGGGCCGGGCCGAGAATCCGCTTCTCGAGCTTGTCCGGGCCGGGATCAAGAACGACTTTGAAGAAGTCGTCTTTCCTGAGTATCCCGAGCTGAGTGAAGGTAAGAGTGCGCTGGAGCGCGCGGGCGCGAAGTACGCGTCCCTGTCGGGTTCCGGGTCTGCGTTGTACGGTCTGTTCGCTTCGACGGCTGCGGCGCGAGGAGCGGCGGCAAAGCTCCGCAAGCAGGGTTGGGCGGCTCAGGCCACGACGACTCTGCCGCGGCGGCGGTACTGGCGGCGAATTTTTTGATTGATGATTGCCGATTGTTGATTGAAAATCTAGTTGGATCCCGAGTGGGGTTCAATCAACCATCCAAAATCAACGATTAGAGTACTGGGCCGTCGACTAATGGTAGGTCAAGTGCCTTTGGAGCACTTTGTCTAGGTTCGAATCCTAGCGGCCCAGCCAGAAACCAGCTTCGAGCTACGAGTCGCGAGCTGCGAGCAAGCCGCGCGAGATTACGCGAAACTCAGAGCTCGAAGCTCACGGCTTAAGAGATAACTATGGCTACTTTAGCGACGCCGACCGAAAAAGTAGAGAAGGCTGAGAAGAGCACTCCACCCATGCCTGACGAAAAATCAGACCGCAAGCCACGCGCGAGGGTGGATGAGAAGTTCAAAATCTTCAGCGGGACCGCGAACGAGCCGCTGGCCGATGAGGTCTGCGCATTTCTCGGGATGCAGCGCGGCCAGGCGCAGGTGATCCGCTTCGCCGATGGCGAGGCGTATGTGCAGATTCAGGAGAATGTGCGCGGCGCCGATGTTTTCGTGATGCAGCCGACGTGCCGTGCGGCGCACAAGGACGGCGGCCGGAGCACCAGCGTTGACGAGCACCTGATGGAGTTGCTGCTGATGATCGATGCGCTGAAACGCGCTTCGGCACGGCGAATTACGGCGGTGATGCCTTATTTCGGCTACGCGCGCCAGGACCGTAAAGACAAGCCGCGCAGCCCGATTTCATCGAAGCTGGTGGCCGATTTGCTGACCACGGCGGGCGCGCACCGGGCGCTGATCGTAGATTTGCATACGCCGCAGTTGCAGGGTTTTTTTAACATTCCGGTGGACCATTTGTTCGCATCGCCGGTGCTGGTGGATCACTTCAGAAAGTTGAACCTGCCGAATCTGACGGTGGTTTCGCCGGATGCGGGGGGCGTGGAGCGGGCGCGGTTTTTCGCGAAGAAAGTGGACGCGGCGCTGGCCATCGTCGATAAACGGCGCGTGGAAATGAACGTGGCCGAGGTGATGCACGTGATCGGAGATGTCCACGGGCGGACTTGCCTGATCATCGACGACTTGATCGACACGGCGGGTACGCTGGTGAAGACGGCGGCGGCGTTGATGGAAAACGGAGCGACCGAAGTGTTTGCCTGTTCGTCGCATGCGGTGCTGTCGCATCCGGCGGTGCAGAACATTGCAAAGTCGGTGATCCGCGAAGTGGTGGTCACCAATACGATCCCGCTGACCGAAGAAGCGCGGCAGGAGCCGAAGATTCGCGTGCTTTCGATCGCAGGCTTGATTGGACGCGCGATCCAGGCCAATCACGAAGAGACTTCGGTCAGCAAGTTATTTGTCTAGACCCGTTGGGAACGTGATCCTTCGGCGACGATAAGTCCATCGCCCCAGGATGACAAAGAGTGGGAATAATTTTTAGAAGGAAAAGAAATTATGGCGACAACATTGGAACAAAACGTTTTGGAAGCGCAACCGCGGGAAGCGGGAACCAAGAATCATGCGCGGCGTGTGCGCCGCGAAGGCAAAATCCCGGCGGTCGTGTATGGCGCGAGTCAGGCAGCGCTGCCGGTGAGCGTCGATCCGCGTCATGTGCTGCGCATTCTGCGCTCCGACACCGGTCACAACACGATTTTCGATCTCGCCGTAACCGGTGGCGAGCGCGCCAAGGCCATGATTGTGGATTGGCAGTATGAGCCCATCAAAGGCCACCTGCTGCACATCGACCTGCAGCGCATTGCCATGGACAAGGCCCTGCGCGTGAGCGTGCCCATCGTGCTGCAAGGGGTAGCGCTGGGCGTGAAGTCGGAGGGCGGAATTCTCGAGCAGATGCTGCGCGAGGTGGAAATCGAGTGCCTGCCGGCCGACATTCCGAGCCATATCGATGTCGATATCAGTGATCTCACCTTCGGCAAAGTTCTGCGCGTATCGGATTTGCCACATAGCGATAAGTTAAAGTTCCTCTCCGACGCGAACCAACCGGTGGCGCACGTCACCTCGGTGAAGGAAGAAGTTGTGGCCACGCCGGAAGCGGTGGCGGCGGAAGCGGGAGCTGCTCCGGCCGAGCCCGAAGTCATCAAGAAGGGCAAGACGGAAACCGACGAAGAAGGCGGCGAAGCAGCTGCTCCGGCCGAGAAGTCGGAAAAGAAGGGCGAGAAGAAGGAGAAGAAATAATCTGGGGACAGCCTCCGTCGCCTGCCCAGAGCAGAGTCGTAGGGGCTGTCCGCAGAGCGCAGTCCGGCTCTTTTCAATGTTTGGGATGGCAGCGTGAAACTGATCGTCGGTCTCGGCAATCCTGGCATCGAGTATCAGTTCACGCCGCATAATCTGGGCTTTCTGGTGGTGGATCGCATTGCCAGCGAGCGCGGCATCGAGATCAGGAACCGGCAGTGCCGGGCGTTGACCGCCAGAATGCAGGTTGGAGACGAGGCCGTGCTGCTGGCCAAGCCTGAGACCTACATGAACCTCAGCGGTTTGTCGGTGCGGGAGTTGGTGGCGGAATACGAGTTGAAGCCGGAATCGGACCTGATCGTGATTCAGGACGAGCTGGATTTTCCGCTGGGCACGCTGCGGATTCAAACGCGGCGGAGTTCGGCGGGGCACAACGGGATCGAGTCGATCATCGGAGCGCTGGGCACGCAGGATTTTTTGCGCATCCGGATTGGCGTCGCTCCGGAGCGCAAGGTGGATGACGGGCAGCGGTATTTGCTGGCGCCGTTTCGCAAAGCCGACGTTGCAGTGGTGGACGAGATGATTAACACCGCTGCGGAAGCAGCGAAAGCGATTTTGACCGAAGGCCCGGCTGCGGCGATGAACAGATTTAATCGCAAAGGGCCGGACGAAAAAGATTAGCCACGGATTTGCGCGGATTCTCACGGATGAAGATCTTTGGGGATTTTAGATTGATCCGTGGTGATCCGCGAAGATCGGTGGCAGAAGATCGGCAGCAAAGAATTTGGAGACGGAAATGAATCGTACTTATGAACTGATGTTTATTGTCCGGCCGGATATGGCGGATGAAGATCTGGACAAACTGATTGCCAACCTGGAGTCGACGGTGACTTCGGCGGCGGGCTCGATCAAGAGCGTGGACCGGATGGGCAAGCGCCGCCTCGCCTACATGGTGCGCAAGTTCCGCGAGGGCCTCTACATTCTGATGACGATCGAAGGCGCGGGGACGGTGATCCATGAACTGGAGCGCCGCTTGCGTGTCACCGAGCCGGTGATCAAGTTCCTGACCGTGCGCATCGATCTGGAACAGAAGCGTCTGGACAAGATCAAGGCGCTACGAGACGCGAAGAAGAAGGTGAGCGCACAACCCGCGGCTCCGGCAGCGGCAGCGGCAGCGGAAGAAGCGCCGGCGGCGGCGCCAGCAGCAGAAACGCCAGCAACGGCGTAAAGGCAGTACCCAGTACCGAGTACCTGGTACCCAGCAAACGGAGTCTTTAGGTATAGAGGAGTTGTTTTTTACTGGGTACTGGCAACTAGGTACTGGCAACTGATTTTTAAGGAGTGTTATGGCTGAAGAGACGAAGGCACCAGCAAGTGAGCGGCCGGCGGGAGATGGGCCGCGCGAAGGCGGATTCAGGCCGGCGGGAGACCGTCCGCGATTTGGCGGCGGGGGACGTTCCGGGCCCGGTGGTCCGCCGCGCGAAGGCGGACGCAAGTTTTTCCGGCGCAAGAAAGTCTGCAAATTCTGCACCGAAAAAATTGCCGACATCAACTACAAAGATTACCGTCTGCTCGGGCAGTTCGTGGCCGAGAGCGGCAAGATCGTGCCCCGGCGGTTGACCGGCGTATGCTCGCCGCATCAACACCGGCTGGCGTCGGCCATCAAACAAGCGCGCAACATCGCGCTGCTGCCGTTTGCAGGACGGGCATCGTAAGAAAAATCAGCTTCTAGCTCCTAGCTCCTAGCCACACCGGGCCGGAGCCAGGTTTCGCTAGAGGCTAGCAGCTAGAAGCTAGGAGCTATCATGGAAGTCATTCTCAAAGAAGATGTGAACAAGCTGGGAGCGCGCGGCGACGTGGTGAAGGTTGCCGAGGGATACGGTCGTAACTATCTGTTGCCGCGCAAGCTGGCCATCCAGGCCACGGCGGGCAACAAGGCCGTCATCGCGCAGATGAAGGCGGCTTCTGTGCGGAAGTCGGCCAAGGAGAAGTCGCAGGCCGAGGAACTGGCCAAGCAGTTCGATGGGCTGTCGGTGACGTTCCAGAAGCGGGCGGGCGAGCACGATCAGTTGTTCGGCTCGGTCACCTCCAGCGACATCGCCGAGGGCATCGCGAAAAAAGGCATCAACCTCGACCGGCGCCAGATTCAGCTGCACGAGGCGCTGAAAACCCTGGGCGAGTTCACCGTTCCGGTAAAACTGCACAAAGACGTCACCGCGCATTTGAAAGTGGTGATTGAGAAGGAAGTGGTCGCGGAGTAGTTGGCGAAAGCTTAGGCCCGGGCGCGCGCTCGGGCCTTTTTGTCTCCGCTGGGGTGGCGTTAATGCGTCACGACGGACAGTGATTCGAGTACTTTCCGTGCTGAGGGTTTTAGCTGGGCGGAGTAACTATCCACGCAGCCGCCCGCGCTTGACCAGATCCGCCTTTATCTTCTCCAGCGGTATCCCCACCGCCCCTAGCGATCCAGGTAGTATTCCACCGATGTAACCACGCGGACATTCTTCATCAGGCTGCTATCCGCGTTCATTGCGCCTTCGGCGCCTTCGGCTTCGCCGCTTTGATCCGCCGGGGAGATTGAGAAGACGCCTTGATTCGCCTGGCGAATGGTCCCGACTTTGCTCCCTGAATCGGAGGCGAAGCGGTCGGCGGCGGCGCGGGCGTTGCGCGTGGCTTCGGTAATCATGTCGGGCTTGATGGAATTCAATCCGGTGAATTTGTAGGTCAAGCCCTGGCCCGGATTGCTGGTCAGAACGATTCCTTTTTGCAGCAGCACCATGGTTTTCTGCGCGGCGGCGGCGATCTGGTCGACGCGGGGGCTGCGCACGGTGATCTGCTGTTCCACGATGTAGCGCTTGGGCGCGCGGTTGCCGCCTCCATATTCGTTGGCCTGCGTGTCCACCACCTGCACCACGCCCAGTTCGATCTCAGAAGATTGAATGCCCTGCTGGTCGAGAAATGCGAGAATCGCTTTCTTGTCGGCTTCGGTCTTGTCGTACACGGAGGTCAATTCGTCCCCGGCCTCTTTGTAGCTGAGCGGCCAGATGGCAAGATCGGATTTCACTCGGCGTTCGACCAGTCCTCTGACCGTGACGTAGCGATCGCTGAGCCGCGTGGCCTTGATCTCGGCCCCGAGCGCCCAGCCGCCGATAATCAAGCCGAGGGCGATTGAAACTCCGAGGAATAAAAATCCGCTACGGTTAGGTTGTTCTGAATTCATATAAGTACCCGATGCTGCAATGCAAGCATACCTCAGCGGCCCAAAGCCGCCACTATTCTCGGGGCTTTACGGCACGAATAAGATTCGCGCCCTTCCCGATGCGTGAAAGCCTCGAATATTCCCGCACCCGATGCAACGGCCTGATACAGGCATCAGAGGCACTTATCCTGCCAAAGCGTGCGTTCGCGGCCGTGTGCGGCTGTTCTGTTTCCTGCTAAAGCATTACGAAAGAATCACCTAGCCCCCATAAAAAATCCCGGACAGCCTATAATTTCTGCTCACGCTTCCGCTGGACCAGCGTCTATTCCTGTGTAAGCCCGGGTACGGCATCGACACCGGGACACAGAGGAAATGACAAAACATGCCGGCCGATGTTTGGGCAATCACACTTGCGGTTGGCGCACGGGCCCGCTCGAAGGCGAAGTCGGACGGAGTGGAAACGGTCGGCGGTAACGGAGTAAGCGAGAATCAGGACCCCACGCGGGGCCGCATGGCTGGGCAAGAACGCCGCATCGACGATACGATCCTCATCCGCGAGGCGCAGCGTGGTAACCGCGCCGCCTTCGAGGAACTGGTGCGTCACTACGATCAGGCGGTCTTGCGGCTCGCGCTCCATCTCACCGGCACCGAGCAAGACGCCCAGGATGTGTATCAGGACGCTTTCCTCAAGGCTTACAAAAATATTGGGAGCTTTCGTTTTGAGTGCTCTTTCTATACCTGGATTTACCGCATCGTGACCAATCTTTGCCTGGATCACCTGCGCAAGAAAAATGTGCGCAAAGAAGATGCGCCGGTGGTGAAAGACGCGTCCGGTGGGGAGTATGACCTGCTCGACCAGGTGCCGGATGGAAGGGCGGGGGCGAATCCGGAGCGCGATCTGATGCGGCGGCAATTGGGCGCGCGGATTTCAGGAGCGCTGGAAAAGCTGACGCCGCGCGAGCGCATGGTCTTTGAGTTGAAGCATTACCACGGATTGAAACTGCGCACGGTGGGCGAGATTTTGCATACGACGGAAGAGACGGCGAAGAATACGCTGTTTCGAGCGACACAGAAGTTGAGAGGGCAGTTGGCGGATATGAGGTAGGAAGGTTTCAAAGTTGCAAAGTTGCAAGGTTTCAAAGACATTGAAACCTCGAAACCTTAGAAACCTTGAAACGAGGGTTGGCCTATGAAATGCGAATGGGTGCGGGAAAACATCACGCTGCAGGTTTATGGCGAACTGGCCGATGACGCCCGTCATGAACTGGAGCAGCACGTCGAGCGCTGTGCGGATTGCGCCGCGGAACTGAAGGCGGAGCGCGAGTTTCACGCTCTGCTGGCGCGAGATCCGGAAGCGGAGCCGTCGCCGAACCTGCTGGCGGCATCGCGCATGCGGTTGCAGGAAGCTCTGGAAACGGCCGAGCAGGGCCGCTTCTGGCATCGTCTGGCATTCGATCCGGCAAACTGGTTGCGGCAGGTGCGCTTCTCGCCCGCACTGGCGTCGGCGATTTTGATTCTCGGCTTCGCGGGCGGCATTGGAACCGCCTACAGAGTATTCGGCCACGCGCCTCAGGTTGCGGTAAGCGGCGGCGGCACGGCGCAGGTTCCCGCAGAGGCTTCGATTACTGGCATTCAATCCATCACGCAAGAGCCGGGCACCAATCAGATCGATATCAAGTACAACACGGTTTCAACGCAGGAAACGCAGGGCTCGATGAACGACCAGCGGATCCAGCAGCTGCTGCTGTTTGCCGCGCGCAATAACTACAACTCGGGGGTGCGCATGGATTCGGTCGATCTGCTGACGCAGAAGCCGGATGTATCCCAGGTGCGCGATGCGCTGATCTACGCGCTGCGCTACGACACGAATCCCGGGGTGCGGCTGAAGGCGCTCGATGGTTTGGGCGGATTTGTGAAAGACGATGTGCGCGTCCGCGACGTGGTGCTGGAAGCCCTGGTGAACGATTCGAACCCGGGGGTGCGCACCGAGGCGTTGCGACTGATCGAGCCGGTGAAAGCCGACGGCAGCGTGCGCGGCGTGCTGATGACTTTGGCCGCCAAGGATCAGAGTCAATACATCAAGTCCCAGGCGCGCACCATGCTGGCGCAGTTGCCGGAAATTGATTAGAGATTTTCAGGGGCAGTAGCAGCAGGAAAATACAGGACCTCGGCGATTAAGGCCGGTGGTCAAGAGCGGGTTATCGCAGCGCTGGCAGGGTTGCGCCCGCCCAAAAGCAGAAACAGAGGTGGATGACTTGAAGTATTCGCGACAATTCGTCGGGCTGGCTGGCGTTCTGGCCATGATTGCAATGCCGGCCCTTGCGCAGGACTCCCATAGCGGCAGATCGGAGGCGATGCAGGGGTCATTGGCCGCCGCCCGGAACGTCAAAATCAAAGTTGACATGGGATCGGTGACGGTGCACGGTGGGCAGCAGCAGGACATCACTTATAACTTGCATGGGCATTCTTATTCTTCAGATCAGGACATGCGGCACCAGATGGGAGCTTTCAAGATCAGCTCTTACGTGAAGGGTGACACGGCGTGGATCATCGCTGAGTGGGATGGCAAAAAGCCGCGCAGATTTTCCGGCGAATTCATGATCGATATTCCACGGGTCACCGGCCTGGTCAGAATCGAGACCGGCGGCGGCGGAGTGGAAGCTACCGGCATCGCTGGAAGGGTCGAGATTGAGAGCGGCGGCGGGAAAGTCAGGCTGGATGATATCGGCGGTTCCGTGGACGCGGAAACCGGGGGCGACTCGATCGATATTGGAACCGTGGCCGGAGATCTCAAGCTTCAGACTGGCGGCGGCAACATCTCCATCAACTCGACCAAGGGAACGATCCACGCGGAAACCGGAGGCGGCAATGTGTACGTGCTTTCCGCCGACGGCGGCGTGGTGGTGGAAGCGGGCGGCGGCAATGTGGAGATCAAGCGTTGCTCGGGAAGAGTCAAGGCGTTGACTGGCGGCGGCAATATCACGTTGGGCGATATTGGCGGTCCGGCCGACATCGATACGGGCGGCGGCAGCATTCGGCTGGCTTCGGCAAAAGGACGCGTGGGCGCGAATACCGGCGCCGGCAGTATCGAACTTTACGGCGTTCCCTCGGCGCGAGTGGAAACCGGCGCCGGCGCAATTACGGTGAAGCTGATCAACACGGGCGCCGATCGCAACGATTCGGTGCTGGAAACATCCGCCGGCGACATCATCGTCTACATCGCATCGAGCCTGGCTATTTCCGTGCGCGCCAGCGTCGACATGGGCAATGGGCATCGCATCAGCTCGGACTTCCCGGAAATTCACATCAGCAGTGAAGGCGATAAGTGGGGCCCGCGAACGCTGAATGCGGAAGGCAAGTTGAACGGCGGCGGTCCGGTTCTGAAGGTGCGAACCGCAACGGGAGACATCTGCTTCCGGCGCTCGAATTAGAAAACTGCTCCGCCGAGAGACTAGAGAAGCGAAGAACCGCTGAGCACAGAGTTCAGTGCAAGAACAATTTCTGGAGGTTGCCATGCCAAGACACATTTTGACGACGATTGCTTTATTGCCGCTGCTGCTCGGACCGGTGCAAGCCGAACAAAATTGGCGAGTGGATTCTCCCTATGGCTTTTCCAGCGAAGACTCCGGCAAGAGCGCTTACCTTGGCGTCGACATTGCCGACATCACCACGGACCGGCTCGGGGCGTTGAAGCTGAAGGAAGAGCAGGGCGTGGAAGTGACGATGGTCGATCAGGATGCACCCGCGGGAAAGGCCGGGGTGAAGGAGCACGACGTCATCCTGACCATGAATGGCACGGTGGTGGAAAGTAAATCGCAGTTGCAGCGGATGATCCACGAAACTCCGCCGGGACGGTTGATCACGCTGGGACTCAGCCGCGATGGGCAGCCCATGACCATCAAAGTGCAGCTCGCCGACCGGCGCAGCGAGATTAACCGCTGGAGTTCGAAGGACAGGGGAAAAGACTTCGACTTCCATGTGGAGATTCCGCCGATCCCGAACATCCCTCCGATCAACATGCAGGAATTCGACATGCCGAATATTGGAGTGGTGTACGTGCATTCGTCGATTCGAAGCGGGCTGATGGTGGAAAATCTGACGCCACAACTGGGCGAATTTTTTGGCGCGAAGGGCGGCAATGGCGTGCTGGTGCGCTCGGTGGAAAGAGGGAGCCGCGGGGAAAAGGCCGGAATGCACGCCGGCGACGTGATCACTCGCGTTGGCGACCAGCCGGTGCATGACACCAGCGACTTCACGCACGCCTTGCGTTCGCGCAACGGAGGATCGGTCACCATCGCGGTGATTCGTGACAAGAAAGAGTTGACTCTGACTCTCAGCCTGCCCGAAAGCAAGGACTCCGGCGAGGTGATCGAGGAGGAGAGCTTCGAAGCACCCGAAGTGAGCGCAGCAACCGAATTGGCGCTCAGCAAGTTACAGGGCGAGATTGCCAAGCTGCAGCCACAGATCGAGCTGACGAAGCAAGAGTCCCTGCAAGCAGCGGAGAAGTTACGCAAGACGGCTTGCACTCAGGCAAAACAAATGAAAGAGCAGGCCGAAAAATTGAAGCAGGAATTCGGCCCGAAATTCCAGGAACAACTCGAGAAGGAACGCGAGACCCTGCAGAAACAAATGGAAGAGCTTCGGCTGGAGTTCCGTGAGGACGGGCTCGATCTCTAGTTATCAGCGAATTCGCGACACGAGCGGCCACGGGGGCTGAAGCACGCACTAATTCATTGTGCCTTTACGCGGCGCTAAAAGCGTCGCTCTTCCACTACTCATTTTCTAGGAGCTTGCGGCGCGGCTGCGCAACGGACCTGCCAGGCAGACGCGGTTGCGTCCCGCTTGCTTGGCGGCGTAAAGGGCGGCATCGGCGGCTTTCACCAGATCGTCGCGGCTGGTGCCGTGTTCAGGGAAGGCAGCGGCTCCCGCGCTTACAGTCACAGGACGGGGCACACCCGGAAACGGCCACTCGGCCACCATCTTGCGCAGTTTCTCCGCAATATGCATCGCATGCTGGGCGTTGGTTTGCGTCAGAAGGATCCCAAATTCCTCGCCGCCGTAGCGGCAGACCACATCAATCTTGCGCAGTTGCTGGTGGAACAGTGACGAAACCTGGCGCAACACCTCATCTCCCAGCACGTGCCCGAACTCATCGTTCAGCCGCTTGAACTGGTCGATATCCGCCATGATGACGGCCATGCCCGTGTTATAACGGCGGGCGCGCTCAAGCTCTTCCATGATGCGCAATTCGAAAAAGCGGCGGTTGAAGATTCCGGTCAGGCCATCGAGGTAGGCGAGTTGTTTCACGCGCTCGACATAATGCGCATTCTGGATGGCGGTGGCGCAAATATCGGCGACCGATTCCAGCGACTGCAAATCGCCGTCCCGGAAAGCGTCGGGCTGGGCGCTGTCCAGCGCCAGAATTCCCAGAGTCTGTCCGAATGAAACCAGCGGAATACACATGCGCGAGGCCGATTCGGCAAAAAACTTGATGCTGCCGGGCATGCTGGAAAGATTTCGTTCCATGGCCGTGGTATTGCCCGCCAGAATGCTCGCCCAGGGTTCAGCGCCAGCGGGAAAGCGGCCGCCTGCGGGAACGCACAGAGTGAGCGTACCGTGATGCGCGCGCAAGACAAGTTCATGGTCCTCGCGTAAAAAGAGCGAAACGTGCGATACGCGGAACGCGTCCTGAATCAGCTCACACACTCGGCGCAGCAAGTCCTCCAGTTCGAGAACCGCGGTGGTGTGCTGGGCGATGGCATTGATAGCCTGCAATTGCCGCGCCCGTTGCCGCTCCAGCGAATACAGGCGCGCGTTTTGCAGGGCGATCGAAGCCTGGGTGGAGAACAGCGTGAGCAGATCGATGGTCTCGGAATCGAAATGATCGAGGCGGTCACTCTGGCAATCGAGCACCCCTACGACCTCATCGCACACCATGAGTGGGATGGCCAACTCGGATCGCGTCGATTTCGCCGAGCAGAAATAACGCGGATCTTTACTCACATCGGGCGCATACACCGGCTGCTTCTTGAATGCCGCCGCCCCCGAGATCCCCTGGCCGGGAGACACTCGAATCTTGTCCTGCCCTTCATCCCAGCCAATCTGCGAGCGGACGTACAACTCCTGCGACTGCTTTTCCAGCAGCAGAATCGCCACGTTGCGCAGATGAAAGTAGTCGTGTGCGATGGCCAGAATGCGCTGCAGCACCTCGTCCAGATCAAAGGTGGAGAGCACCGCCTGTCCGGCATCGTACAGGACAGCGATCTTATTCATGGGTAAAGCACATCGTAACGTGGCAGGGGCAGTTTCCCCGAGGTGCCTAAAGTAACCAGAATCACGCGGGTCTTGGGTTATAGGTCTTGGGTATTAGGTGCCAGGCTTAGGCGAACTCACGGGCCAGAATCCAAAGCCTAAGACCCAAGACCTAAGACCCAAGACCCTGGACCCAAGACCGCATAGCCGCGCTGCTCGGGCCTTCGGCCTGACAAGGCGTTGTGATCTCAGCACTTGCATTTTTTCCAAGAATGGCGATAATGGCCAGTCTTCCCCCCGGAGGCGTTTATGTTTCGCATTTTTTCCCAGCACTTCGCAGAAGTGTGCCCGGTCCAGTCTCGTGGTTCGAAGAAAAGCTCTCTCCTTCTTGGGATGGCAGGATTGCTGATTTCAGTTGCCGCAGTCACGGCGCAGACCGCGGCACCAGCGGCGCCCACCGGTCCTAATTCCGATCCAACCTATCAGGCCCTGCGCAATCTGTCGCTGGGAGGCGAGGCGGTTAGCGTCAGCAACCTCGATCTAAAGCGCGAGGGGGGAACATTTCATCTGCGTTCCGGCACGGTGTGCTTCACGGCGCCGGTGCAAGGCAAAGTGACGGGAGCGGTGTTTGAGGGCGACGGGAATCTCGTGATTTCTGCTCCGCCATCCGAGCAGGGGATGCTGAAACTGCTGACGAAAGAGAATGAATTCAGCGAGAACTTCGCCCATCTGGTACTGCGCTTCACAGATGGCACTTACGACGAGATCAAAAAGGCGGGCTCGGCAGCTTCGGGTGGATGCGACAACGGCCTGCTCAAGGGCAGCCAGAATGCGATGCGCCATGCCGTAACTCTGAAATACAACCTCGATGCCCGCATTCTGCAGGATGTGCTCAGCCCGGAGCCGGGCGGTCTATTCGTGGCATTCGTCCATGGCAAACACTACAACGACAAGGAGATTTTTGCGGTTGATCCGCATGGCGCGGAATACCTGATGGGGTCCAAGGTCGGGTTGATGACTTACGACGAAAATAAGTACGGCGTGTGGGCTGCGTTCTCGCTCACTGGCGAACATAAGCCCGGCACCGTCGGAAACCTTATCCGCATCGAACACCAGCAACTGGATACCACCTTCGAGAAAAACGCTCACTTGAACGGGAAGGCGACGACCACATTTGTTTCGCAGGTCAACGGGCTGCGGGTCGTACCCTTCAACCTGTTCCGCACGCTACGGGTGCAGAGCGTGAATGCCAATGGGCAGGCGCTGGCTTTTATACAGGAAGACAAGAATGACGACGCGGATTTTTCGGTGATTCTGCCTAAGCCCCTGGCAATGGGAGAGAAATTTGCAGTCACTTCCGCGTACGACGGCAAAGAGGCGGTGACCAATGAAGGCGGCGGCAACTACTTTCCTGCGCCGTCCGCACGCGAGAGCTGGTATCCGAACAATGCCGATGAATCTCTCGGAGAATTCACTCCCTACGACATGACCTTCCACATTCCCAAAGGAATGAAGATGGCAGCCACTGGAGTCCGGGTCAGCGAGAACACTGACGGTGGCCAGAACGTGACCGTATGGAAGAGCGAGGTTCCGCAAACCGTTGCGGGGTTCAGCTTCGGAGACTTCAAACTGGAAGAGGCCAAGCTCACCAGCCCTGAATACCAGGTACAGTCCTACGCCAACAAGCAATCGCCAAACTGGGTCGAAGAGCTGCAGCAGCAAGCTCAGGGCGATCCTACTGCGAGGGGAGGCGGGACACTTGGTGGTATGGGCAGCCGCCCCGAGGTCGCGCTAGGTAACATGAGTACAACCGGCCTTAACAAGAAAACCCTGGCCGAGGCGGAATTAGCGATCCCGCTCTACACCGACTTTTTTGGTCCGTCTTCTTTCAAGCACATTGAACTCACCCAGCAGACCGCGTGCAATTTTGGGCAATCGTGGCCGGGTTTAGTGTGGATTCCCATCTGCTATTACTTCGACAACACGGTGCGCCATCAGCTCCACATGGATTTTGGCGACTACGGCTATTGGAAGGTCGTGACACCCCACGAAATCGCTCACCAGTGGTGGGGCCACACAGTGGGGTTCAGTTCCTACCGCGACCAGTGGATGAGCGAAGGCTTCGCCGACATGTCGGCATCCCTTTACCTCACTTTGATCGAGAAGAATCCACAAAAATTTATCGATTTCTGGAACGACGAACGGCAACTCCTCTTGGAGCGCAACGCGCAGGGCTTCCGGGCCATCGACGCGGGGCCGGTCACGATGGGATATCGCATGAGCAATACCCGGACAGGGGAAGATATCACGCGCCGCCTCATTTATCCCAAGGGCGCTTACATCCTGCACATGATCCGAATGATGATGTGGGACCGGCAGACCGGCGACCAGCACTTTAAGGAAATGATGCGGGATTTCGTCGCGACCTACGCCGGCAAGGCGGCCAGTACGGAAGACTTCAAGGCAATGGTGGAAAAGCATATTGGCGGCGATCTGGATGCGGAGGGGAACCACAAGATGGACTGGTTCTTCAACCAATATGTCTATGGCACGCAGTTGCCGGCTTACAAAATCGACTACTCGTTCGATACTGGCGCCGACGGCGACGTGATCTTCAACTTCAAGGTCACGCAATCCAATGTGAGCAACGATTTCCGCATGCCGGTGCCGATCTATCTGGAACTGGCGAACGGAAACGTATTTATGCTGGGACGCGCGAAACTTCTGGGAAACTCAACGATTGAGCAGAAGGTTCCGATCAAAGGCTTGAAGACCAAGCCAAAGCGGGCGATCGTGAACTATTACGACGACGTGCTGGCGACGCCCAACTAGAAACCATCTCTTAATGCGCCGAGGGGACGAAAAGCGTCCCTCAGGGGCTAAAGCCCGCGTGATCTTCGGGCCTAGACGGCACGGCTGGAAGCCGTGCCCTTCCCAAAACGTTTATGAAAAAATGGGAGCACAATATGTGCTCCCATGCTCCCAGTTGTGCTGCGATTGCCGGCTCGAACGTTACCGGCTTGAACCTACCGGCTTGAACCACCGGACTGCATGCCGTCGCCCTGCCCCAGGTCCAGCTCGAATTTCTTACCTTCGAAGCGAACACCGGCCAGCGTATCGGGGCCGCTGCCATTCTTCTGGGTCAACGCTGCGTCATGTGCCGCCGGCTTCTCCAGCGTGACCACATGGGCGGGAACTTTTGCCACCACATTCTTGCCGTGGATGATGCTCAACTCCACGTTGGGGCCGGCGCCATCCCACTCCACCCTGTAATCCCCGGCCTTCAGCATGGTGCCGTTCACGGTTACGGGAGAAGTGAGTTGCAGACTGCCTTTGGTGGCGGCAAACGCGCTGGTGGCTAATAGCAAGGCCAACCCCATAAACAGGCTTTTCGACACGGTCGCGAACTTCATGACTGCTCCTTTTTCTTCCCCGAAATGTCGTCGGGGAACGGTTGGGGCGGCCCGGTTCACGACTTGCGCGAGAAAACCATTGTGTTTTGCCGCGAATCGCCTACAATGCAGCGGTTGGGGTTCAGCCGACCAGCCGAGCGGGCAAGCCGCAGGCCGGTCGTGCTTTGATCGGGGGATTTTCTCGCCTGGGCCGCCAAACCGAAGGTGAGAGATCCCCTAACCCCACTAAATTTTTGATGGCGAACGCCCGGTGCAGACTACATTTTGTCCGGACGCTTCCTTCAGTACATTACGAAGAAGAACCGCGAAAAGTTCCGCGCGATGCAACCTTCACTCCTGTTTCTTTTGACGAACTGCGTACCTCCCGGTTAGCAAAATCCATTCCGCAATATCGCGCGGCAGTTATACGGCACAACCGGCACATGTCTTGTATGGCAACGATCACACGAGCCGGTGATGCGCTCCCCACTTCACTAGTGGATGATGCGAATGCAAGTTCAGATTCACGCCAAAGATTTTTTCTATGTGAATTGTGTCGCAGAAATGTAACGAAGGATTGATCGTCTGTAAACAATCGTAAAAACAAACGCGGCGGCGAAAAAGCTAATCCGCGTCGCCGTGCTGGCGCTCGACTGACCAGATGCTGGCCTGATCTTTTTCGAATGGGTAGAGGTGCACCATCCAGTTGAAAATTACGGGATGAAACGTTCCGCCGGCGGCATCGCAGGCTTCCTGCGTCGTGATGGATCCTCGCAGGCCAAACTGCGGATGCGGATTCCGGTATTCGTTCTTCCGTCCGGCGGGTGCAGCGCAGAAATTTACGTGCTCGTGCCACTGCGCCACGCTCAGCGGAATGCGCTCGTCGAGTTCTTCTTCGCCGAAACGCTTGGGCGCGGTGTACATCACGCCGACCAGTTTGTAATCGTCGCCATGTTTTTCATAGAGCAGCGAAGTGGGATGCTCGGGATTGAAACGGAAGGCGTTCTCCATGGCGTATCCGTAGTTGGTGAAGTGATACATCTTCTGCGGAACTTCCGGATGGAAGATCTTGAAGCCATCGGCCAGGGCGAGATGATAGTCGAGATATTTCTCCGAAACTTTGCGGGCAGCGTCCACCACTTTCTGGGCGCGCTCGGCATCGTCGGGCCTGGCCGGGCGCAGCGCAGTCATCTTCATGTGGGGGCCCATGTCCATGTGGCCTTCCATCGAATGCATGACATGGGCCTCGGAGTCGTTGTCGGCGCCCATGCCTTTCATCTGCATGTTCGACATGTTGTGGTCAGGCGCAGTGTTGGCTGGCGATTGCTGTCCCCAGGCGAGGCTGGCTAACAAGAAAAGCGAAGTCAGAATTGCGATTCGGTTGCGCACGGCGAGTCTCCCCACAGTCTGTTGATATTAACCCTGACGCGGCGGAGTTGTTTCGGCAAGGAAACTCGGATTACCAACGATTACAGAGGTAACCGCGCGTGCCGTCATGTCAAGCTTCGTCGAATTCTATTTTGTCGTTCGTTTGTAGTGGATGGGCCACAGAACCTGCCAGGTCTTGCCTTCGTCATGAGATGCCTCCCAACTCCAATCCAGTTCGTCGGCCTTTATGTTCTTCCATACCATGCGCTGCAGAAACTTTCGGCCGTCTGGTCCGACGGCTTCGCGCTGCAGGGCAAGGGATCCTTCTTTAAATTCGCCGACAAAGTCGAGATAGGCTCCCTGATTGTCCACCCATGTCTGTTTCCATCGGCCACTGCCGGCGTCGAAGGTGGAAAGGCTGGTTCCTCGCAGAGGGATTGCGCTCTGCCCCGAGAAACTCTCCTGCACCACGCAGCCATCCAATATGCGCTTGACGTGATTTGTGCCACGGAGGACCTCGCCGGCCTTAGGGCCGGGCCAGCTCAAGTCCCAGTCGCCAACCCAGAAGTCGAACTGCTTCTGCTGGGCAATGGTGCAGGGATTGGGAGGTGGCTGTGGAGTTGGCTGTTGCGCCGCAAACGCCGTCGTGACGAACACCGTCCATAGAGCAAAAGTAAAGAGTTTCATGAGCTTTGGACGTGATAGAGGCGAATACGTGAGGCTGAAGGTCGGGATGAAGGTCGAGATAAAGATCGGGGCGAAGTTGGATCGTTCCGGGTCAGGGGTCCGAGGCCTTCAATCGCGCATTGACCGATTTCCACAGCGCACGCTAGAATAGTGGAGTTTGCCTGTACTCGCCGACCCGTTCTGGGGACGCCAGCCTTGGCTGCTCATGCGCCGGGGTGGAACACACAGCAAGCAGAGAAAGCTCGGCAGGCCCCGTGGTTGCGCCCGTGTGCGCGTGGGCTGAACCGACTTTCACGACATTTGATGGAGGCAGACGTATGTACGCGGTCATCCGCGCCGGTGGAAAGCAGTACCGGGTGGCGCCCGGAGACGTGATTCGAGTCGAGAAACTGGCCACGGGCACCGATGGCCAGGTCGAGTTTCCCGAGATTCTGGCGGTATCGGGTGGAGAAGGGCAGATCGGCAAGCCGCAAGGGGATGCGCGCGTGGTTGGCCACGTGATGGAAGAAGGCCGCGGCGCCAAGATTCTCGTCTTCCACTACAAGCGCAAGAAGCAATATAAGAAGCTACGCGGGCACCGGCAGGATTTCACGGCGGTGCGCATCACCGAGATTGCTTTCGACGGGCACAGCTTCAAGGCTCCCGAGCTGGAAAAGAAGCAGCCCAAGGTGAAGAAGGCCGCAGCCGAGCACGCGGCAGAGCCGGAAGCGAAAGCGGCGAAGCACGCCAAGAAGAAGGCCGCTCCGAAGAAGAGCGCGGCCAAAAAGACTGCGAAGAAGAAGTAGTTTTGCAGAGCGAGGGCGAGACGCCTTCGCGACAGCCGCCGGAACTCCGGCGCTACATTCAGAAATCGAGAGCTGATCATGGCACATAAAAAAGGGCAGGGCACTTCCAGAAACGGCCGCGACTCAAACGCACAGCGGCTTGGCTTCAAAGCATTCGGCGGGCAGATCGTCCCGGGCGGCACCATCATCGTGCGCCAGCGCGGCACACCCGTGAAGCCGGGACTCAACGTCGGCCGCGGCAAAGACGACACGTTGTTTGCCAAGGTCACGGGACGCATCAAGTTCCTGAACAAGGGCTCGATGGGCAAGTTCGTGATGGTCGAGCCGATGGAAGTCGTGCAGTAGTTCGATCCAGTACGTGTAGACGGCATCGGGATTAGCGGCCGCGGCGAGTGGTTGAACGCGGCTCCCAGCCTCGCCTTCGGGACGAGGCTTTTTTCATTACGAACGAGTTGCGAGCTGTGCGCTGATTGCCATGTTCATCGACGAGGCAAAAATCCGGGTCAAGGCCGGCGACGGCGGCAACGGCTGCATGGCCTTCCGTCGCGAGAAGTTTGTTCCGCGCGGCGGCCCTTCCGGCGGGGATGGCGGCAAGGGCGGCGATGTGATCATGGAATCCAGCGAGCGCCATAACACGCTGGTCCACTTCCGCTTCAATCCCGAATACAAAGCTGAGCGCGGACGCCACGGTGAGGGCTCCAACAAAACCGGCCGCGAGGGCGAAGATGTTCTTCTGAAAGTTCCCGTGGGGACGATTGTGTACGACGAGGAGACGGGCGAGAAAGTGTTCGACTTCTCTGCGCCCGATCAGCGTATGGTGATCGCCCGCGGCGGACGCGGCGGACGCGGCAACGCGCGCTTTGCCACCTCGGTGCATCAGGCTCCGCGCGAACATGAGCCCGGACGCCCCGGCGAAGAGCACAACTACCGTCTCGAACTGAAGCTGCTGGCCGATGTCGGCCTGGTTGGATATCCGAACGTAGGCAAGTCCACGCTGATCTCGCGCATTTCGGCAGCGCGGCCAAAAATTGCGGATTATCCCTTCACCACGCTGGAGCCGAATCTCGGCGTGGTTGCCGTGGGCGATGCGAAAAATGAAATCAGCTTTGTGGTCGCCGACATTCCCGGCTTGATCGAGGGCGCGCACACTGGCTCGGGGTTGGGCACGCAGTTCCTGCGGCACATTGAGCGTAACCGGCTGCTGGTTCATCTGGTCGATGTGTCCGATGCCAGCGGACGGCCCGACGTGGTGAAAGATGTAGAAGTCATTCTCGGCGAACTGGCCAGTTTTGGCGCGGGGCTGGACGCAAAGCCGATGATCATGGTGGCGTCGAAGATCGACGTTGCCAACAAAGACAAAGTAGCGGCGCTGAAACGTTACTGCAAGAAGCACAAGCTGAAGCTCTATGAAATTTCAGCCGTGACCGGCAAGGGGATCGAGGAATTGAAATTCGCCATGGCCAAAGACGTGAACGTCTTGCGCGAGCAGGCGATCGCCGAAGCTGCCGACAGCCGTAATTCCTGATCTCAGCGGTCGCCTCTACGCCCGCGGCAGGGGCGCTCCGTGCTGGAACTGATACTGCAGAATCTTCGCCGCCAGCGCCGGTGGCATCTTCTCTCCGTTGGGCTCGACCGTGCGGACAATTTCGCCGCGGCACACCACTTCCGTGGCCGAGAGTCCCGCAATCTCCGCCGGCAACACCAGATTGATTTCCAAAATCACGTTCGGCTGCAAAGGATCCTCCGCCTGAAACAACAAACCGGAACGGCTGATGTTTCTGGTTTCTCCGGCGTGCCATTTCTCTTCATCGATGCGGCGATATTTCAAGGGCAGATGAAGTTGAAAGCGTTGCGCGCGCGACGACGATAATTGCGCCGCCTTGGCGTGGGCAGTGTGAGCTGACATGACAGCCTCCGCGGGGAATGGTGTCGAATCGAGCACTTCGCGAACCAGGCGCTTGAGGTCGTGAAGCGTGAAGGGCTTTTGGAGCAGGCGAATTCCCGCGTCCAGCGTGCCGTTTCGCCCAATGACATTTTCTGTGTAACCGGACATGTAGAGCACTTTCGTGTTGGGGCGAAGTTCGGACATGCGGTGTGCCAGCTCGCGGCCGTTCATGCCGGGCATGATCACATCGGTGAGGAGCAGGTCGATCACTCCCGCATGCGCCACGGCGATCTGCATGGCAGCCACGCCGTCCGCCGCCTCGACCACGCGATAGCCCTGCTTCTCAAGGTATTGCCGGGCGAGGTAGCGCAGGTTGGATTCGTCTTCCACCAAAAGAATAGTCTCGGTTCCGGTCGCGGCGGATTCCGCTGGAGCGCCCACTTGCGCGGCCTGCTCAACTTCCCCAGCAACGCAGGGCAGATAAATCTTGAACGTGGTTCCCTTGTTCAGTTCGCTGTAAACCCAGATGTAGCCGCCGCTCTGCTTCACGATTCCGTACACGGTGGAGAGTCCCAGGCCGGTGCCCTTGGTTCCTTTGGTCGTAAAGAACGGCTCGAAAATGTGGGACTGCGTTTCCGAATCCATGCCGGCCCCGGTGTCGCTAATGGCCAGCATCACGTAGTTCCCCGGCCTTAGAGGCGCGTGAAAGCGCGCATATTCTTCGTCGAGCGAAACGTTGGAAGTCTCGATGGTCAACTTTCCTCCCGACGGCATGGCGTCGCGCGCATTCACGGCCAGATTCATGATGACCTGCTCGATCTGTCCAACATCAGCCCGCACGGTTCCCAGGCTGGCGCCGGGAAGCATGACCAGGTCGATGTCTTCTCCGATTACGCGATTGAGCATTTTGAGGTTTTCCGTGACCACGCCATTCAGATCGAGAATCTTCGGAGCCAGCATTTGCTTCCGGCTGAAAGCGAGGAGTTGGCGGGTGAGCGTTGTGGCCCGGACCGCGGCGCTGGCAATCTCTTGTGCGGGGGCGCGCAGCGCGGGTTCTGGGCCGAGGCGGTCGAGCAGAAATTCCGAATAGCCGGAAATCACCATCAGCAGATTGTTGAAATCGTGAGCGATGCCGCCGGCCAGTCTGCCCACCGCCTCCATTTTTTGCGACTGCCTGAGTTGCTGTTCGAGAGCGCGGCGCTCGGTTACATCTTCGGCAAAGAGTTCGAAAGTTTTCGTTGTGCCACCGTTGGAAACGGCGCGGCCGGAAACGCGAACCGCCGTGGGCGTACCGTCCCGGCGCGTCCACTCGGCAATCAGCCCGTTGAAGGGCTCGGCCGCGCGCAAATAATCCGCCAGCTGAAACCACTGCTGGGTATCGGCGTAGAGGCCTCCGAGATGTTTTCCTGCCAGTTCTTCGGCGGTGGAATATCCCAACAATGCCAGCAGCGCGGGATTGGCGTCCAGCATCTGGCCCGAGGAGTCGCAGCGACAAATCCCGTAAGGCGCGTCGGTCACGAGCGAACGAAAATTTTTCTCCGAACGCCGCAACCCCTCCTGAGCCGCCCGCAGCGCCGCATTGAGCCAGCAAATCAGGATTGCCAGCGCAACGAACAGCGTCAGCCGCAGCATCGTGGAACGAAATTGGGCCGGAGTCTGCTCCCCCGAAAACGAAAAGTATGCGCACACGGTCAGAGCGAAGGAGGTCGCGACCAGCCCAGGTTTCCAACCCCCGTACCACGCACTCACCATCACGGCGACAGCGAAAACCGCCAGTTGACTTTCTGCAATGTTTGGCAGCAGCAGCACGGCGATCAGCGCGAGCGTGGTGCTGAGCACCGCAACTCCATATCGCAAGATGGGCGCGCGGGCAGGCGGAATGCGGAGTAGGGGGAGGGTTACTCGCATGCAAACATCGTAAACCCTAGTTTTAAGAAGCACGAGATTACAGGAGTTCATTCCGGATTCCCGGAAATCAGGTTTTCCCGGCCAGCGCGGGCTGGGCCGAGCAGACAGTCGCGGCCATGCCCGGTCGGACAGGGTCGGAATCGTTTCGGCAGGCAGGTGCGATCCAACGAATACCACGCCGCCAAGGTTGCTCTTGCCAACCGGGCCCGGAAACCGAGACACTATCGGCGCATGAATATTGGACTGTTTGGCGGCACCTTCGATCCGCTTCACCGCGGGCACCTTGCGCTGGCGCGAGCGGCGCGCGAACGTTGCAATCTGTCGCGCATTCTTTTCGTGCCGGCAAACATTCCGCCGCACAAGCAGCGCCAGCCGCTGCTGGGCTTCGCGCACCGTTATGCCATGATCGTTCTGGCCACCGCGCAGGAAAAAGACTTTGCGCCCTCACTACTCGAAGCTCCGGAAGACTGCGATTCCGGAGCAGCGGGGAAAGACGCGAAAGAAAAATCTCGTGGGGCTAAGCCGAGCAACGCGCCCAACTACACCATCGATACCGTCAAGCGCCTCAAGCAGTCATTCAAGAAAGCCGATCGCCTGTTTCTGCTCATCGGCATCGACGCCTTCGCCGATATCGCCAAGTGGCATCAGGCTGAGGCACTGTTTCGGGAGTGTGCGTTCGTGGTCGCGAGCAGGCCTGGATATTCTCTGGCCGACGTTGCCAATGCGCTGCCCTCGAGTCTGCGTCCGCGGCAGGAAGTGACGAAGCCGTTTCACAAGCAGGCGGCTACTGGCGATCTGGTGTTGAACGGCGTGACGATTCACTTGCTGGATGACGTCTACCAGCCAATTTCCTCGACCACGATTCGCGAAGCGGCTGCGGCCGGCAAGCCACTAGGACGATTCGTAGATCCTCCGGTTGCGGAGTACATCAGGAAAATGGGGCTGTACAAGAGCCGCTAGCCATTGGCCGATTCGTCGTTCAGCAAATCGCCGCCGAATGAACTGGCGCCCGCCGTCAAAAACGCACAAGGCAACTGTCGTTTACAATGAAGACCCGGCGCATGCCGGTTCACGACCAACGACTTAGGACCGACGACTGACCTCTGCATGAAAAAAAGCAATCTGAAGCAACAGGTATCGGCAGCCATTCAGGCCTGCCTCGACAAGAAGGCCGAAGAAGTTTCAATCCTGGAAATGGAAAAAGGGTCGGGAGCATTCACCGACTATTTCGTCCTGTGCAGCGGGACCAACCCGCGCCAGGTTCAGGCCATTGCGGATGAAGTCGAACTGCGCCTGAAAGCGGCCGGCGTGCGGCCCGCGCACGTCGAAGGGTACCGCCAGGGTGAGTGGATCCTGGTGGATTACACGGACTTCGTGGTGCATGTTTTTTCCGAGAAAGCGCGGAAGTTCTACGATCTCGAGCGCCTATGGAAAACGGCGAAACGTCTCGAACCGGCGGAATTGAAGCCCAAGGCGCGGGCCAAGGCGGCGCCGAAAAAAACGTGCGCGCAAGCCAGCGGCTTCAGCCTCCCGGCGCAAAAAGGCATAGCCCGGCCGCCGCGAAACTGGTTCGCCGCAATCCGTCGTTATGACAAAATGACAAATTCTTCCAACCAGGAAACGGGCTGGGGAAACTCCTACCGCCTCGTCGCCTCCGACAAGTGGAAGGCGAAGTCCGCGGCAATGGGCAAGGCGGTGACGGAATCGCTGGTGGAATATGCCGCGCCGAAACCGGGCATGCAAGTGCTCGACCTGGCGAGCGGCACGGGCGAGCCTGCCATCAGTCTCGCGATGCGCGTGGGAGCGCAGGGCCACGTCACGGCGTTCGATCTGAGCGCCGATCTGCTGGCGATCGCCACTGGACGAGCTCGCGATCGCGGCCTCGAAAATTTTGCCACCCAGCAGGGCGATGCTCACGCCCTGCCGTTCGCCGATGACAGTTTCGATCTGGCCACTTCCCG
This sequence comes from uncultured Acidobacteriaceae bacterium, assembly GCA_963715875.1. Classification (GTDB taxonomy): domain Bacteria; phylum Acidobacteriota; class Terriglobia; order Terriglobales; family Acidobacteriaceae; genus Sulfotelmatobacter. The sequence goes on along the minus strand of OY970281.1, from coordinate 350,853 downwards.
CTTCGGAGTGATGTTCTTCACCGATGTCGCGCTGGCTTTGCGGGAGCTGCGTCGAGTGTTGCGTCCGCAAGCTCGCGCATGCTTTGTGGCTTGGGGACCGTCTGATCAGCCTTACTGGCAAAGCACGATGGGAGTGGTGCACAGGCACGTCGGTGGTCCGCTGCTGCGGCCCGATGGGCCCGATCCTTTTCGTTTTTCCATGGACGGAAGTCTCTCGGAAGCTCTGCGGAACTCCGGCTTCCGCGAGGTGCGCGAAGAAACAAAGACGGTGCCGTGGACCTGGCCCGGAACATCTGCAGAAGTGTGGGAGCAGGCACAGGCCGTGGCCGTGCCGTTTCGCCCCATGCTCGATCGTGTTCCTGCGGACCTGTGGCCGAAGATTCACGCCGAGGTAAATGCGGCGATTCAGCAATACGTTGTGGGCGATAAGATTGCGTTTGGGGCGTCGGTGGTGTTGGCGTCGGGAAGTAAGTAAAGTCTACCTGCCGTGAAAATCAAAATCGTGTGGATCGGAAAGACGAAAGAGCCGGCGATCCAATCGCTGACCGACGAGTATCTGAAGCGAATCTCGCGTTACGCGCCGGTCGAAGGGTTATCGCTCAAGGATGAGCCCGCTCTGTTGCAAATGTGCGGGCGGCCGACGGCCGGCAACAAAACAGCGCGCGGCGAAAAATCGACGCTAGTCCTGATGGATTCGCGCGGCAAGCAATTTTCCTCAGAAGAGTTCGCGCAGTTTATTGGCGGCTATCAGGATCGCAATCCGTTGCCTCTGGTATTCGCAATCGGGCCGGCAGACGGCTTCACAGAGGCGGCGCGCGCCGCCGCTCAATATACGATCTCGCTGGGCAGGATGACGCTGGCCCACGAACTGGCGCGCGTGGCTTTGCTGGAACAAGTCTATCGAGCCTTCACGATTCTGAAAGGCCATCCGTATCATTCGGGGCACTGAGTTGCCAGTACCAGGTACCCAGTAAACCCAAATGCGTATCGACGTTTCTCGGTACTCGGTACTAGGTACTGGGAGGTACTGGGTGCTAGGTACTGTCCTCACTGCGTCACGGTGGCCTGGTAGCTCACCGTTTGCCAGCGCCCGTTGCGGCGAACCCAGACTCGAGTGTAACGATATGGCCCACTAAAATCTTCGCCCAGCTGATGGCCCTTGACTTCTGCGCGGGCGGTGACCACCGCGGTATCCCCGTAGAGCCGGACCACCATATCGGATATGTCCATCGACTCGTAACGGAGCTGGCCACTGCGGCGGGCCGAAATGGTTTCTTGCTTCGTAGTGACCTGGCCCAGCGGCGTGATCGCAACGTAGTCCTCGGCCAGCGTGCGCAGCGGAAATTCGGCGTCGCGGCGGAGGCTGGCCTCTTTCGCCTGGCGCTCCATGTCCACGATCTCGCGAATAGTCTGCTGCTCGCCGGAATCGAAGGTGGTTCTGGGGTGCAGGGCAACGTGCTGGGCGGAAAACGCAGGCAGGGCCACGAGTAGGCAAAACAGCAACACCAGACACTTGTTGATCACAAAGAGACCTCCGGAGTCTGCCGGGAGACAGAAATCGGCTTGCATCGGAATACGCAAAATTGGATGCTCGGGTTCCATGGAAAGTTCGTTGTTTGTACACGAATCATAACCCGAAACAGTCGTGGCCTTGTCACCCGCGGCTTTAGCTTTTCGGTGTTCGGTCTTAGCCCTGCACGCTGACTCCGAGACCTCATTCCGCTGTCTTCTAGTAGAATCGAACCTTCTGCCACCTATGACGGACGTACGCCGCGGTCTCATCATCGTGAATACCGGGCCGGGAAAAGGGAAGACCACAGCCGCGATGGGGACGGCCTTGCGCGCGGTAGGCCAGGGCATGCGTGTGCTCATGCTGCAGTTTCTGAAAGGCTCCTGGCACTACGGCGAACTGGATGCGGTAAAGGCTTTCGGCGACAAGTTCATCATGAAGCAGATGGGACGCGGATTCGTAAAGGTGGGCGCCGAGAAACCCGATCCCGAAGACGTCAAGATGGTGGAAGAAGCGTGGGCCGAGGCGGAAAAGGCTATCCAGTCGGGGGAATGGGACGTGGTTGTCCTCGACGAAATCAACTACGCCATCAGTTACGGTATGCTCGATGCGGCGAAAGTGGTGGAGAGCCTGAAAAAGAAACCGGAAATGGTGCATGTCATCTTGACTGGAAGGAACGCACACCCCACAATTGTCGAGGCCGCCGATACGGTGACGGAAATGCGTCAAGTGAAGCACGCCTACGAAAAGGGCGTGATGGCGCAGAGAGGGATCGAATACTGAGTACCGAGTACTGAGTACCGAGTACCGAGTACTGAGTACCGAGTACTGAGTACCGAGTACCCAGTCAAGAGATTTTGGTTTTCACTCGGTATTGGGTACTCGGTACTGATAACTATTCTTATGGCTTGGTTCAAGCGCGAATCCGTGGAGCTCGACACTTCGGGCAAGAAGACTGTCCGCACCGAAGGGTTGTGGGTGAAGTGCGAGGGCTGCCGCCAGATCATCTGGAAAAAAGATCTGGAAGAGAATTTGAATGTGTGCCCGAAGTGCGAAAAGCATTTTCGCATTGACGCCCGCACCCGCCTGGCGCTGCTGCTGGATGAAAATCAATATGAAACTTTCGACGGAAACCTGTCCTCGACCGATCCGCTGAAGTTTGTGGACCTGAAGGCCTACTCGACGCGGCTGAAGCAGGCGCAGCATGATACCGGATTAAAAGATGCGGTCATCAACGCCCAGGGCAAGCTGCTGGGGCGCTCCGTGGTCGCGAGCGTGATGGAGTACGCGTTTATCGGCGGCAGCATGGGCGCAGTGGTGGGCGAGATGATCACCCGGGCAGTAGAGCGCGCGCTGGATTCGAAAACTCCACTGATTATCGTATCGGCGTCCGGCGGCGCGCGCATGATGGAAGGCGTCGTCAGCCTCATGCAACTGGCCAAAATTTCGGCCGCGCTCGCCCGCCTCGATAAGGCCAAGATTCCCTACATTTCTATACTCACCGATCCGACCACCGGTGGCGTGACCGCGTCGTTCGCCATGCTGGGAGACTTGAACGTGGCCGAACCCGGCGCGTTGATTGGGTTTGCCGGACCGCGCGTGATCGAGCAGACGATCCGCCAAAAGCTGCCGGCGGGATTTCAACGCAGCGAATTTCTGCTGGAGCACGGCATGCTCGACGCCGTCGTGCACCGCAAGGATCTCAAGCCCTACATCGCGCGAGCGCTCGATTTCATGACCCCGGCTGCCAGCCATCAGCGGTCAGCCGTCAGCTAGAGTCAGGGTGGAACAGGCGTCACGCGCCGTAAATACCTTACGAGTTAATGAATTTGTCATCCCGAGCGGAGCGAGGGATCTCGGTGTTTGCCTGTGTCCGCAATCCCTGTAGCGCAGGCAAGAACCAGGATCCCTCGCTCCGCTCGGGATGACAGGTCCGTTGGTGCACTTGGGTCCAAGTCTGTTGGTGGACTTGGGTTCAAGCTGAGAGCTGACGGCTGACACCGATCTTCATGTCCTACGAAACCGCAATCGCTCGCATGTTCGCGCTCGGCCACGAGCTGGCGCAGACGCCGGCACACAAATTCGATCTGGCGCATATGCGCGTGCTGCTGCGAGCGATGAGCCACCCCGAGCGGCGTTTTCCAAGCGTCCTGATCGCGGGAACGAATGGCAAGGGATCGACTGCGGCCACGCTGGCTGCGATTCTCCGGGCCTCGGGATTGAAAGCCGGGCTGTACACCTCGCCGCATCTGGTGCGGATCAACGAGCGCATCCGGATCGACGCTGCAGAGATCGCAGACGACGACTTTGCGGCGCTGCATGGTGAAGTAGATCGAATCGCGGAAAATTTGATCGAGCGGGCTGAGTTGCCCTGGCATCCCAGCTTTTTCGAGATGATGACGGCAATTGCTTTTGCGCATTTCGCGCGGGAGCACGTAGATATCGCTGTGCTCGAAGTCGGCATGGGCGGCCGCCTCGATGCCACTAATGTGGTTGACCCGCGCCTCAGCGTCATCACCGATATCGCGCTCGATCATCAGAAATATCTGGGGAATACGCTCCGCGAGATTGCAGGGGAGAAGGTCGGAATTATTCGTCCCGGCGGTGTTGCGGTGGCATTGCCGCAGCAGCCGGAAGCGAACGACGTGATCGGCAATACGATTATGGATCTGGGTGCGAGGGCGGTGAATGCGGTTCCGTATGTGCCGCCAGTTTCACCTGCCAGTACCCAGTACCTGGTACCCAGCAACGAGTCGCGAGCTTCGAGTCCCGAGCAAGTCAAAAGTAGTTTTATTTATCGTTACCCGCTCCAGGTTCTGGACGAGCAAATTCTGGTCGAAACCCCTCTTGTGGGACGCCACCAGCTGCGCAACGTAGCGCTGGCCATCGCCGCGGCGGTCGAACTGAATCAGCAGGGATTCAGCAACATCACTGCGAAGACCATCGAGCAGGGAATCCGCGAGACACGGTGGCGGGGACGCTTTCAGGTCATTGGGGCGCGCCCGGGCTGGCCCGAGACGGTCATCGATGTGGCGCACAACCCCGCGGGCGCATGGGCGCTGCGTTCTGCCCTTTCGGAGCGATACGGAGACCGTCCGCTGATTTTCGTTTTCGGCGCGATGCGCGATAAGGCAATCTCAGAGATGACAGAAATCTTGTTCCCGCTGGCGGATCGAGTGATCGCGACGCAACCGGAAAATCCGCGGGCAGCTTCCGCGGCAGAAATCCAAAGCGCGGCGGCGCGAACCGGCGTGGAAGTGGAAGCGGTGGAAGGCATACAAAGCGCCCTCGACCGAGCGCGGGCGCTGGCCGGCCCCGAAACTGTGCTGGTGATCACCGGATCGATTTACCTGGTCGGGGAAGTGATGCGCGCAATCGCGGTCCAAATCTGAGCGCTGGCGGGCAGTTTTCCCCTAGAATGGAAGTGTGCAGGACGTGAATTCGCCGGCAGAACTGGAAAGCGGAGCCGCGACGGAGCCGGTGGTTGCGCCGCGAAGCAGCTCCCACGCGATCGCCGGGAAGAACTACGGCTGGTTGAGCCGGCTGCGATCGTATTTCATTCTTGACCCCTTAATCTGGCTGTATACGCTGGTCATGGGGTTGATTGCGCTTCCCGGCGGATTGTTTGACCGCACCGGCGGCCGGCTGCACTGGTTTTCGCGAACCTGGTCGTGGCTCATTATGAAGACGATCCTGTCGCCGGTAAAGGTCACCGGCCTCGACAAGATCGACACCACCAAAGCGCATGTTTATGCGGTGAATCACGCTTCCGCAATGGACATTCCTGTCCTCTACGTCTATCTTCCGTTCCAGTTCCGCATCGTCTTCAAGAAGGAATTGTTAGCGTATCCCATCGTGGGCTGGCAACTGCGGCGTTCGGGACAGGTTTGCATCGATCAGCAGAAGCCGACCAATTCGATTGCGGCGATCCGTTCGGCGGTGAAGAGCCTGAAGGGCGGCATGCCGCTGGTGATTTTTCCCGAGGGCGGACGCACGCCCGATGGCGAAATCAAACCGTTTCTGCCCGGAGCTTTCTTTCTGGCGCTCAAGTCGCAAGTGGATATTGTGCCGGTAGCTTTGATCGGCACCTACGAGCTGCTGCCGATGAACACTTTCCACATCAAGTGCCGTCCACTGGAGATGCGCGTGGGCGAGCCGATCTCGACCGTGGGGCTGACGATGCGCGATTTGGAAGCGGTGTCGGAGAGGGTGAAGAAGGCGATGGAGGAGTTGTACTACCAATAGGGATTGCACGAAGAATTTCGGCGCGGAGACTATGCGATTAAGCCCAATGGCGCCGCTTACAATGCTGGTTGCCGCAGTTCTGTTCTGTCTGGGTTCAACCCTGGCAACAAGAGCCAAATCCCGCGCGGCTTTCAGAGCTCTGCCGTACACGGAACTGTAGCCTGCGGTTCACCAGCCAATCCGTTTTAGTCCCGTCACTTCATCGAAGTGGCGATCCCGACTCAACAGCGGAAGCGAGTGCTGGCGGCAGAGAGCCGCGATCCAGAGGTCGTTGGTGGGAATTGGCTTGCCCTTGTGCCTTAAATCGAGAGTGATCTCGGCGTAATGCTGGGTGGTTGGCTCGTTAATATCGAGCACGGCGCAGTCGCGAATCAGTCCGGCAAGCCAGTTTTCGTAGGTAGCGCGGTGTCGCGATTGGGCGATTCCATAGCGGTACTCGCCGAGGACGATCACGGGAATTGTCATCTGGTCGGCGGCGGTGAGAATGGCAATAACGGCAGGATCGCCGTCGGCCGCGGCGGACAAGGCGTTGGTATCGACAATCATGCTTTGATCACGCAATGCCTAATCAACGCCAGACTTCACGGTCGATCTTCTCGAAGGCTTCTTCCACCCGCTCCTCGATCCGCGTGCGCTCCTTGCCGAGGTGCTTGAGCTTGCCCAGATATTTCGTCCAGGGTTTCTCTTGAGGCGCGATTCTCAACTTTTCCTGGACAGCCTCGGTCACGAACTGGCGCAGAGGAATGCCGCGCTCGGCAGCCACCGACTTCGCCCGGCGGAAGAGAAAATCCGGAATCTCAAGGGTCGTCTTCACTGACCCATATTACCATATTTATGGGAGACGAGTCTCCAGACTCTTTGCCGCCGGTTGGTGGCAATTTCGTGGCGGGAATTGCACCGTAACTTTTTTCCGGCCTCACCCGTTATCCTTGTGTAACACTACTCCGCGCGGAGAATTCGTGACGGCTCTGACGGCTCGGAACAAAGAACGCCCAGCGGATGAGCGGCTTCTCGTCGAGGCGGCGCAGCGCGACCCTGCCCGCTTCGCGGATCTCTATGAGATCAACTTCGAGCGCGTGTATGCCTACGTGGTGCGGCGAGTCGGAGATCGCGCGGAAACTGAGGACCTGACTTCCGAGGTCTTTCATCACGCGCTGGCCAACCTGAAGCGCTTCGAGTGGCGGGGGATACCGTTTGCGGCGTGGCTTTACCGGATTGCCGCGAATCTGATTTCCGACCGCTGGCAGCGCCAGGGCCGCGAGCAGACGACGAACGATCCGGAACAGATCGAAGCGGCGCAGGCCAGCAATGCCGAGTTCGAAGAAGTGGAGCGCAGGGCGACGCTGTTTCGGTTGGTCGATACTTTGCCGGCGGAGCAGCGGCGAGTGGTCATGCTGCGGTTCGTGGAGCAGAAAAGCATTAAAGAAGTGGCGCGTGAAATCCGCAAGACCGAAGGCGCGGTAAAGCAGTTGCAGTTCCGCGCCCTCAGCAGCCTGCGGGCGCGCCTGGAGGGTGCCGATGCCTAAGCGCTCGCAGCATCCGCCGAACAACGAAGCTGGAAAGATCGAACAGCTGAACCATGCCATCGATTCAATGCCGGCTCGAAAGGATGGCAAGGCCCCGAAAGTAACGGCTGCAATCGAGCCACTGGTGCGCATCGCGGCGGACTTGCGCAATCTGCCGAGTGCGAGTTTTAAGGCACGATTGAAATCACAACTACCAGGGGAAAAGAAAATGGCTACTCTTACTGTGCCTGAATCCACCGCGCCCAAACCCGTGCCCGCCGCCCGGCCAACGGCCGCGCCGCGACTGACTTTCAAAGATGCGGCCAAGGCTATCGAGTTCTACAAGAACTCCATCGGCGCGCAAGAACTCTTTCGCTTCGAAACACCCACTGGCATTCCGCACGCGGAAATCCAAATTGGCAATTCCATTATTATGCTCACCGACGAGTGGCCTGAGGGTGGCCGCTTCAGCGCCGAGACCATCGGCCAGTCGCCGGTTTGGCTTTCCCTCGACGTGCCTGACGTGGATTCGTTTGCCGAGCAGGCGGCGAAAGCCGGCATGACAATCGTCCGCCCACCCGCCGATCAATTCTACGGACGCCGCGACGCCACTCTGACGGATCCTTTCGGCTACACGTGGGCGGTCAGCATGCTCAAAGAAGAGATGTCTTCAGAGGAGATGCATCGCCGCATGAAGGGCCTCGCCACCGGCCCCGAGGGCGGCCGCGCGAAACCCGCGACCGGCGTGGATCCAATTCCGCGCGGCTTCCGCATGGTGACGCCGTACCTGGTGGCCGAGGATGGCAACGCCCTCATCGATTTCGTGTTAAAGGCCTTCGGCGCGGAAGAGGCTTTGCGAATCCCGACTCCGAACGGCGTGCACGGCGAAGTGCGCGTCGGCGATTCGATGATGATGATCGGCGGCGGTAAGGCGGGCCAGAAGTTTCCCGCGACGCTTCATCCCAACGCGTTGCACATGTATGTGAAGGACACGGATGCGGCTTACAAGAGCGCGCTGGCGGCCGGAGCCACGTCGCTCGACGAACCCCGCGACCAGGAGTACGGCGAGCGCTCGGCCACGGTGAAAGATGCAGCCGGGAATTTCTGGTATATCGCTACGCACAAAGGCGAGAACTACGTTCCCGAGGGCCTCAATCATGTGAATCCGTATCTGCATCCGCGGCGCGCCGAGCCTCTGATCGGCTTCATGAAGCGCGCGTTCGGCGCCGAGGAAGTCGCGAAGTATGCGTCGCCCGACGGAGTGGTTCATCACGCCGTGATTCGCGTCGGCGATTCCGTGGTGGAAATGGGCGAGGCTCATGGCAAGTACGAGCCCATGCCCGCGATGTTCTATCTCTACGTGCCCGACAGCGACGTGGTCTACCGGCGCGCGCTGGCGGCGGGAGCGAAGTCTCTTCACGAACCGGCCGACCAGCCCTATGGCGACCACACATCGGCAGTGACGGACGGCTTCGGAAATACCTGGTATTTCGCAACGCACGTAAAGGACGTGGGATAAGAGAACTGTGCGCGGGCGGCTGGGATCAGGAGCCGCCCGTGTTTTCTGCTTCTTTGCGTGCATTGCGGAGTCCCTCGGCGACCTTCGCGGTTACAGGCTTCTGATCGACTGCGCCAAAGATCAAACGCTTTGGACCGCAAAGCACGCGAAGAAGGAACGCAAAGGCCGCAAAGAAAACCACCTCAGAATAGGACACCATCTCGACGCGCGGTTTGCTCTTCCTTCCTGCGTCCAATAAACTTGAAGATTCAGAATACCTTGCAGGTCCCTACTTATGGCAGACAGCATTCATGTGAAGCTTCCGGACGGGAGCGTGAAAGACGTTCCCAAGGGCACGACCGCGCTCGACATTGCGAAATCCATCAGCCCGCGGCTGGCGGATGCGGCGCTGGCGGCCAAAACCAACGGCGACCTCATCGACCTCACCCGGCCGCTGGAAAAAGACACCGACCTGCGCCTTTTGACCGACAAGGATCCCGAGGCGCTCGAAGTCTACCGGCATTCGTCCGCTCATTTGCTGGCGGCGGCGGTGCTCGAGCTTTTCCCCGAAACCAAGCTGGGTCATGGTCCCGCGACCGAGAGCGGATTCTTCTACGATTTCTATCGCCCGACCCCTTTCACCACCGACGATCTGGAAAAAATCGAGAAGAAGATGCAGGAACTGGTGCAGCAGAATATCCCCTACGCGCGCGAGTTTCTGCCTCGCGATCAGGGGCTGGCCGAGTTCAAAAAAGAAGGCGACTTCATGAAGTGCCATTTCATCGAGCAATTCACCAAGCCCGATGAAAAGATTTCAATTTACCGCACCGGAAAGTTCACCGATTTCTGCCGTGGGCCGCACCTCCCGTTGACCGGGAAGATCAAGGCGTTCAAGCTGTTTAACATTGCGGGCGCGTACTGGCTGGGCGACGAGAAGAACCAGCAATTGCAGCGCATCTACGGGACTTCGTTTTTCTCGAAGAAGGATCTGGACGCCCACCTGCAGCAGTTGGAAGAGGCGAAAAAGCGGGATCATCGCGTGCTGGGACAGCAGCTGGATTTGTTTTCCATCCAGGAGCTGGCTGGGCCGGGGCTGATTTTCTGGCATCCCAAGGGCGGCATCATCCGCAAACAGATGGAAGACTGGATGCGCGAGCAGTATTTGAAGCGCGGCTACTCGCTGGTCTATACGCCGCACGTGGCGCGCCGGCAATTGTTCTTCACCTCGGGACACGAGGGCTATTACTCGCAGAACATGTTCGACGCCATGGAGCTGGACGACGCCGAGTATCGGCTCAAGCCGATGAATTGTCCCGGCCACATCCTGATTTACAAAGATTCGCTGAAGTCGTATCGCGATCTGCCGGTGCGCCTCGGCGAATTGGGAACGGTTTACCGCTACGAGCGCTCCGGCGTGATGCACGGCCTGTTGCGCGTGCGCGGCTTCACCCAGGACGACTCCCACATCTTTTGCTCGCCGCAGCAGACCGAGGACGAGGTTGGCAACTGCCTCGACTTCGCCCTTGATGTGCTGAAGGATTATGGCTTCGACAAGTTTGAGACCGAGCTTTCGACCTGGAATCCGGAGGATCGCAAGAATTTCGTAGGCAGCGAAGAGCAATGGATCAACGCCACGCAATCGCTCGCCAACGTGCTGGAACGCAGGAATATCAAGTACAAAACCATTCCGGGCGAAGCGGCGTTCTACGGACCGAAGATTGACGTCAAGCTGGTCGATGCTCTCGGAAGGTTGTGGCAGCTCTCGACCGTGCAGGTCGACTTCAACCTGCCGCAGCGTTTCGGCCTGGAGTACGTCGCCGAAGATGGGTCGCGCAAGCAGCCGGTCATGGTGCACCGCGCTTTGTATGGATCGGTGGAACGCTTCTTCGGCGTGCTGATCGAGCACTACGCCGGAGCGTTTCCAGTGTGGCTGTCGCCGGTGCAGGTGGCGATGATTCCCATCAGCGAGCGCCATGCGGAGTATGCGAATAAAGTCGCAAATGAGCTCAAGGCCATCGGCGTGCGCGTGGAAGTAGATGCGCGCAACGAGAAGATGAACGCCAAGATCCGCGAACACGCCATGCAGAAAGTGCCGTTCCTGCTGGTGGTCGGAGATAAAGAAGCCGAGGCCGGCAAGGTGAACGTCCGCACCCGCGGAAAAGAGAAGACCGAGGACATGTCCGCGAGCGAGTTCGTGGAGAAGATTCGGAAGCTGATCGCGGACAGGAGCCCGGGGCTGTAAGACCTTTTGAGGCTCTGAGAAGAAACATGTGGGGACAGCCGCCTCGGCTGTCCTGCGAGCGGCAGCTCGCTTGCCGCGGCTGCGGTACCATGTTCCCGTGCATCTACTGGCCGAGCGCGTGTTATCCCACATCCGCCGCGAGGAACTGCTGCGTCCCGGCGACCGGGTCGGCGTGGCAGTTTCCGGCGGGATCGATTCAATCGCGCTTCTTCGCCTGCTGCTCGAATTGCGGCATGAGCTCGGCATTGTCCTCTCCGTCGTTCATTTCAATCACAAGCTGCGGAAGGCGGAGTCGGACGCCGATCAGGAGTTTGTTGCGGGGCTTGCTCGGGAGCATGGGTTGGAGTTTTATTGCGAGAGTGGCGATGTGGCGCAGCTTGCTGCTGAAGAGCACTCGGGCATCGAGGCAGCTGCGCGAGGGCTGCGGTATGGATTCTTTGGGGACCTTCTGGGATCGGACGATTCAAGTACCTCGGGGGCTAAAGCCCACCAAATCGAGGGCGCTGATCGCAGCGCTGAAAGCGCTGCGCCACCCAAAAGCGTCCCTCAGGGGCTAAAGCCCGTAACTTCAAGCGGGCCCAACGGCACGACTGAAGTCGTGCCCTTCCCAAACCAGACTCATGCAGGAGCTGAAGCCGTGCCCTTCCCGATTTCGACTCGCGCGGAGTCTGAAGCCGTGCCCTTCCCGAACCCGCCCTTAAACAAGATCGCTACCGGCCACACGCTCGACGATCAGGCCGAAACCGTGCTGATGCGGCTGATTCGCGGCACGGGTCTCCGCGGCTTGGGAGGAATCCATCCGCGCATCGTCATCGAGCACCGCGATGGCGAGGGCCATGGAGAAGTCGTCCGCCCGCTGCTCGCAATTCGGCGGCGCGAACTCGAGCAATATCTCGCCGATCTCAAACAGCCCTGGCGTGAAGATTCCTCGAACACCGATTCGAAATTCACTCGCAATCGAGTTCGCAGTCTCGTTCTACCTTTATTGGAGCGCGAGTTCAACCCCGCCGTGGTTGAGAACTTCTCCGAACTCGCCGCCATCGCCCGCGATGAAGAAGATTACTGGGACAATGAAATCTCCGGCTGGCTGGGTACTGTCGTGCAGTGGTCGCAACCGGAGTGGGAGAGCAACACCAAAAATCGTCCTGAGCGCGCGAGTCTTGTCCAGATCGGGCCGCCGGGCGGGGCAGATACCCCCGCAGATTCAGATCTAGAATCCCGCGTTGCCGACGCTCCCTGGCTGGTGATGAATGCCTCGCTGAGCCGCCCGTGGCTGCTGACCGAGCCGCGCGCCGTGCAGAGAAGGGTGATCAAAGCCATCGGAGAGGAGGTGGGCATTCCGCTCGAGTTCAAGCACATTGAAGAAATCCTGCGCTTCGCGGCCGAGGAAGGACCCGCAGGAAAAGAGTTGTCGCTTCCGCTCGGCTGGAAACTCGCCCGTGAACCGGAGTCGATGGTTTTTCTTACCCCCGATCTACGCGAGAAGCGCGAGATTCAGGACTATGAATACACGCTCGCCGTGCCGGGATCTGTCTTTGTGCCGGAGCTTCGAGGAGTGATCGAAGCTTTGCGCATCGATTCGAAATCGCGGAGCGCGGAGTATAATCCGCAGCAACTTCTTCGCGCCGATTTGTTGCCGGAGCGATTGGTCGTTCGCAACTGGCGTCCCGGCGACCGGTTCTGGCCGGCGCACACCAAGTCGCCGAAGAAGGTGAAAGAGCTATTGCAGGAGCGCCATGTCGAGCAACCAGGGCGTAAGCTGTGGCCGGTGGCAGTCAGTGGCGATGAACTGGTATGGATGCGCGGCTTTTCCGTGCCCGCCCGCTTCCGCCCCGCGGCGGAGCAGGACGCGGTGTTGATCCGCGAGGCGCCGTGGAGTGAGCTGAATACAATTTGACAGTCTGGTGTGGCAATAAGACGTGACTGGGAGGCAACGCGTTTCATGAACGGGCCGAGAGCCGATTCACTTCGTCAGGTAATTGGCGCCGAACAGATCCAAAAGCGGGTAAGGGACCTGGCGCGCCACATCTCCGATGACTACCGCGGACAAACCATCCAAGCGCTGGCCGTTCTGGAGAATGCCTTCATGTTCATGGCCGACCTGGTGCGCGCGCTCGATGTGCCCGTGGTTTGCCAGTTCATCAAGCCCAAGTACAGCAAGCCCGCCGCGGGCGAGACTTTGGAAATTTTCTTCAGCCACGAGCCTGACATTCGCGGCCAGCACATCCTGCTGGTCGAGGGTCTGGTGCACTCCGGAGTGACCAGCGAGTTCCTGATGTCGGATCTGCGCGCGCGGGGAGCGGCCTCGGTGAAGCTGGTGACGCTGCTCGACCGGCAGTCGGCCCGCCGCGTCGCCCTGCAGCCCGACTATTTCGGCTTTCTGGTGGATGAGACTTTCCTCGTCGGCTATGGCCTCGGCGCCATGGAGCAGACCCACCGCAACCTCTCCTACCTGGCGGCAACGCCAATCCCGTAAATGACTTAAGTCATGCGAACTGTGACGCGCCTTTTTGCCCCGGAAAAGGTAGAATAGCCCTAAGGGAATTTCCCTATCCAAATGAGCCGAACGGCATCTAATGGATAGCGGGAGTTCAGGGGCTTCGCCTCTAGCCGCCGACCCCGGTATCTTCAGGAGCTTCTTGGTGAATTCGACAGTAAAAACCGTAGTGTTCTGGGTGGTGATTGGCCTTTCCGCATTGTTGTTGTGGACCGTGATTCAGCAAGGTCGCGGCGGGCAGAAGGACAAGGAAGTTAATTTTTCCCAGTTCATGAGCGACGTGAGCCAGGGAAACGTTCACGAAGTCACGGTGGACGGCCAGCAGGTGCATGGGAAGTACAAGGACAATTCCCCCTTCCACACCACCGTTCCGGTGAATTACCCGGACATGTACAAGACGCTCAACGACAAGGTTCCCACGGTGATTCTCAAAGACGTCAACGGTGGAAGCTGGCCGTTGCAGTTGCTGGGGACGTGGGCTCCGCTGATTCTGCTGGGTGCGCTGTGGTTCTTCATGATCCGCCAGATGCAGACCGGAGGCAACAAGGCGCTCTCGTTCGGCAAGAGCCGCGCTCGCCTGCTTTCCATGCAGCAGAAGAAAGTCACGTTCAAAGACGTGGCCGGCGTGGAAGAGGCGAAGGAAGAACTGCGCGAGATTATCGAGTTTCTGCGCGAAGCTCAGAAGTTCCAGAAACTGGGCGGAAGAATTCCCAAAGGCGTGCTCCTGGTTGGTCCTCCGGGAACGGGCAAGACGCTGCTGGCTCGTGCCGTTGCCGGCGAAGCCAACGTTCCGTTCTTCTCGATTTCCGGCTCGGACTTTGTTGAGATGTTCGTGGGCGTCGGCGCCAGCCGCGTGCGCGATCTGTTCGAGCAAGGTAAGAAGAACGCGCCCTGTATCATTTTCATCGACGAAATTGACGCTGTAGGACGCCATCGCGGCGCAGGCCTCGGCGGTGGTCACGACGAGCGCGAACAGACCCTGAACCAGTTGCTGGTCGAGATGGACGGCTTCGAATCGAATGAAGGCGTCATCCTGATGGCGGCAACCAACCGCCCTGATGTTCTCGATCCCGCGTTGCTGCGGCCGGGGCGCTTTGACCGGCGCGTGGTCGTAAGCCGTCCCGATGTGCGCGGCCGCGAAGAAATTCTGCGCGTGCATACCCGCAAAATTCCTTTGGCTGAGGATGTCGATCTTTCCGTGCTGGCCCGCGGTACTCCCGGATTCTCGGGAGCCGATTTGGCCAACATGGTGAACGAAGCGGCATTGGCTGCGGCGCGGCAGAATCGCAAGGCTGTGCTGATGTTCGACTTCGAAGTCGCAAAAGATAAAGTTCTGATGGGCGTGGAGCGTAAGTCGCTGATCCTTTCCGACGAGGAAAAGAAAGTGACAGCGTTTCACGAAGCGGGACACGCGCTGGTTGCGGCCAAGCTTCCGGGCTCCGATCCAGTGCACAAGGTCACGATCATTCCGCGCGGTATGGCGTTGGGCGTCACCATGCAATTGCCCGTTGACGACCGGCACAACTACACCCGCGAATATTTGAAGACCGACCTGGCGATCCTGATGGGTGGGCGTTTGGCGGAAGAATTGTTCCTCAACCAGATGAGCACCGGCGCCGGCAACGACATTGAGCGGGCCACTGAAATGGCGCGCAAAATGGTTTGCGAGTGGGGCATGAGCGACCTGGGTCCGCTGACCTTCGGCAAGAAAGAAGAGCAGATTTTCCTTGGACGCGAGATCAGCCAGCACCGCGATTACAGCGAAGACACCGCCATCAAGATCGATGGCGAGGTCCGCAAACTGGTCAACCACGGCTACGAGACTGCAAAGGGCATTCTTGAGGGAAATCGTGAGGTCCTTCAAAAAATTGCCGCAGCTCTGCTGGAGCGCGAAGTTCTCGATGCTTCGGAAGTGTTGCTGCTGGTCGAAGGCAAGGAACTGCCTCCGATGAAGTCTCCTTCCAAACCGGATGACGGCGTGCAGCAGGTTTTGAAGCCGGAGCCGGGACGCGGAATCGTCAAGGGCGGCGAGAGTCCCGCGAGAGCATAGGTTCGTTTCAGTTCTTGAACGAGGGCGGCCAAAAGGCCGCCCTTAATTTTTGTAGTGTCCCATTTGAATTGACTGTGGGTTTATTCTCGGATGATGCCAGCTTCTGGACCAGCTTCGATTATCGTCGGCACGTATAACGACGCGGAGATATTGGAGATATTCCTCGCTGCGTTCGCGGTCCAGAGCCATCCTGATTTCGAGCTGGTGCTCGCCGACGATGGTTCCAGTCAGGATTATTCGACGATTCTGAAAAACTGGGCGCCACGCTTCAGGCTTGGCATCCAGCACGTCACCCATGAAAAACGCGGCTTCCGCAAGTCGCGAGTCCTCAACCGCGCCGTTCATGTGAGCCGCTACGATCGCCTGATTTTTATCGACCTCGATTGCCTGCCGCACCGCGATTTTGTGCGCAATCACTTGTCGTTTCTCGAACCCGGCACCGTGATCGCCGGCCGCAGAGCGCATGTAAGCCGCGATGTCGTCCCAACTCCCGCAACCATTCTTCAAACCGGATTGGGTTTCAACCTGGGCTCCCTGATGCGGCTGTGGCTGCGCGGCAAGGCCCACGCGGTTGAACACGGCGTGATCACGCCATTTTTTTACGAATCGTCGAACGTCAGCCTGCAGGGTTGCAATTTTTCCGTCTGCCGCAGCGATCTGATTGCGGTGAACGGCTACAACGAGGAGTTCGAGGGCTGGGGCAAGGAAGACTCGGAGCTGGGACTGAGGCTGCAGTTCAATGGCGTACGGATTCGAAATCTCAGAAATAAGGTGCCGCAGTTTCACCTCATTCACGGCCGCCTGCCCTCGGAGAACCCCAAGAACGACGCCATCTTTGAGCGCACAAAGGCCGAGCGAAGAGTATGGGCGCCCAAGGGCATTGCTGAAATCGCAGAAGGAGATTTCCAATGGGCCCGTTACGGAGCGGCACTCGATGGAACTGCCGCTCGCGTCGGCTGAGTGGCACGCCAGTTAATTGAATTAGTAAATCGAGTTAGTAAATAGTGATGAGCGGCTTCTGCGATTCGGTAACCTGGCCGATGTGGCGCGCCGGCACTCCAGCGGCTTGCAGAGCAAGCATGAGTGATTCGCCGTCGTCCGCAGCGACCGAAATCAGGAGTCCGCCTGCGGTTTGCGGATCGTAGAGCAAAGCCTCGCGCTCGTCGCCAACCGGCGCGTCGTAGCCAACGACGCAGCTCGCGAATTCCCGGTTGTTGTTCAGACCGCCCGGAATATATCCGGCACGAATGCAAGCCAATGCCCCCGGCAGCGCAGGAATATCCTGCGAAGAAAATCTCAGCGAGACGTTGCTGGCGAGCGCCATCTCGCGCGCGTGCCCAATCAGGCCGAAGCCGGTGACGTCGGTCAGGGCATGCACCCGAAATTTTCCCTGTCTGAATCGTCTCCGCGGCTTGCTTGTTTAATGTGGTCATCGACTTGACGGCAGCATCGATCCACGCCGGTTCGGCCTTGCCTTTCTTGATCGCGGTAGAAATCACTCCCGTGCCCAGCGCCTTGGTGAAGATAAGAGCATCTCCGGGCTGCGCGCCTGCGTTGGCGAGAATTTTTTTCGGATCGATGAGCCCGGTAACCGCGTAGCCAAACTTGGTCTCTTCGTCGCGAATGCTGTGGCCGCCAATCACCGTGCATCCAGCCTCGACCATTTTCGCAAGGCCGCCGGCGAGGATGCGCTCCAGTATCTCCAGATCCGCTTTATCCGGAAAACAGACCAAAGCCAGCGCGGTGAGCGGCTTTCCTCCCATGGCATAAATGTCGCTCAATGCATTGGTGGCGGCGATCTGGCCGAAAGTATAAGGATCGTCCACAACAGGAGTGAAGAAATCGACGGTCTGCACCAAGGCCTGGTCGGGCGAGATTCGATACACTCCGGCGTCGTCGGCGTGATCGAAGCCGACTAGAACGTTCGGATCCTGTTGCCGGGCTAATTTCCCAAGCACCGTGTCCAGCGCCGCCGGACTCAGCTTGGACGCTCAACCCGCAGCTTTCACCGACTCGGTAAGGCGAAATGGTTTGGCATCGGCCATGAAGGTCATTGTAACTGCCGCGCGGCCTTGGAATCAGGTCGCTACAACGCTCCCAGCCATTTGACGGGCAGATATGCCGCGAGGGCGTTCGCCAGACGCTCATCGGCAGTGATCATTTGTGTTTTGGACTGAACGGCCAGAGCCACGTAGAGACAGTCATAGACGGCGCGATCGTAGGTGAGCGCAATTCTTAAGGCTTCGGTCAGCAATGCGAGAGATGGAACGGTAAAGAAATTTCGGGATTGCATTTCCGATGCGATGTCGGCAGCGGCCGCATGAGACCAGCGGCGCAGGCGCGCTCCCTTCCATAGAACGTTGCCAATCTCGGCCCAAAAAATGTCGGGCACAAGAAAGTCGATTGTGCCGTTCACGTATTGCTGCAACAGGTAGAGAGATTCGGAGGAGAGGGGCTCATTCGCGGGTGGGATGGCCCACTTCAAGGCCACGCTCGCGTCGAGCACGAACCGGTTCAACGCTCGCGATCCTCACGAATCATTTGCTCGGCGGCGGGGAACCGACCACGACCTTCCGGCCGGAGCGACCGAAATTTCGCCATGCGCTGATAAAACTGCGTCCGCCGCTTCATTTCAGCCGCCGTGGGGATATTCTGTTCCAGCAGCGCAATCACCTCGGCCGCAATGGAACTCCGGTTTTCGCGGGCCCGCTGCCGCAAGCCGCGGTAAAGCTCATCCGGCACATTTTCCACATAGAGCGCTGGCATATGGAGGACCTATGGAGAGTATATCAAATGTCTATGGCGGGAATGCAGAAGTCAGAATTAAGAATGAAGAAGTAAAACGGACCGATGCCATGGCCTCTTTACTTCTGCATTCTGACCTCTGACTTCTTACTTCAGCATTGTGCTTATTTCACCGTGACGTCGGTGACCTGAATCCCGGGATACTGCCGGTTCCACTGCGCGGAGATGCTTTCGAACGTCAGCCGAAAAGCCTTGCTCTGGCCCGGACCCAGGGGCGAGACGCTGAAATCCACGGCTTCGGGATATGGCCCATCGGTTTTCAGCACCTGCATTGGGATGTCTTCACGCTGCGCGAGTTGTCCGATGTCATCTTTGAAGTTCACTTGCACGATTGCGTGCGTCACGGTCTTGTCGCCGGAATTTGTCACGGTGCCGTCGACGTAGCTAACGGTCGCTCCAACAAAGTTCTCCGCCGCGCTCATCTTCAGATCGGAAAGCTTGAGGTTCGCCGCGTAGGGAGGCGGGCCGGATGCTGTCTTGGGTTGGCTGCGGAGGAGAAAAGCGAAACCCAGCGCGACCGCGATAACAACGACGACCGCAATGACGATAATGCGCCGGCTGGAATCGCTCTCGTCAGCCACCGGAGTTGGTTGCATGAAGCCGCCCATACAAGGCGATTGTACTCTGCAGATCAGTTGCCGGTCTTGAAGAACGCGGCCATGAAGAGCACTCCGAACAGCACATCAACGCCGCCCAGCGCCAGATCCTGCGGGTGCAGTCGATTCTGCAAATAGAGCACGAGGAGCGTAGCGCCGTAGCCGAACTTCTCCAGCACAGAAGGAATCATCATGGGCCGCATGCGCACCGGGTCGCGGGCAATCACGATGAAGACTATCTGGAAAGCCAGTCCGACACTGACAAAGCCGTAATAGAACGCGGGATGCGTGATCGGCGGAGGATCTTTCTGCCCAATCAGATCGAACATGAAATACAGCGGCGTGAGCACCAGTACGCCCCAGACAGCGGCGATCCAGAATACGATCTTGGCGAATTTCATCCTGAGATATTACCGCGAGCTACGCTCGCAGGACAGCCGAGGCGGCTGTCCCCACATGGTTCTACTTCTATCCATGTGGCGCGTCTGTGTGGCGCGGGCACTCTTGCCTGCGAAACCTAACCACCGCCCCACGGGTATTTTATTCGCCGCCGACGGTGAGGCCGTCGATCCGGAGCGTCGGAGCCGCCACCGACCCCCTGAATTCGAGGTCGCTTGCGACCTCGGAAATGTTGAAGAACATTTCCTTCAGGTTGCCCGCCACGGTGATTTCTTCGACCGGATAGGCGAATTCTCCGCCCGAAATCCAAAGCCCTGAAGCGCCGCGAGAGTAGTCGCCGGTGACCAGATTCGCGCCGTGTCCCAGGAACTCGGTCACGTACAGGCCTTCTTTGATTTCAGAAATTAATTGCTTCGGCGTTCGCGGTCCGGGCTGCAGAAAGTAGTTGCCCGGCCCAATGCCGGGAGTGCCGGCGAGCCCGCGTGAAGCGTTGCCAGTGGTCGCGAGGCCCAGCTTTTTCGCCGTGTAGGTGTTCATGAGATACGAAGTCAGCACACCTTTTTCGATGACAATCGTCCGCCGTGTGGGCACCCCTTCGCCGTCAAATGGGCTGGTGCCGAAGCCACCGGGAATCGTGCCATCGTCGATGATGGTGACATTATCGCCGGCGATTTTCTGGCCCAGCTTGCCGGCAAGAAACGAGGCTCCGCGATAGACAGAATCCCCGTTGATCCCTTCGAAAATATGTTCAAGGATCGAGGTCGCGACCATGGGATCGAAAATAATCGGCACCTGCGCGGTCTTTGCCTTTCGCGCGCCCAGCCGCCGCAGCGTGCGCTGGGCCGCGACTTTACCGACCTGCTCGGGCGATTCCAGTTTGGGCAGCGCCCGCGCCACCGCATACCAATAATCGCGTTGCATTGCGCCATCCTCGGTCTGAGCGATCGGAACCGCGGAAATCGAGCAATACGACCGCCGATATTCGCCGACAAATCCATGGGAGTTCGCCAGAACCTTGTGGCCGGTAGCGGCGTCGAACGATCCACCTTCGGAATTCTTGATGCGCGGATCGAAATCGAGTGCAGCTTTTTCGGCGCGGCGGGCATAGTCAATTCGATCGGGGCCGGGCAACGAGTAAACATCCTCGTGATACAGGTCGAGGTCGCCGGTGAGAGACCCGAGTTGCGCAGGCTCCGGAATGCCGCCGAAGGGATCTTCCGAAGTGATCTTCGACAGTTCGAGCGCCGACTTCACCATGCGGTCAAGGCTATCGCGGGAAAAATCACTGGAATACGTGCTGGCCGCGCGCTGTCCGTTGAACACGCGCACCCCGATGGATCGTGATCCGGATTCTTTGAGCGTCTCAACCTGGCCGAGGCGCACCAGCGTCGAGAACTCATCGCCTTCGCGCACGACGCACTCGGCAGCGGTAGCGCCGCCGTTCATGGCGCGGCGAACGATATCCTGCGCGAGTTCGCGGAGGTCGGGGCTCGAGGTTTCGAGTTTCTGGTTTCCGGTCGCAGGTTGAGCAGAAGGCATCCTCTTATTATCCAACATCGCGAAGAATAATGGAGGTTACGCTCGTTAGTAGGGCCAGATCCGGTGAGTCCGTAATTGCTGGTAATGCAATTATGCATTACAATATATGGAAAGGGGTTCCACCCATGCCTACGTTGAGCGTGACCGCGAGGGGCCAGGTTACATTCCGCAAAAAGGTGATGCAACACCTTGGCGTCAAGCCAGGCGGGAAGATCGAGTTGGAACTTCTGCCCGATGGGCGGGGTGTGATAAAGGCGGCTCGGCCGGGGGGAACTATCGACGACTTCATTGGGTTCCTTGCGGGAAAAACGAAGAAGGTCGCAACCCTCGAGGAAATCAATGAGGCAGCGGCGGCGGGCTGGGCGGGCCGGATAAAAATGGGCAAGAAGTGAAAATTGCGGCCGATACGAACGTCCTGGTGCGGGCCGTGGTTCGCGACGACAAGATGCAGGCGGAAGTGGCCGCCAGAGTATTGCGCAACGCGAGTCTCGTTGCAGTCGCAATCTCCAGCCTGTGCGAGCTAGTGTGGGTTTTGCGCCGCACCTACGGGTTCTCAGCAGCCGAAGCATCTGCCGCGATTCGCGCGCTTATTGGCGCAGGCAACGTGGAAGCAGACCGGCTCATGGTTGCGGCGGGACTCGCCATGCTTGACGCTGGCGGCGATTTCGCCGATGGAGTGATTGCCTACGAGGGCCGCTGGCTCGGCGCGGAGACGTTTGTTTCGTTCGATAAGAAGGCAGTGGAGATGCTTAAGGCGCAGGGGCAGCCGGCGCGGGTTTTATAGCGACTGCGAGGAATCTCTTAGGACGACAGAATCCTGGGGTAATCCGTGCAAATCTGTGTGAATCCGTGGCAAAAAAGCTTTACTGCATGAATCCGCCGGGATCTTTCTTAGCAGTCCCGCCGACGGTCAGCCGATCTATCTTGATAGTCGGAATGCCCACGCCCACCGGTACCGCCTGCCCATCCTTGCCGCAGGTGCCGACGCCTTCGTCCAGTTTCAAATCATTGCCCACCATCGAGACTCGCGTCAGAACATCTGGGCCATTGCCGATCAACGTTGCGCCTTTAATTGGCGCGGTGATCTGGCCGTCTTCGATCATGTAGGCTTCCGAGGCTCCGAAGACGAACTTGCCGTTCGTAATGTCGACCTGCCCTCCGCCGAAATTCACCGCGTAGATGCCGCGCTTCACCGAGCGAATAATGTCTTCTGGATTATCCTGGCCTGCGAGCATGTAGGTATTGGTCATGCGCGGCATCGGGATGTGCTCGTAGCTTTCTCGCCGTCCGTTGCCAGTATTGGCCATTCCCATCAGGCGCGCTGAAAGCTTGTCGCTCAAATAACCCTTCAGAATCCCTTTTTCGATGAGAACCGTTTCCTGCGTGGAGTTGCCTTCATCATCCACATTCAAAGACCCGCGCCGCCACGGCATGGTTCCGTTGTCGATGACCGTGCATCCTTCGCTTGCGACGCGTTTGCCGATGAGCCCGGCGAATGCGGAAGTTTTCTTGCGATTGAAATCGGCTTCGAGTCCGTGACCCACAGCTTCATGCAGCAGAACGCCGGGCCATCCGGGCCCCAGCACAACTTCCATCTCGCCTGCCGGAGCTTCGCGCGCATCGAGCTGCAAAATCGACTGCCGCGCCGCTTCTTTCGCGAAGTACTCGGGATTTTTATCTGCAAAGAAAAAGTCGAGTGCCACGCGCCCGCCGCCGCCGGAACCGCCGCGAGCCGAATTGTTTTCAGTTTTGGCGATGCACGAAACGTTCATGCGCGCCAGCGGCTGGGAATCTTCGGCGAAAGTTCCGTCCGAAGCGACCACCAGAATATTCCTCAATTCGTCGGAGTAGCTGGCGCGAACTTCCTGAATGCGCGGATCGTACGCTCGCGCCGCTTTGTCCGCACGCATCACCAACTCAACTTTTGCGGTGATCTCGGCGTCAACCGACGGCAAGGTTACGGGATACAAGCTGCGTGCCGCAGTCTGCTGAAAACCCGCGACCGGCGTCTTTGCCGGAGCGCTGGCGATCAAAGCAGCCGTGCGCGCCGCGTGCAAAATTCGGCCCGCCGAGAGATCGTCGGTGTAGGCATATCCGGTGCGCTCGCCGGAAACTACGCGCACGCCGCATCCTGCCGAAATCCCTTGCGATGCCGACTTCACCATCGACTCATCCACCAGCAACGAGGTGGACGAAAGATACTCGAAATAAAGGTCGGCATAATCGCCGCCCGCGGAAAGCGCCGCAGACAGGTAGCGTTCGAGGTCGTTTTCGGTGACCCCGTAGTGGTCGAAGAAAAAGCGTTGCCGATCCTGAGAAGTTTTTTTATCCAAGATTTTGCTCACGCAAGTTTAGATGCCGCCGGGCCGGGGGCAGACTCAGTTGGGCGGATTTGCTCATTATCCCACATGCCGCGCGCCGAAGCGGGCGAAACATCCACAGTCCAGCCGTGACGATGGTCACTTGTCACAGACTCCGGCGGGGCATCGGTTCGACAATCTGGAGCGGAGAAGCCCCATGCCGACGGTGACACCCGAAGCTCTGACTCGGACTGTGCAGGATTTTCTCAACGAGGCCGCCGGCGCAGTTGTGCTGGAAAACGGCGCGGTTGCATTCGATCTGGCGCAATCGAAGTATTCGATTTCGGGCGAGTACAACCGCTGCCTGCTGCACCTGTGGTCTGCGGAGCGTAATGCCGTGCGGCGCGTGCTCGATGCGGAAGTGAAGAATGGGACGCTGCGGCTGGCAGTGCAGCGGCTGGGACAGGCGCGGCCCTCGAAGCTCGAAATCTGCCGCGAGCGCGATCGGCGCACGCCCACCGCTCGACGCGTTTGCCGTGCCGCGTACGAGCAAAAATTGCGCAGAACTCTCGACCGGAATTTTCCCGATTTCAAGGTCACGCGGCTGACGACCAGTGTGGATCTGAATAAATCCTTTGGCCCGGTTTATGCCCGCGGCGTTTTGCGGCAGGGCCGAACCGCATTCGCGATTTTGGGCGTGAACGCGCAGGAGACGCAGGCTTCCGTGGACGCGGCGCTCACCTTCGGCATTCTGTGGCTCGACGTCTGCCGCCGAACGCAGGCCGCCAATATGCTCGTGGAAGGTTTGAAGATGTTTTTGCCCAATGGGAGTTCAGCGCTGGTGCGGGAACGCATGGCAAATCTGAGCCGCGACGCCGCCAAGTGGTCGCTCTACGAGCTGGACGAGCGCCACGATGCTCTGGTGGAAATCGACTGCGCGGATCGCGGCAACGTTGACACGCGCCTGATCCACGCCGCCGACGATGACGCCGCCCGCGCGCGCTTTCAGCAGTCGATTGCCAGAGTGAAGGAGGTCCTGCCAAATTGCGAAGTGGCCGTCGTCTCAGCGGCAGAACTTGCCTTTCGCTGGCGCGGCCTGGAGTTTGCTCGAGCGCGCTTGGGAAACGTCGCCGGAACCTTCTGCAGCACCGAAGAGATTGTGTTCGGGGTGGGTGCCGAAGAACGGATTCTGGAAGCCAGCAACGCGGCTACATTCACTGAACTGGCGCATTGTTTGCGCGATACTCGCCATCCCTATGGCCCGCGCCAGCATCCGCTGTGGCGGCTGCGTCCCGAGCGCTGGCTAGAATCGATGGTGGTCGGCGATGTCGGCGTGGTGGATGACCGCCTGGAACCATCGTGCCGGTATTCGCAAGTGCCGGCATTCTCCGCCGCGGACCGCGCCATGATCGACGTGCTCGCCCTCACCCATGCGGGGCGGCTCGCCGTTGTGGAATTGAAAGCCGACGAAGATATCCACCTGCCTCTTCAAGGGCTCGACTACTGGTCGCGCGTGGAGTGGCATCACGCCCGCGGCGAATTCCCCCGCTTCGGATATTTTGAAGGCCGTGAACTTTCGCCCCAGAAGCCGCTGTTGTTTCTGGTGGCGCCAGCGCTGCACGTGCATCCCTCCACCGACACGTTGCTGCGCTATCTCTCCCCCGAAATCGAATGGGAGTTCGTCGGCATCGACGAGCGCTGGAGAGAAGGAATCAAGGTTGTGTTCCGCAAGCGGCCGGCGCACCGAACCAGACCGGGGACTCAACTACCCGCCGGCACCGCAGCCTGAACTCTAGCTCTTTCGCAACCGGATCGATCCATCTCCCGTGTGAATCATCAGCAGATTGCCGCCGCCGTTCAGCTTGCCGCGAACTTCGCCTTCGTGAGTTCTGCCTTCGGTCGTAATCGGCATATCCAGATCGATGTGGCCGTCGCCAGTATGCAAGTCCACATCGGCCGCCAGGTTTTCCGGCACGTCCAACGTCACCGAGCCATCTCCGCTTTCGAGCCGCCAACTCGTGGCGAGCGATGATCCGGCGTTGGCGCGCGCCTCGACGCGCCCGTCGCCCGTCTTCAGATCGAGTTCGTCAAAGCGGCCATTGGCGCGGATGTGGCCATCGCCAGTCAGCGCCCGCAGCTTGCCGTCCACGTTTTCGAGTTCCTGGGAGCCGTCGCCGCTGCGCAATTGCATCTCACCCTTGAAGTTTCCTACTTCAATCTTTCCGTCGCCGGTATGCAGGTTGACCTTGCCCTCGCGCGGCATGTGGATGTCAATATCGACGCGATGGCTGCTGCCCCACTCGATTGTGATGCCATGCGAGTGCGGGAAGTGGACGTCGATCTCGACCGTATCGCCAGTCTGATGTTCCTCGATTCGGATGCCGCCTTCGCCAATTTTGTATCGGGAGGTCGTGATCTTAGCCTCGATCGTGTTCTGATCCCAGGTGGAAACATGAATGTTGGCGTCGGAGGTATCGATCCGCAAATCGGGCTTCCCAGTGAGCGTGTAAGTTTTCGACCAATCGTCAGCGTGCGCCGGCAGCGCCGCCAGCGAAGCGAAGCATCCCAGAATGAGGGCCGGGAGCAGCCAGTGATTGAAGCGAATGAGTTTCATACGATTCCTCCAGGAGGGCGAGCACAACTCCGCCCACCTCTTAGACGAGGTTACGCGGGATCGGTGAGGTTAGTTCCATGGAAGCAGCGATAATCTTTGGCGTCGAAAGCAGGTAGGTCGTGATTCCTTTTTCAGGTTTTCTCTGCGTCCTCCGCGGATTTTCTTCGCGTACCCCGCGGTTAAAGGCTTTTGATCTTTGGCGGGGCAGACCTTGCCGCAGTTGACCAAAAGCCCCTAACCGCAAAGGCCGCAAAGAAAACCCGCCAAGGTCGCAAAGGAATTCAAAGAGCAGGGCAAACCCGAACACTCCGAGAAACGACATACCCACATTTCTTTATCTGGTTTTCTCTGCGTCCTCCGCGGATTTTCTTCGCGTCCTCAGCGGTTAAAAGCTGTTGATCTTTGCCGCAGAAGACATATACGCCATGCGGATCAGAGTCCGCTCCGAAAATGGCACGTAGAGCAGCGCCGCACTTGCCGCGAAAGCTGTGCCCAGGCCGATCTTCTCCGTCAACAGAAATGGAGCCACGGCCCAGAGTTGATCGAGCGCCAGAATGAAGGGGAACAGTTGCTGAAATTTCTCGCCCAGGCGCTGATGGTCGAACCCGGCCGCAGAGATCAAGTACAGCCGCAGCGGAATTCCCACGCCCGCCGTAACCATCACCGCGGCCACCAGAACCGCCGCTCCCCATCCCGGCAGGAAGGAATCCGCGATATCGTGGAGCGCGCGCAGACGAAACAGCGCCACCAGATAGAAAATCAGGTACATCGTCTGCGCCAGGGCAAACAGGCCGCGGGTAAGGCCGCGGCGTGGGATGGGGACCTCGAGTTCGGGATGCATCGGAGCCCCTGCCGCCTCGCTGCGCTCGGCTGGACGGGCGATGGCGCCCGTCCCTACACGGTCCGTGCTGATTCCCGCATCGTTCTGCACGGGCGCGATGAAGCGGTAGCCGCGTTTCGCCAGCGTCTCGATATAACGCGGACTCGACGCCGAATCCCCCAGAGTTTCGCGCAGCTTGTTTACCGCGGTATTGAGGCTGTGGTCGAAATCCACGAAAGTGTCGGCAGGCCAGAGTTTCTGGCGCAATTCTTCCCGCGTCACCACGTTGCCGGCGCGCTCCAGCAGAAAAGCAAGCACCTGAAAGGGCTGCTCCTGCAGGCGCAACTTGATCCCATTCTTGCGCAGTTCGCCGGCGGCCAGGTCGAGTTCAAAGACCCCAAAGCGCGCGATTCCTTCGAAAGCTGGCATAGATACGACGTTAGTAAGGACGTTCGACGCTGCGAGTGTAGCACCAGGAAAGCTTCTAGCTGCTAGCTTCTAGCCACCTCAGCGAAGCTTCGAGCTGCGGGCTGCAAGCCAGAGCGCTTCTGTCCCTCGGTTTACCCCGTGAAACCCCGTGTACCCCGTGGTGAAAGCCTTAAGAGCTAGACGCTAGAAGCCAGGAGCTAGCCGCTAGAAGCTGCTTTTCGCGTGATAGAATCAGGGTGAGTCTCGGGATGCTTCCAGAAATAGAAAACCTGTTGCGCCTGCAAGAAGCGGATAAAGCAATTCGCCGCTTGCAGGACGAAGTTGCGGAACTCCCCAAGCGCGTTGCCGCCATCGAACGCAAGCTGGCCGGCACCCAGGCCCAACTGGAAAAGGCGCAAGCCGCCGTCAAAGCGGACGAAGCCGCCCGCCGCAAGTTCGATACCGCGATTTCCGACCTGCGCGGCAAAATTTCCAAATATCGCGACCAGTCGCTCGATGTAAAGACCAACGAGCAGTACAAGGCGCTGCTGCACGAAATCCAGTTTGCGGAAAAAGAAATCGCGGCCAACGAAGACAAGATTCTAGAGCTGATGGTGAATGCGGACGCGCGCGATAAGGAAGTCAAGGCCGCACAAGCCGAGTTGAAGGCCGAAGCAGCCGAGATCGAAAAAGAAAAAGCCGAAGCCCGCCAGGTCACCGCCCAGGACGAAAAACAGCTTGCCGAGTGGCGCGCCAAACGCGACCAGATGCGCGCAGGCGTAACCGAAGACCTGCTGCGCCACTACGAGCGCGTGGCCAAGTTTCGCGGCAGCGGCATCTCCGAAGTGCTGGATCACAAATGCATGGCCTGCCAGGTGATGCTGCGGCCGCAGATCTACAACGACGTCCGCACCGGCCAGCAGACCATCGTCTGCGATTCCTGCCAGCGGATTCTCTACTTCAATCCCGCCCACGAAATGCAGGCCCTCGAGCCGGAGCACAAGCGCGCCCGCCGCCATCATCCCAAAATCGACGCTCCCCAAGCCTGGTACTACCGCCAGGAATACGGCGAGGCGGGCGAAGTGTTTCTGTGTCTGGCGAGCGCTTCGGGGCAAGCCAGTCGCCGCGTCTTCGACATGGGTACCGGCCGGCTGCTCGGCGACATTCTCATTCGCGAGGGCGATTTCCGCCAGGCTTTCCCTGAGGACATCACCGGCGCCATCCGCCTCAACGGGAATTGGTCGGAAGATGAAATGGAAACCTGGGGCACCGAGATGCCCATGACCGCGCTCGATTCCCTGCACGTCGATCTGGAGGCCGCGCAGTACGAAATGAAGTCGCGCACCAAGGCCGGGAAATCCGCCCCGGTTCCCACCGAGCAAGCCGCCAGCTAGGAAGGTTTCGTCGATGGCTTGCGCGCCAAAGTTTACCCCTCACCCAAGATCGGCACCCGGAAGTTTCTATGTAGTGAAAGGGGAATGTATGGCCTCCGGAGTCCCTCACGTGGTAGCGCCTGATCTGGTTGGCTGGACAGAGGAGAAGGCGGCGCATTGCTTTTGGAAGAAACAACCGGAGACGCCAGCGGAACTCAAACGAGCCCTGGCGGTTCTGGAAGCCCAGGAATTTGAGTGCCACCGATATGCCGGCACGGACCCAGCGATTCTTGACCGGGTATCGTCCGCATGTTGCGACTATCCGATACAGCCGCAGAGCGTGGCCTCACCGGTTCAATCTCCGCCGCCACAATTCGTGCTGCTTGATAGCCATGGCGGTCTGCTGATCAGGCTGTGGAGGTTAGTAACGAGGCGGCCTGCCTAGTCGTCGAGGTGCTATTCCACGGGCGAAGTCCAAAAAGCATTACTATTGGCTGCATGCCTTCGGATTCCCCGACCTATCCCACCGTCAAAGTCTCCCCGCGCGGCGCAACTCGCCTGAAAGACGGCCACGTCTGGGTCTATCGCTCCGATATTGTCTCGGCCGAAGGAGTTCCGCCCGGATCCGCTCGTGAGCGTCGTCGATCATCGCGGCAAGCCACTCGGCACAGCGCTGTACTCCAGTTCCTCTCAGATCGCCATCCGCCTGATCTCCAGAGAAATGATCTCCAGAGAAACGGCCTCCCACGAGCCTGTCTCGGACTTCACCGCGCTTCTTCGCCAGCGCATCGCCGATGCCATCGCCTACCGTGAGTCCGTGGTTCATGACAGCAATGCCTACCGCCTGATCTTCAGCGAAGCCGATTTTTTGCCCGGCCTGATCGTCGACCGCTACAACGAAATTCTTTCCGTTCAAATTCTTACTCAGGCGATGGACGCCGAACCCGTCCGCCATGCGCTTCTTTCCGAACTGACGGACCGCATGCATCCGGCTTCCGTGGTCGAGCGCGTCGATCCCCGCGTGCGCCAACTCGAAGATCTTCCGCCTCGAAACTCGGGACTGCTTCGGGGCGAGAAATCCTCGACCATCGTCTCCATGAACGGAATTCAGTTCCACTTCGACGCCCTCGAAGGCCAGAAGACCGGAGCCTTCCTCGACCAGCGCGAGAACTACGCCGCCGCGGCCCAATACGCCCACGGCGAGGCCCTCGACGTTTTCTGCTATCAGGGAGGCTTCGCCCTCCACCTGGCGCCGCGTTGCTCGCATGTCGCCGGAGTTGACAGCTCCCGCCCAGCGCTCGAAGTCGCCGACCAGAATGCCGCTCTCAACCGGCGCGACCCCGTCCAGCCTGAGATCGAATGGATCGAGGCCAACGCCTTCGACCTGCTCAAGGATTACGCCACCTCCGGCCAGCGCTACGACACCATCGTCCTCGATCCGCCCGCCTTCGCCAAGACCAAGCGCGACCTCGATGCCGCCCTCCGCGGCTACAAAGAACTCAACCTCCGCGCCTTGAAGATGCTTCGTCCCGGCGGCATGCTGGTTACCTGCTCTTGCTCCTACCACGTCCGCCAGCCGGATTTCCTCGGAATGCTCGCCGCAGCGTCTGTTGACGCCCACCGCACTCTGCGCCTTACTGAAGTCCGCGCCCAGGCAAAAGACCATCCCATCCTGTTGAATGTGCCAGAGACATCCTATTTGAAGTGCGTCATAGCGCATGTAACATAAAGATAATAAACGATATTAATACATTGACAATAACACACTCATATTTTATGCTTCTTTCATAATCATTCCGGCATCGAATGTAGTGACAGGGATGATCGAATGTGCGTAGATGGAATTCACCGCATATTTCTTCAACCGTCACACATTTCCAAGCCAAATTTCTGAAGGAGCATCTACCATGACCGTTCTTACCCGCTTTGAGCCTTTCCGTGAGTTTTCTACTCTGCAGGACCGCATCAACCGCGTGTTTCGCGACTCCTACAGCGGCGCCAGCCAGGATGACGCGCTGACCACCTCGAGCTTCGCCCCCGCCGTTGACGTTTACGAAGACGAGCACACCGTGACGTTGAAGATTGAAGTTCCGGGCATCGATGAAAAAGACATCGACGTCCAGATCGAGAACAACGTTCTCACCGTGCACGGCGAGCGCAAGATCGACAAGGAAGAGAAAGAAGAGAATTACCGCCGTGTGGAACGCCAGTACGGCAGCTTCACCCGCACCTTCACCCTGCCCACCACCGTGGATTCCGACAAAGTTTCGGCAACCTACGACAAAGGCGTGCTGAAGATCGCGCTGCCCAAAAAGGCAGAAGCCAAGCCCAAGCAGATCAAAGTGAATGTGGGCGGCTCGAAGGAAAACGAGAAGACCCTCGAAGCCAAGGCACCCGCCAAAGCCGCGTAACAACCGTGGAAGAGCGGCGCTTCAGCGCCGCGTAAAGGCAGAGACCTTCGCGGGCTTTAGCCCCTGAGGTGAACTCAAATGGGGCCGGGGCTTTGCTCCGGCCCCTGTATTTGGTTCACAATGAAAGTCAGGGCGACTTTGCAAAACGTGACCGAACGCAACCATCCCGACGAGAAGGCATATTACGAAGCAGCACGCGCCTTGAATGAAAGGATCTTCCAGGCCAAAGCGCGGGAGCGCAAGCGTCTGGCCGCGCTCAACTTCACTGAGAAGATCAGGATTCTGGTAGAGCTGCGCGACCGTAGCCTCGTCTTCGCCGAAGCCCGGCAAAAGCGCAAGGGTTCCGCGAAGGCGCCGAGCGTGGCTCGCAGCGGAGGTCAGCAGTAATGAGAATGCTCAAGTAGCCATTCCAATTACGAAATTACCAAATTACTAAATGGAGTTTCCCATGCCCATCCGTTGGGACAAATTCACCGTCAAAGCACAAGAAGCCGTTCAGCGCGCCAACCAGCTCGCCTCTGAACACGGCAATCCCGAACTGCAGCCTGTCCACGTGCTGGCAGCTCTGCTCGAAGACAAGGAAGGCATTGTTTCGCCCGTGCTCGATAAAATCGGCATCGGCCCGCAAGCCGTGCTCGCCGAGGTTTATCGCGAAATCGAAAAGCTGCCCAAGGTTTCCGGCGAAGCGGCTGAGCCCACAATCTCGAGTGCCGCCAACAAACTGATCGACCAGGCTTTCAAAGAAGCGTCCAATTTCAAGGACGAGTACGTTTCCACCGAGCACCTTCTGCTCGCCATCACGCACCTCAAACAGGACGCGGCGCAGCGGATTCTCGCCCAGAACGGCGCAACCTACGATGCGATTCTGAAAGCGTTGACCTCAGTCCGCGGCTCCCAGAAAGTAACCGACCAGAATCCCGAGGCCAAGTATCAGGCGCTCGAGCGCTACGCTCGCGA
This sequence comes from uncultured Acidobacteriaceae bacterium, assembly GCA_963715875.1. Lineage (GTDB taxonomy): Bacteria > Acidobacteriota > Terriglobia > Terriglobales > Acidobacteriaceae > Sulfotelmatobacter. The sequence goes on along the minus strand of OY970281.1, from coordinate 319,084 downwards.
TCTCACCGAGCAGGCCCGCCGCGGCAAGCTCGACCCGGTCATCGGACGCGACGAAGAAATCCGCCGTGTGGTGCAGGTTCTGGCTCGCCGCACGAAAAATAATCCCGTCCTGATCGGCGAACCCGGCGTCGGCAAAACCGCCATCGTCGAAGGCCTGGCGCAGCGCATCATTTCCGGCGACGTTCCCGAAGTGCTCAAGAACAAGCGCGTCGTCGCCCTCGATCTCGGAGCCATGCTCGCCGGCGCAAAGTATCGCGGCGAATTTGAAGACCGCCTCAAAGCGGTGTTGAAAGAAATCGAAGATTCTTCGGGGCAGGTGATTCTCTTCATCGACGAACTGCACACGCTGGTCGGCGCTGGCGCGGCGGAGGGCGCAATCGACGCCTCCAATATGCTCAAGCCCGCGCTGGCTCGCGGAGAGCTGCGCGCCATCGGCGCCACCACGCTCAACGAGTACCGCAAGTACATCGAAAAAGATGCCGCCCTCGAGCGCCGCTTCCAGATTGTGTTCGTAGGCGAGCCCAATGTCGAAGACACCATCGCGATTCTTCGCGGACTCAAAGAAAAGTATGAAGTTCACCACGGAGTCCGCATCAAAGATTCCGCCATCGTCGCGGCCGCCACGCTTTCCCACCGCTACATCTCCGACCGGTTTCTGCCCGACAAGGCCATCGACCTGGTCGACGAAGCGGCCGCCTCCATCCGCATCCAGATCGATTCACTTCCCACCGACATCGATCAGCTCGAACGCCGCGCCACGCAACTCGAAATCGAAAAACAGGCGCTGAAAAAAGAAGACGACACCAATTCAAAAGATCGCCTGTTCGTGATTGAAAAAGAGTTGGCCGAGATTCGGGAGAAGTCGAATGCGCTGAAAGCGAATTGGAAGAAGGAAAAAGATCTGATTGCGCGTGCGCGGCAGCTGAAAGAGCAGATTGACAAGCTGAAAACGGACGAGCAAGCCGAGCTGCGCAAAGGCAATAACGAGCGGGTAGCGGAGCTTCGTTACGGCCGGATTCCGCAGGCGGAGCAGGAACTGGCCAAGCTGACCAAGCAGATGGAAAGTAAGGGCCAGACCCGCATGCTCAAAGAGGAAGTGGACGAAGAAGATATCGCGCGCATTGTTTCCAAGTGGACCGGCATTCCCGTCTCGAAGATGCTCGAAGGCGAAGTGAAAAAGCTGGTCACCATGGAAGAACGCCTGCGTGTGCGCGTGATCGGCCAGGATGCGGCTCTGGAGCGCGTGGCCAACGCCATTCGCCGCTCCCGCGCCGGACTCAGCGATCCCAAGCGTCCCATCGGCTCGTTTATTTTTCTCGGGCCGACCGGCGTCGGCAAAACCGAACTCGCCCGCGCCCTCGCCGAATTCCTTTTCGACGACGAGCGCGCGCTGCTGCGCATCGACATGTCGGAATACATGGAGAAGCATTCCGTAGCCCGCCTCATCGGCGCACCTCCGGGTTACGTCGGCTATGAAGAAGGTGGACAGCTCACCGAGCAGGTGCGCCGCCGGCCTTACGCGGTTGTGCTCTTCGACGAGATCGAAAAGGCGCATCCGGATGTCTTCAACGTGCTACTCCAAGTGATGGACGATGGCCGCCTCACCGACGGCAAGGGTCGCGTTGTCGACTTCAAAAACACAATCCTGATCATGACTTCGAACCTCGGGTCCAGCTACCTGCAGCCCGACCATGTGCAAACGGCGGAGGAATTTGAGAAGGCCAGCGAGCAGGTGATGAACGCGCTGCACGGCCACTTCCGGCCGGAGTTCCTGAACCGCGTGGACGACATCATCGTCTTCCGCCCGCTGGGCAAAGAGCAGTTGGTCAAGATCATCGACCTGCGCCTGGAAGATGTGCGCCGCCTGCTCGCCGATCGCAAGATTTCGATCGAGCTCACCGACACTGCGAAAGAACTGCTCTTCACGCAGGGCTACGACCCGAACTTTGGCGCGCGTCCGCTGAAGCGGTCCATTCAGAAGCTGGTGCAGGACCCGCTGGCCCTGAAGATTCTGGATGGAGAAATTCTCCACGGCGACCACGTGATCGTCGACGCCGACAAGAAAGCCGGCAAGATGAAATTCGAAGTCAGCAAGCGCGTAGGCGAAAAAGAACCGGTGAAGGCTAAGAAGTAAACAGTTTGGATAGTCCCAACATTTGGATTGTCATCCCGAGCGAAGCGAGGGATCTTGGTGTTTGACCGCAGCGCCGGTACCGGTGGCGCAGGCAAGAACCAAGATCCCTCGCTGCGCTCGGGATGACAGTGCTTCGCTCGGGATGATGGGCAGGACAGCCGTGTGTTTACGGTTTCGTCTGTGGCACACTAGACGCATGCCCAGCCTCACTCTCGGCGACTTTGAACTCAGCAGCTTTTCCGACGGCACCTACCCTCTCGATGGCGGCGCATTCTTCGGCGTCGTGCCCAAGATCATGTGGTCGCGCAAAGTGACGGCAGACGAAAAGAACTTTGTCACCGCCGGACTCAACTCGCTGCTGATCCGCACCGGCAAACAGACCGTGCTGGTTGAAACCGGCATGGGCAACAAGCTGCCGGACCGCATGGTCAAGTTCTATGGCCAGCCCGCGCAGTTGCTAGCGAATCTCGCCGCCGGCGGAGTCGCTCCCGAAGACATCGACATCGTCATCAATTCTCATCTGCATTTTGACCACTGCGGGTGGAATACGGTGCGAAAAGACGGCAAGATCGTGCCCACGTTTCCTCGCGCGAAATACTTCGCTCCTGAGGGCGAATGGCAGTATGCGCGCAAGCCCAGTGAGCGCGACTCCATCAGCTACATTCCCGACAATTACGATCCGCTGGTGCAAAGCGGCCAAATGACGCTGCTCAAGGGCGGTGAAGAAATTGTCCCCGGCATCACGGTGAAAACTTTTCCCGGCCACACCGCGCACATGCAAGCCGTGATTGTCGAAAGTGGAGGCCGCACCGCCTGCTACATTTCCGACCTGATGCCCACGACCGCGCACATCGACCTCACCTGGGGCATGAGCTTCGACCTCTATCCGCTGCAAACCATCGAGAGCAAGAAGCAGTATTACGCGAAGGCGTTGCCGGAAAAGTGGCTGACGGTCTTCACCCACGACGCAAAGGTGCCGTGGGCTTATGTGGAGAGAGATGAGATCGGGAAGATGGTCGTGAAAGCGGTCGCGATAGCGTAGCTTGTGCTGCGGCCGCCTTCGGAACTGCGTGCGAGGAGGCCGGCCTCGATCAGCGCGGTGATATCCCGGAGAGCAGTGTCCGGCGAGGACTTGGTGAGTTTCGCGTATGTTGTGGTTGTAAGTTTACCCTCGAAACCGTCCAGCAACCGGTTCAGCACCAGCCTTTGGCGGTCATTCATGGAGATGCCCTGCGCGTGGTCCCAGAACCGGGCTTTGGCGAGGACCGCAGCCAGCACCGTTTGCGCGCCATCGATTGCGCGGCCGAGACAATCGAGAAACCATTCCATCCAGGGCGTCACGTTCATGTCGCCTGTCTGCGTCCGTTCGAGGATCTCGTAATAACCGTCGCGGTCCTGGCGTATCTGCGCCGACATGCTGTAAAAACGCTGCGGACTGTTCTCGGAGCGGGCCAGTTGCATATCAGCGATGGCGCGCGCAATGCGGCCGTTGCCGTCATCAAACGGGTGAATGGAAACAAACCACAGATGAGCCAGGCCCGCCTTCACTACCGGATCAAGATCGTTGTGCCCATTGAACCAGTTCAGGAATGCGCTCATTTCTTTTTCAAGGCGCGGTGCCGCCGGCGCCTCGAAGTGGACGCGCTCTTTTCCCATAGGTCCGGAGACAACTTGCATCGGCCCTTCTCTGTCATCCCTCCACGCCCCCACCGTGATCCGCCGCATCCCGCTGCGACCGGTTGGAAAAAGAGCGGCGTGCCATCCGAAAAGCCGCTCGGCGGTGAGCGGCCGATTGTAGTTGCGCGTTGCGTCGAGCATCATTTCAACCACGCCCTCGACATCCCGGTCGGCAGGCTTTAACGCTCCCACATCCATTCCGAGCCGGCGGGCGATCGATGAGCGCACCTGTTCCGGGTCGAGCCTCTCGCCTTCGATTTCGCTGCTTTTGATCACATCTGTCGTCAGGGTCTGGAGGACAGCTTCCTGCCGGAGATTGAAACCCAAGGCCCCCATATGGCCGATCAGCACGCCTTGGCGATGGCGCACCTGGGCGAGGGGCTGCGCAAGCCGCTCCTGATTCCAGTGAAGGCCGGGCCATTCAGGCAATTCGTGGATGTGTATTCTCCGCATCTCCTGCGGAGATTATAGCCTCTATTCTCCGCAAATGGGAATGGGAAGCTATTAACCGCATTTTATGCGGAGAATGAGTGGCATATTCACCGCATCAAACATTCTTTATTTTCTGTTGTTTGCGAGCAACGGGTGGAGCAGGTGCCTTGGGCTTATGTGGCGAGGGATGAGATCAGGGAGATGATAGTGAGGGGAGCATAGGAGACACAGACGGACTCGTCGCGTCTAGGGGTGGGCGGAGGATGCGGAGCCCTAGGGTTGTTGAGCTTGAGTCACTGAGTGGGTTTCACTGCGGCGGTACTGCTCCTCTGTGCCGACATAGAAGCTCTCAGTGAACCTTGCTGGCATGGAGCCGTCTTGCGTTGCCTGAAATTCGGTGTGGTTCGCCCAAATCATCCCGCCTTTACTCCAGCCAGTTTTGGGGAGCTCTCGGAGAGAACCATTTTCGGAGTAGTAAAAGTAATCATCCTTCGCCCAACCATCTTCAACACCGGACGAGGTGTCCAGAACACCGCTCGCGGGAATGCGGCAGATATACTTGCCGTTCAGCAGTGGAAGCGGAGCTTTGTTCTCGCCGTGATTTATCTTCACCCATCCTATGAATTCCTCCGGGATCAGGTATTTGGTGGGATGGCGAGCAAGCGGGGCACCGCCCATCGAGATCGCTGTTACCATGGATAGACTAAACCACCATAGTCCGGTTACGACGCACGTTGCGAGCCCGAGAAACCGGATTCTTCCTTTCCCACCCGTACAGAAGAGCAGGCCAGCAAGCGTCGGCCAGAACAGCAGAAGCGAGAGGATTCGGATGGCCCTAACGCCGAGGCGTTGCGAAGTATCAACAGAGACCCACGACAAATGAAGGGCCAGCAAAGCAGCCACCGCGACAGTCGCGAACCCAAGTCCCACCAGCGTCGAATAATTCCGCCTGTCCAGTCTGGTCCCCTGCGATGCTGCTCGCTGTTTCCACAGTGTTCTGCACAAAATTACGAGCCAAGTAGCGAGCAAGATCAAGGCGAGATAGAGCGAACTGCCACCTAGCACCATAACCTAAGCCTCGCTGACGAGAGCCTTCCCTGAGCTTGCCGAGGGAGTGCCCGCGCCACACAACCGTGCTTCGAAGAATTCTTCTACGCGGCTCAGAATCTCTACTGCGCTCTTCGACTCGTAAATTTCTTTGCGCAAGTGCGCTCCACCTGGCACACCATGCGTGAACCACGACGCGAACTGCTTCATTTTGCCGACGGCGTCGGGGAGTTCTTCTTCGATCAGCATCTGGAAGTAGGTGCGGATCATCTGGTAGCGGTCGGCCTCGGTGGGCTGGTCGTAGGGGAGGCGAACCTCAGCGGCTAAAGCCGCGCGAGAATGGGCGGCATTATCGGCACGACTGAAGTCGTGCCCTTCCCGATCTGTTCCCGGACCCGGTCGCGACCCCGATCTGTTCCTGCACTGAGAGTCGAGACGGTGCCAGCAAAACCAGTCGAGCTTCGCTCGCCTGGACAGCCGAGAGCCTGCCCTGAGCTTGTCAGGCGGCTGTCCCACATGGCCATTGCGAACTCCATCGCCGCGCAGTATTGCTGAATCTGGCGGAAGATCCAGGGGTTGGAGGGGGCGCTGCGGCCGATCATTACGGCGTCGCATCCCGTCTGCGTCACCATGGCGCAGGCATCTTCGGGGCTGCGGATGTCGCCGTTGCCGATTACCGGAATCTTCACTGCATCTTTCACGGCGGCGATCCACTCCCAACGCGCCTGGCCGCTGTATCCCATCTCGCGGGTGCGGGCGTGCAGCGCTACCGCCGCCAGGCCGCAGCTTTCCGCCATGCGGGCCAATTCCACGCAGACAATTTCCTCGTCATTCCATCCCGCCCGAAACTTCACGGTGAAAGGAATCTTCACTGCCGCGCGCACCGCTTCGAAGATCCGGCCAATCGCCGGCAGATCTCGCAGCAGGCCGGAGCCGCCGTTGCACTTCACGACTTTCTTTGCGGGACATCCCAGGTTCAAGTCGACGAGGTCGAAGCCGAAGCCCTCGACCATACGCGCGGCCTCGGCCATCACCTGCGGATCGCTGCCGAAAAGCTGCGCCGAGATGGGATGCTCATCTTCGTAGAAGTGCAGATAGCGCTTGGCCTTCTGATCTTTCTTGCGGAGCACGCCGTCGGCCGATGTGAACTCGGTCATGATCAGGCCGCAGCCGTCGAGGTTGCGGATGAAGCGGCGGAAGACAGTGTCGGTGACGCCGGCCATCGGGGCCAGGACGGTGGCGGGAGCAATCTGGATCGGGCCGATGGCCAGACGCGCGGGGACTGGCTTCAGTGGCACTGCATCGCGGGCGAGGGCGCCCGCGCCACACGAGCCATTACCCGAGTTGTCCCAGCCTTTTTTCACGTGGTCTATTCTACTTGGACACGCAAACGAAAGCCCCCGCCGCAGCGAGGGCTGATTCCTGGTTGATCCGCGGCAATCCGCGCAAATCCTTGGCAAACGCTGTTAGTTCTTCGCTGCCTCGGGCTTGGTGGCGGGTGCGTTCTTGGCATACTTGCGGCGGAAGCGCTCCACGCGCCCGGCGGTGTCCATCATCTTCGACTTACCGGTAAAGAACGGGTGGCAGGCCGAGCAGATTTCAACGCTGATGTCCCCACGATGGGTGGACCGGGTCACAAAGGCGTTACCGCACGCGCAATGCACGCGCACATCGTTATAAGCGGGATGAATAGCTGGTTTCATATGGGTTCAAAGCTCCGAATCCTTAGATTCTACCGGAATACCAGGGGATTCAGCAAACCCGCCGTCAGAAAACCAGCCGTCAGCCTTCCACCAAAACCTCAAAACCGGAACAAATACGACACCTTCACAAAGAACTGCCGGCTGTCGTTGAGATAGCCCTTCGGTGTGTTGAACGTACCCACGCCGGGCATCACATCCAGATTCTGCAGGTCGCTGTTGTAGCCCACATAAATCGCGGTGCCGGGATGCACCAGGTAGGTCAGCAGGAAATCCGCATTAAACTCCTTTTGCGTCGGCAGGTAGGTGTAAGGGTAAAACGTGTTTCCCGGCGTGTTGGCCAGAATTGAGTTGTACTGCAAAATCAGCCGCAGCGAAAGCTCTGGAGTAAATTGCCAATTCCACTTGCTGCGCACGATGTGGTTGTCGAAAATGCCTCTTCCCAGGACCGCACCGGCGGGCGCATGCGCCAGGGCAAATAGATATTCATTGTCGGTCGCCCGCAAGCGCTCGAACAGATAAGTGTTCTCAATCTTCAAAGGCTTCATGGGACGGAACGTCAGCGTTGCCGTACCGGTATCCAATCGCGACAGAAGAGATTGAGCCAACGCGTTCGGAATAAGACATCCGCTTTGGAAACCCGGCTCCTGCCCTCCGGACAAGTGGCAGGTGGGCGCATTCAACACCGGCACAAAATTCGCTCCATCGCCCCAGAAGTAACTCGCTCCCACCGACACTTTCGGAAAGTATCCTGTCTGGAACCGGCCCCCGCTGCGGTGTTCGTGGTAGTCCTGATTTCTGGTGATGTCCGGCAGGCCGAGAAAAACGAAATCCTGCGGCCGCAGCCGCTCCCGCAATTCTTCATAGGGAGCGATTTGCATCAGCGTCCGCCCCCGCCCCGCGATCGTTACGTACGGATCGTAGTCGGTGTCCAGCCGCGTTCCCTCATGGTCCCACGTGTTGTGGTTGTAAACTGCCGGCCCCCACGCCGTGATCCAACCTTTCTTCGGACGAAAATAGTACCCGGCATGCTGCTCGCTATCGCGAATATCCACGCGATTCACGAACCCCGGCACGCTCACGAAGCCCGGACTCACATCCTGATAGGTGCCGCTGTAAATAAAATGCAAGCCGTTGCGCCGCAGGTCAACGCGATCGGCTGGACCGGCGAAATAGTTGCCGTTGCCGGTGTTCCCTGAACTGAACGGGTACAGGTTGTCTTCGCAGGTGGTCTGCAGGTTCAGTGTGGAAAGCCCGAGCAGGTTGCTCGAGCTGGTCACAGCCTGGGCTTCGAGCGTCCAGGTGTTGTTGAATTTCAGCCGCGTGTCGGCGCCGCCCACGCGATTGAATTCTCCCGTCGTTGGACATTCCCAATCGGCATAAATCACGCCCACGCTCGACTGCTTGAAGATGTCGCGATTCGCTCGCGCAATCGCAAAATACGAGCGCGTGCCAAACAGGGCGTCGGAACAAACCGGCGATGTATCGGGACAGAAGTTGGGCACCGCGAGCCCGGGGCTGCGATCATCCGTCGCCATCAGCCCCACCGAATAGGGCCCCTGCTTCCCGGTCAGCCGCACTCCTGCCGACGGGTCCTGAATGTTGCGCGTGAAAAACAAATCCAACGGAGTGCGAAAGTAATCTTCATTCTCCAGAAAGAATGGGCGCTTTTCCGGAAAGTACACCTCGAAGCGCTGGTTCACCGTGATCTGCGGGTCCTCCGATTCGACCTGGCTGAAGTCCGGATTCGCGGTCAGGTCGAGCACAAAATGGTCATGGATCACGAACTTGGCATCCATGCCCGGCTGCCCCTGCACCTTTGCGCCCTGAAAAAAAGGATTGTACGGATCGCGCTCGTCGAGCCCCTGAAATCCGCGCAGAATGCCGTAGGGAATCAACTCGATGTCGCGCCCCGGCGAAATTCCCTCCAACCCATACAACGTGGCCTCCTGCCCCAGCCGGCCTTCGATCTGCCGCGAAACCCACGGCCAGAACGCGTCCTCGCTCTTACGATAAATTCCGCGATACAAAATGATTCCCCACTCCTGCTGCTTCGTCGCCGGGAAGCGCAGGCTCTTGAAAGGGATCGCCATATACACCACAAAACCGCGATCGGTGGTCTTGCCCCGCGAATTCCATACCGTATCGAACGAGGTATCGAAATTCCCGTTCACTTCCTGGCGCGAGGCTTCGGTCCAGATCGCATCCCATTGCACGCCCAGCGGCGTCGTCTGGAAGGCATAGGCGCGACGGCGGTCGTGAAACGTGTCGAGCATGACCTCGACCTGATCGTCGTCATAAATATCTTCGCGGCGCGACATGCGCGCGCGAACCTTCTTGGGATCGTCGAAACAGACAAACACGATGTAGAGATTTTTCTGGTCGTAACCCAGATAAGCTTCCGTCTTCTCCGAAATTCCTTCCCCATTGTGCGGGTTGCGTTGGACAAAGCCAGTCACCTTCGCCATCTGCTGGGCGATATCGCTCGCCGGTTTCATTCCCAGGAAGTCTTCCAGCGCGGGCGCGTGCGGCAAACGAGGAATCGTCAGCGACGGCGGCGGGGTCGCTGCCTTGGGCGCGGGTTTCACCTCCGGATTCTTGATGGGCGGTTCGGGTAACTGGGCCGACGGCAGCGGATTCTGCGGAGATGTCGGAGGGTTCTTCGTGGCCGGCAAATTTTGCGGAGACGTCGGGGGATTCGGCTGCTGGGACGAAGGATTCTGTCCCGTCGGATTCTGCCCACTCGAATTTTGTCCCGAGGGCGTCGTGTTCTGGGCAGCGACCGTAGCCTGTTGGCCGGACGCGGCCCAACCCAGATTTGCCGTTCCCGCCAGCGTCAACGCCACCGCCAGCAGGATCCTCACAAAACTTTGGACTGAAAAACTCAGGATTCGAGTCAAAGCCAAAGCGCCCTCACCTCTCCCCGCCCCATGCCGGAGAGGAACGAGCAAGATACACCATCAGCGCACTACGCAACACGGCAAAAAATCGGTTGTAAGGTTTGCCGAACAAGATTGTGCACCGGGCGCAGAGACATCGCAGGAGAATGAACGTCGGAACTTTGCGACCGGGACTCTTTCCGCTTGTCATGCTGAGCGGAGTCGGGGCGACCGAAGGGAGTCCCGGCGCAGTCGAAGCATCTCTACACCTATCGCTAAGCTAGAACAGCGAACTCTGCCGCCGGCTCGGGGTAATCCCAAAATGCTCGTACGCCAGCTGCGTGGCCACGCGCCCCCGCGGAGTGCGATTCAGAAACCCGATCTGCATCAGGAACGGCTCATAAATTTCTTCGATGGCATCGGGCTCTTCGGCGAGCACCGCCGCGAGCGTGTTCACGCCGACAGGCCCACCCTGATATTTTTCGATGATCGTCAGCAACAGCCGCCGGTCGACTTCATCGAAACCGTATTTATCCACTTCCAGCATCTGCAACGCGGCCTGCGCCGTGGGCAAGTCGATCTTGCCACCACCACGAACCTGGGCGTAGTCGCGCACCCGCCGCAACAGCCGGTTCGCGATGCGCGGAGTGCCCCGTGACCGGCTGGCAATCTCGATCGCTCCCGCGTCGTCGATCGCCACTCCCAGAATCTCCGCTGACCGCTCGACAATCACGCGCAAATCCTCCGGTGTGTAAAACTCCAGCCGCAGCACGATTCCGAACCGCGACCGCAGTGGCGCAGAAATCAATCCTGCCCGAGTAGTCGCGCCCACAAAAGTGAACGGCTTCACTTCCAGCGTGTGCGTGCGCGCCGAAGGTCCCTGCCCAATAATGATGTCGAGCTTGTAATCTTCCAGAGCCGAGTACAACAATTCTTCCAGCACCGGCTGCAGACGATGAATTTCGTCGATGAACAGGACCTGCTTGTCCTGCATGTTGGTAATGATCGCAGTCAGGTCGCCCTTGATCTGCAGCAGCGGCGCCGCGGTCGGCTGAAAGTGCACGCCCAGTTCGTTGGCGATGATGTTGGCCAGCGTCGTCTTCCCCAGGCCTGGCGGGCCGTAGAGCAGCACGTGATCCATGGCCTCGCCGCGCGACCTGGCCGCCTCGATCGCCACCGCCAGATTTTCTTTGACCTTTTTTTGCCCGATGAATTCGGCCAGCCGCTGCGGCCGCAGCTTCAGCTCAAATGAGGAATCGTCCTCCACGGCTGCGGCCGAAACCACGCGGTCGGGGCGGTAATTCAGGTCGGGATTGTTCCGGGCGGCAGCCACTGGCCGGATGTTACCACGAACGATGTAGGGAACGATGTGGGCTAGGTTAATGTGGCGGCCTGGTCAGTGCGGGCCGGGTCAGTGCGGGGACGGCCGCCCTCGGCCGTCCTTACCACGAACGCTGCGGATCCTCATTGCTCAGAATGTCCTTGACAGGCATGTAAAGCGTGCTTTACATTTAGCGTGTAAAGCATACTTGACTAGGAGGTGCTGCAATGGACGCCAACGCCAAACGCTACTCAAGAGAATTTGGCAGCTCGATGGCCGCCTACACCGTGATGGTTCCGGTCTCGATCTGGCTGCTGAAGGGCCACGCACATTCCTCACTGCGCTATTTGTTTGCCATACTGCCCGTCATCCCTTCAGCCTTCGCCATGTGGGCCGCCATCCGCTTCTTCCGCGGTCTCGACGAATTGCAGCGCCGGGTTCAGTTCGAAGGCATGGCCTTCAGCTTTCTCGCTACCTGCATCCTCACGCTCACCTGGGGGTTTCTACAAAACGCGGGCCTGCCGCACGCCGACATAATCTGGGTCACACCGCTGCTGATCATGCTCTGGGGAATCGGCCTCGGCATGGCGTCGCGGAGGTACCAGTGAAAAACAGCGTGCGCGAATTGCGGGCGCAACTTTCCTTGACTCAGGCGGATCTCGCCGATAAGCTCGGGGTTTCGCGGCAGACCGTGAATGCCATCGAGACGGAGAAATATGATCCCAGCCTGCCGCTAGCATTCAAAATCGCCAAGGTGTTTCACCGGACGGTGGAGGAGATATTCAAGGCATAGGACACGCGACCATGTCCACTCTTATTTCGGATACCACTCCAGCACCCGCACCTCAATTCCCGTTCCCTCCAATCCCTTCTGAAACACGGCGAGGTCGGATCCGTGGTAGTGATAGGGAATCACAATCTTGGGATGGAACGCCTTGACGGCATCCGCCGCCTCTTCCGGAGGCATGGTGTAGGGCAGGTTCATGCACACAAAAGCGACATCGATGTTCTTCAGCGCCCGCATCTCCGGGACGCCCTCGGTGTCACCCGAGAAATAAAAACGCTTGCCGCCGTAGGTGAGGACGTAACCGTTCCCGCGTCCCTTGTCATGGAAAAGCTTGCCCGGTGCGGGGCCGCGCTTCAGGTTGTAAGCGGGAATAGCTTCAATCGTCCATCCCTGCCAGCTTTTTGTCTCTCCATTCGCGATGGGCTTGGCGCTGGAGACGGTTGCGACCACGGCCGGAGCGGCCAGAATCTCTGTGCCCGGCTTGTCGATCTGCTTAATCCAATCCGGATCCATGTGATCGCCGTGAATGTCGGTGATCAGGATGAGGTCCGCCTTCGGCAGCCCGTCAAGTTTCGCAGGCTTGGCCGGATCGAGGTAGATCGTCTTTCCTCCCGCCTCGATCAGCGTGCTGGCGTGGTAGAGCGGCGTGATTTTAACCGGCCCGGCGGAGGTGGAAAAGGTCTGCGTGTCGCTAGCAATCGCAATAGATGACATAACTATTAGAGCAATCGAAATCAGCGTGAGTTTCATATTTTGACCTCGCCATGGGCGGGATGTTACCACGAATCGTGTGGGGACAGCCGCACCGAGCGCATTCTTACGCGCGGCGAAAGCCTCTTGACAATGTGACACATTATGTGTCACATTTCTAGTATGCCCTCCGTGAATTTGCGCCAGCTGCGCGATACTAAGAAACTCAAGACTTGGTTGCGGGCGGGAAAGACAGTCGTACTGCGTGAGCGAGATCGAGTCATAGGACGCATAATTCCGGAGGCTGCGCCCGCGGCATCGGGGAATTGGCCTGACTTTGACGCGATCGCGATGGAGATTTTTGGCGACCGTATGCTGTCGGGCTCCGACCTGGTGATTCGAGAGCGTGGACGTTATTGAGCATCTATCTGGACACCAGCTTTCTCGTTTCGTTGTACCTGAGTGACGACCACTCGCGTGAGGCGCGCACTCGAATCGCTTCTGCCCCTGCCTTGGGTTTACGCCCCTTCACAGTGCCGAATGGCAGCACGTCGTTGGCCAGCACCTTTTTCGCGGAGAGATATCGCTGTCAGAAGCGCAACGGGTGTGCGCCAAGCTGGAGGAACACCGCGCCACCGGACGTTGGCTGTCCGTGCCAATCCCAGAGGACGCTCTTGAAGTATGCAGCAAGCTCGCGCGCGAATATGGGCCGAGGCTCTGGATGAGAACCCTGGATACGCTGCACGTAGCCTGCGCCCTGGAACTCAAAGCGGAACGATTCTGGACGTTCGACGAGCGGCAAGCAAAGTTGGCGAAGGCGCAGGGGATGAGGATCGGGTAATCCTCGATCAGTGCGCGGCCAGCAAAGAATCGCAAGCTGGCTTGATGGCTCCCATTTGATCTTGAGCAGCCCATTGCTCCGAAGTGCCTGCCTTGAGACGCGCTGCCTTCAAAGGATTCCGGCGAGCGAACCGAGCACTCGGGACTCGGAACTCGGAACTCCCTACTCTTCCTCTTCCTTAACCTCGCCCCGCTCCGCCTTGGCCTTCTCGATAATCTTCTCCTGCTGGAGCGCCGGCACCGTGTCGTAGTGGTGCATTTCCATGTTGAAGCTGCCGCGGCCCTGCGTCATCGAGGTCAAATCCACGCCGTAGGTCAGCATCTCGGCCATGGGCACTTCGGCTTTCACCACGGTGTTGCCGCCCTTGTTGTCCATGCCCTGGATGCGTCCCCGGCGGCTGTTCAAGTCGCCCATGATCGATCCGGCGAACTCGTCCGGCACCGTGATCTCGACCACCATGACCGGCTCCAGCAGCGTCGGCTTGGCCTGCTCCATCGCCTTCTTGAAGGCGATGCGCCCCGCCATCTGGAACGACATGTCGTTCGAATCCACATCGTGATAAGAACCGTCATACAGGATCACGCGGAAATCCACCACCGGATATCCCGCCAGATACCCGCGCCCCGCCGCATCCTTGATTCCCTTTTCAATGGCGGGAATGTAGTTCTTCGGAATCGCGCCTCCGAAAATGTCGTTGACGAATTCAAACTGTCCGCCGCGCGGCATCGGCTCCATCTTAATTTTGCAATCGCCGTACTGCCCGTGGCCGCCGGTCTGCTTCTTGTGACGTCCCTGAACATCGGCTTTGCCGCGAATCGTCTCGCGATAAGGAACCTTGGGCGCTTTCAAAACCACTTCCGTGTGGTACCGCTTTTTCAGTTTCGCCACCGTGACTTCAATGTGCTGCTGTCCCGTGCCCGCAATCAGAAACTCCTGCGTCTGGGCATCGCGGAAAAATCGCAGCATGGCGTCTTCTTCCATCAGCTTGTGGATCCCCGGCCCCAGCTTGTCTTCATCGGCGCGGCTCTTGGGCTCGATCGCAAACGTGATCGCCGGCTCCGGCAGCTTCACCCGCGGATACTGAATCGGCGCGGACTTGTCCCCGAGCGTGTCGCCGGTGAGCGTGTCTTTCAACTTCGCCACCGCGCCAATATCCCCGGCGTGCAACTCGGTGACCGGAACCGCCGTCTTGCCCTGCATGATGGAGATATGCGAAAGCTTCTCCGCCGCCCCGCGCGAGAAATTCTGCGCGGTCGACTCATTCTTCAGCACGCCGGAAAAAACTTTGAAGTATGAAATTCGTCCCGCAAAAGCGTCCGAGACGGTCTTGAACACGTACAGCGACATCGGTTCCGCGTCGGTTTCATGCCGCTTCGGCCCATCTCCATTGCCCGACGCGCCCGCTTCGCCCTGCACCCACTCGTGCTCCGAAGGCGCCGGAGTGTAGTCCACAATAAAATCCATCACCCGATCGGCGCCGATGTTGCCCAGTCCGGACGCAAAGACTACGGGGAAGAGTCTGTCCTCGCGAATCGCATTGTGCAGCGCCGGAATCAGATCTTCCTCGCCCAGCGTCCCAGCCTCGAAGAACTTCTCCATCAATTTGTCGTCGCCCTCAGCCACCAGTTCCACCAGTTGCTCGTGCGATTCCTGCACCTGCGCCTTCATGTTGGCGGGGATCTCCATTTCTTTCCCCTTGCCGTTTCCGCCCAGTTCGTAGGAGTAAGCCTTCATCCGCACCAGATCGACGACGCCCGTCAGATTTTTCTCGCTTCCGATCGGCAACTCGATGGGAATCACGTTCCGCCCGAACGCTGCAATCAGCGACTCCAGCACGCGCTCGGCATTGGCCCGGTCGCGGTCCATGCGGTTCACCACGATCAGCCGCGGCGTCTTGTACTCCTCGCAGTCATTCCACACCCGCTGGGTCACCACTTCCACGCCAGCCACGCCATCCACCACCACGATGGCGGCGTCCACCACCGGCAGCACCATCTTGGCCTCGTGGACAAACATGTTGAACCCGGGCGTGTCGATCACGTTGATCTTGGTCTTGCCCCACTCCACGTAGGCCGCCGACGCCGCAATCGACATCTTGCGCGCGATTTCCTCTTCGTCGTAATCCGTGGTGGCCGAACCGTCGTCCACCCGGCCCAGGCGCTGTGTCGCTCCCGCCGTATAGAGCATGGCCGAAACCAGCGTGGTCTTGCCGGCATGGCCGTGACCCACAATTGCAACATTACGAATATTTTCTCCGGTATAAATCTTCACGAGTAGGCTCCTTCACAGGCGTGGAAACAGAAAGGCCCAGAATCCAGAATGAGGATCAGTGCAGTAGACAGGCCAAGCCGACATCCCTGCCGAAACTTAGGATGCTAACACGCGGAGAGTAGCCATCTCAACTCGGCCACCCGCCCAAAGCCCTATCCCGCACTCGCCGCGTCGGTGTATGATCCTCCCTCGATGCTGGGAAAACGCACCAACGAGCAGTGGATCGCGCAATATGCCTCCAGCCATCAGCATCCCGTGAACCGGGCCTGCCACACGCTGGGCATCCCGACCATCCTGCTTTCGGTCGCGGTTTTCATTGGCAGCATCTTTATGCACCGGCTTTGGCCTTACGCGCTGGCCCTGTTTGTCCTGGGATGGATTTTTCAGTTCATCGGCCACGCCTTCGAGGGCAAGGCGCCGGAGTTCTTCCACGACTGGCGCTTCCTCTTCGTCGGCGTCCGCTGGTGGTGGGCCAAGATTCACGGCAAAGCCTGAAGCAGCGACGACTTCAGCCGCGAAGCGGCATCAGAATGCAGCCCACGGCGTGAGCCGTGGGAAAGTAAATGGACGAGGAAACCAGCTCCGTAGGGGCGAAAGATCGGTTATCAAGCGCCCCACTGCACTCTCCGCAACCTTACTCGAATCCACTTCATCCAAGGCGACATGTTTCCTCAACTCGCGCGCTTCACCGACCTCGGCCTGATGCTGCTTCGCCTCATTGTCGGGCTGATATTCGTCACCAGCGGCTACAGCCATCTCAAAGATCCGGCGGCTCGCGCCAAGAGCATAGGCATGTCGAAGGCTTTTACGATTTTTCTGGGCGCCGCCGAGGTCGCCGGAGCTCTCGGCGTGGCCTTCGGAGTCCTCACGCAACTCGCCGCCTTCGGCCTCATCCTCATCATGCTGGGAGCCATCCAGAAAAAAATCTTCGCGTGGCATATCGGCTTCTGGGGCGAGAAAGGTTCGGGCTGGAGCTACGACCTGATGTTCATCGTGATGAACCTGGTCATCGCCTTCACTGACGGCGGCACGTACGTGCTCATGCGATAGCCGTTCTTACCACGGCAAATGACAGGAAATTCAGCACAGGGCGGGCAGGGCCGCCCGCCCCTTTTTATCGGCTCACTTAGGGATTGCGCCGCGCGGGACGGCCCCCGGCAGGCTTGTAGTCCGCGGGATAGAGCACCACGCAACGATTGAATCCTTCTCCATCGCTTTCGGTCCGCAGATCGGTCTGCTCGCGCAGCGCCAGGTGGACGATGCGCCGCTCCCGCGACGACATGGGAGCGAACTCATAAGGCTTCCCCGTTTGCCGGACTTTTTCCGCCGCCACCGAGGCCGCCATGCGCAACTCCTGCAGCCGAATCGACCGCTGGTTCTTGCAGTCGAAAGAAATCTTCTCGTGCTCGCCGGAAGGCAAATGCAGAATCTCGAAGGCGATCAGTTCCAGCGCGCGCAGCAGCTCGCCGCCGCGATCCAGCAGCAGCGCCGAATCCGGCCCCGAGAAATCGACAAAAATCTCAGGCTTCTCCCAGTCTGTGGGCGCGGGAGGATCGACCACGATGCGGTACTTGAGGTGCAGTCCGCCCTTCGAGACGACGGCTTGCAGGAATTCGTTGATCCGGTTGGCGGCAGCAAGTTTATCCATAAGTCAGCTCTCAGCGATCAGCCCTCAGCTTTCAGCTGGATCGGCATGGTGATGTCACTTTCTTCCCCGTGGGTGAAACCCTCTATCCGCGACTCGCGATGCTCCAAGCTGACAGCTGACGGCTGACAGCTCTCAGCTATTTCTCTTTCTTCCTCGCGCGTTTCTCCATCATCTCGCGCATTTCACGGCCCAGCTTGGTGCGGTTCATGATTGACTGCTGCACCATTGAAATCAAATTCGCTTCCGCGTAGTACAGATTCAAACCCGCCGCGAAATTAAAGAACAGGAAGCCCATCATCAGCGGCATCATCCACATCATCATTTTCTGCTGCGAGGGATCCATGCCGGTCTGCGGCGTCATGCGCTGCATGGCGATCATGCTCACCACCATCAAAATCGGCAGCACGAAATAAGGGTCCCGCGCCGAAAGGTCCGTGACCCACAGCCAGTGCGCGTGGCGGAGGTCGAGCGCGACCCCCAGCATCCGGTAATAAGCAATCAGGAACGGGAACTGGATCAGCGTCGGCAGGCAGCCGCCCGCGGGATTTACCCCTTCCTTCTTATAGAGCGCGGCCACCTCTTCGTTCATCGCCGCCTTGCGCGGGTCGCGCAGGCTGTACTTCTTGTATTTCTCCTGGATCGACTTGATCTGCGGCTGAATGCGCTGCATCTTCAGCATCGACTTCATCTGCGTGATGCGCAGCGGCAGCAGCACGATCGTGATGATCAGGGTCTGCACCACGATGGCCCATCCCCAGTTGGGAACGATGTGGCTGTAGGTCCACTTAAGCCATTGGAAGAGCGGCCGCGCCAGAATTCCCCACCAGCCGTAATCGACCGTGCCCCGTAGATCGGCGTCGCCGTTCTTAATCGTGGGGACGGTGATGGCATCGAGCACTGCCAGCTCTTTGGGACCGACGAACATGCGCTCGGTGGTGGGTCCGCGCAGGTTGCCCACGGCCGCTCCCACGACATCCACATTGGCAGTCTCTTTCGAACCCGCTCCAATGGGACTCAACCCGGGCTTCTGTGCGATCTCCATCGCGTTGCGCAGCGTGATCATCGCCACCGTCGAGGGATCGTTGGGAATAAAAACGGCGGTGAAGTACTGATCGCCGGGGCCAGCCCACTCAAATGGGCCCTTGATCGTGTTCCCCCCGCTGACGCTGCGGACCGCGAGACGCGTTATGTAGTTTGGAAAGAAGACATATCCGCTGCGGTCGGTGGAAGCATCGTTGTGGTAGTCGATGCGGGAGGCCGCATATGCGGCGGGAATGACCTGGTCGCCGAATCCGGAGGGCCACGCAGGTGGAGCAAAAATCTCCGCACCTTTATACATGACCGACGTTTCCACGTTCAGAACATAAGTGTGATCGAAGCGAAAGGTCTTCCGGACCACCAGCTCCTGATCGGCATACTCGAACGTGACCGTGGCCGGCGCCGAGAGATGGCCTTCGTTCGAGGCCACATAAAGGGCGGAATTCAACCGGCTGCGCACCGCCTCGTCATACGCCCACAGGGAAAGCGGGTAGCCGAACTTCTGCGCCGCGGTCGCATTGACCAGGTCGAGCACGCCATTCTGGGCGTCGTTATCGAATTTCTTCAGGATCCACGATTTGACCTGGGCACCACGGTTCGTGAAAGTAATTTTGTAGAGATCGTTCTCGATTACGGTTTCAGCTTCGCTGGACGCTTGCTTGCTCGCAACATTCACAGGAGCAGGTGCCGACGGGGAAGACGCCGGAGCCGAAGACGCAACCGCTGGTTGCGCCGGCGCGGCCTGACTTTGCGTTTGCTTCGTGGGCGTCGGCGGAGGAGGCGCGTACTTCTTCATCAGCGCCTGAAAAATCATGAAGCCCAGAAACGTCACTGCTAAAACAATCAGAAGGCGGCGATCTGCGCCGGGTTCTTGTTGCGGATTTTTATATTCGGCCAAAGTCTTTCCTGGATACTTCGACTAACTGTGCACCTGGGAACCACTGCCTGCTCGCTTTACCACCGGGTCATAGCCCGAGCCGCCCAGGGGATGACATCGCAGAATGCGGGCAAGTGCCATCCATCCTCCGCGCAGTGCGCCGTAGCGCTCAACCGCTTCCATGGCAAATTCGGAGCAGGTTGGCACGTAGCGGCAAGAGCACGGCAACAGAGGCGAGATTGCCCACTTGTAAGCCCGTAGCAGTTGCAGCGCGACGAATTTGGCGACCTGTGTCAAGAGCGGCTTTCGGATCTCGGCTTCCGTAGATTTTGTTTGTCTCTGCTTCCGGAGTTCGTGCCAGTCTTCTGTTTCACGACTTCAAAGGCGCGGCTTACTTCGTTCAGAATCACGGTGAAATCGGCAGTCAGCAACGCCTTCTTCGGATTGATCACCACATCCACCGCAATCCCCGTCGGCGGAGAAGTCAACCGTACCGCCTCGCGCAAGCGCCGCTTCATGCGGTTACGTTGCACCGCGCCACCCAGCGCCCTCCCCACAGTGAACCCGATCCTGAGCCCCTGTGGCATAGCCGGCTGTGGCATAAGCTCCTGCAGCGCAGGCTCATGTGGCATGGGCTCATGTGGCGCAGGCACTCCTGTCCGCGTCTTCGCGCCAGCCTCCACCCCCGCTGCCACCCTCTCCAAATAAAACACCGTCATCGTCGCAGAAAAATGCCGCCGCCCTTCCTTATAGACCCGCTCGAAATCCGCATGGCGCAACAATCGCGCCGGACGGGGAAATCGCGCTGCTTTCTTTGGCGGCATGGCGGAATCCGGCCGCGTTCCCAGCGTGGCATTCGCCATCAAGCCCTCACGCGGCAAGCCGGTGCTGAGGGTTTCTACCGTGGAAGTGGGCGGCACCAGAGACGCTTACTCGCGGAAGCCGGGCTTCACCGAAACCCGCTTTCGGCCCTTCGCGCGGCGGCGGGATATCACTTTTTTACCGCCCTGGGTCTTCATGCGCGTGCGAAATCCATGCTTCTTGCTTCGCTTGCGCCGGTTAGGTTGGAATGTACGCTTGGGCATGAAAGATAGCTGCTCCTGATTCCGTCAACAGTGTTAGGGCAAACCGTAAGTATAAATGACGAAGCGCCAGAAGGGCAAAGGCAGTTCTCCGTCACTCGTCATGCTGAGCGGAGGCGGAACGACCGGAGGGAGTCCCGGCGGAGTCGAAGCATCCCTACCCGCACTACGGGTTGAGAGGGTGGGATCCCGGTAGGGATTCTTCGACTGCGTGAGCGCTTTCGCTCCGCTTCGCGCTCACTCCGCTCAGAATGACAGAACGAAAATTTTCGGCAAGCAAAACTGCACCTGCTCCGTTGCAGTTACATCCTTGACACTTGACAGCCGCGCCGAATGGGTTCCGAATGCATATTCCGGAAAAACTTTCTGCGCGAAGATTTCTGCGCAACGAAAAAAATCTGTGCTAGTATGCCGCTCACGGTCGTAGTTTGAAATCACATTCACAATGTCAACCGCGCACAACACAAGGGGCGCATTCCGCAGTACACTAACAGTTCCATCAGCGAGTCGGTAAATAGAAATTTTAGACAGGCGCCCTCAAGCCAGCCGCCCAGGACGCCGCGGCGGGTATTTCATAATTATGTCAGCTCAAGGCTCTACGCTCTCCCCCAATCCGTGGACACGCATTCTGGATGCGCTGGAAAAGAAAATCAACCGGCACTCCTACGATACCTGGTTGAAGCCCACTCGTTATAGCCACTCCAGCGGCGGAGTGTTGTTCGTCCGCGTTCCCACCGCCGAGTTCCGCCACGCCGGCGACAAATATGCGGACCTCATCCAGGAAGCCATCGATAATCTCGGGCTGCAATTCGATGACGTGAAGTTCGTCACTCCCGAGGACGATCCGGCGGCCACCGCCGTGCGCCACAACGGCGGCCTGTCGCCCCACCCCGCGCCCATGGCCTCGGCTCCGGCCCAGGCTCGCTTCGACTGGAATGGCGCCGCCCAACTGAATCCGCGCTACACCTTCGACGCCTTCGTCATCGGCTCCGGCAACCAGTTCGCCCATGCCGCATGCCAGGCCGTCGCGGAACGCCCTTCGAAAGCCTACAACCCGCTGTTCCTTTATGGCGGCGTCGGAATGGGCAAGACGCACCTGATGCAAGCCATCGGGCACGAAGTGAAGCGCCGCCAGCCGCAATCCGCCATCTGTTACGTCTCAAGCGAGAAGTTCACCAACGACATGATCAACTCGCTGCGCTACGACAAGATGACCTCATTCCGCGACAAGTTCCGCGGCGTCGATGTTCTGCTCATCGACGACATCCAGTTCCTCGCCGGCAAAGAGCGCACTCAGGAAGAGTTCTTCCACACCTTCAACGCGCTGCACGACACCATGAAGCAGATCGTCATCGCCAGCGATCGTTCGCCGAAGGAACTCGCCGAAATCGAAGATCGCCTGCGCAGCCGCTTCGAGTGGGGACTGATTGCCGACATTCAACCCCCCGATCTCGAAACCAAAGTTGCCATCCTGCAGAAAAAGGCCGAACAGGAAAAAGTCAGGCTGCCCACCGATGTCGCGCTCTACGTCGCCCAGAATATCCGCTCGAACGTGCGCGAACTTGAAGGAGCGCTGATCCGCCTGGTCGCGCATTCCTCGCTCATCGGCGCCGAGATTACGCTCACCTACGCGCAGAGCGTCCTCAAGAATTTTATCGATTCCCAGGCTCGCCGCGTCACCATCGAATCGATCCAGAAAATGGTGGCGGAGCAGTTCGGCTTGCGCCTGGTTGAGATTAAGGCGAAAGACAATTCGCGCGCCATCGTCTACCCACGGCAGATCGCGATGTATCTGGCCAAGCACATGACCGAAGCCTCCCTGCCAGAGATCGGCCGGCAGTTCGGCGGAAAGCACCACACCACCGTGTTGCACTCGGTGGAGAAGATTGAAGAGGTCCGCAAGAACGACAAGGATTTGAACAGGTTGCTCAACAAGCTGACCGAGCAATTAGGCGGGTAATCCGCGGAGATTCGTATGGCCGCGCGTTCCGCCAGTTCAGTTTTCCGAAGCTTCCTTTTCCCAGGCTGTGCAGGAGATGTGGAAGCTGTGCAAGGGGCGGGGCGAATAGCAGAAGCGGGAAAGTTCTACTAGGGACTCCGCCAGATTCGGGACCGATTTTTCACACGAAAGGCCGGGGTGTAACGCAGTGACAATAGGACGCTTCCAAAAGTTTCCCACTTCTGCGAACTACCTACTGTTACTGCTGGTTTTATAGGTTTTGTATTTGATATAAGGGAAGTAATAAAAGTAGCACGCGGCAGGGGGATAAAAGTCTATGCCGGTGGAAGCAGCAGTTGCGGCGAGTGCGGCGGTGGGGACGATGGAGATTACGGTCAGCAAAGTTGAGCTGTTGCGGGAACTGACGGCCACCCAGGGCGTGGTCGAACGCAAGACCACCATTCCAATCCTTTCAAATTATTTATTTGAGGCCGCGGAGGGCAAACTGTCCCTGACCGCTACCGACCTCGATCTCAGCCTCCGAACTTCATGTAACGCCAAAGTGAAGAAAGAAGGCTCGTGCACCATCCCGGCGCGCAAATTGCACGACTACGTGAAGTTGCTGCCCGATGCCGACATCACCATCAAGTTGCTGGAGAATCACTGGGTCAGCATCCGCTGCGGGCGTTCCAATACCAAGATGGTCGGGATGGCGAAATCGAATTTTCCCAGCCTGCCGGCTTTTCCGACTGCGGGCGCGATTAAGATTCCCGGCCAGGTTTTACGCGGATTGATCGCTCGGACCGGGTTTGCGATTTCCAGCGAAGAGTCGCGCTACACGCTGAACGGCGCGTTGATGCTGCTGAAGCCCGAATCGATCACCATGGTCGCCACCGATGGCCATCGCCTGGCGCATTGCGAGCGCAGTGGAGAAAAGTTCGAAGGCGTTTCCGGCGAAATGAAAACGCTGGTGCCGAAAAAGTGCATGGATGAGCTCAAGTCCCTGCTCGATTCCACCGACTCCGACAGCGTCGAATTTGCCAAAGACGACTCCACGCTATTTTTCCGCATCGGCTCGCGCCTGCTGACCTCACGCCAACTCACCGGGCAATTCCCCAACTTCGAAGCCGTCCTGCCCAAGGACAACAGCAAGAGCATTACGCTGAACAATGACGAACTGAACGCGGCGATTCTGCGCGTGGCGCAATTTGCCGACGAGCGTTCACGCGCGGTCCGGTTGAAGCTGGAAAAAGGCGAAGTGAAACTCTCAGCATCGTCCACGGAAGCGGGCGAATCCGAAGATTCCATCGAAGCTCCCTACGACGGCGAAACCATGACCATCGGCTTCAACGCCCAGTATCTGGTCGAGTTTCTTAAAGCCGCCGGTACCGGCGAAGTGCGCCTGGAGTTGAAAGATTCCCAGTCCGCAGGCCAGTTGCGCCCGGCCGAAGGCGACGATTACAAGTACCGCTACATCGTGATGCCGATGCGCATTTGAGGCACGGAATAGTTCTGCCGGGTAGGAAGTTCGACCACGGGGGCTAAAGCCCGCGCTGATTTTATGATCCTTACGCGGCGCTGAAGCGCCGCTCTTCCACGGCACGTTCTACGGCACTAGACGCCGACTAGATCGCCGCAACCTCTTTCGTCGCCGCCCTCCAATGCCCCTGCTCCTCCGAAGGCGTCATCCCGAAACGCGGCGCACTTCAGCCGCGTGAGGGATCTCCCACAGATACGGCCAGTCAGAGATCCTTCGTTCCGCCTGAAAAACGGCTCTACTCAGGGTGACCCCAAACGATAGGCTCACAAAAGTCAGGTTGAACCACCACCGGGTTCCAACTGCACTTGACCTTCCGCCGTCGCTGTCATACATTGAGCCAACCCTGTTAGGAGGAGTTTTATGTTAGACGGCTTCAAGAAATTTATCCTGCGTGGAAATGTTGTAGACATGGCTGTGGGTATTGTGATCGGCGCGGCTTTTGGCGGCGTCGTAAGTTCGCTGGTGGCCTCGCTGATTAATCCTTTGATAGCACTGCTGGTGGGCAAGCCCGACTTTAAAGAACTGTCCATCACCATCGGCAGCACTCCCTTTCCTTACGGAGTATTCGTGACGGCTCTGGTGAATTTTCTGCTGGTAGCGGCAGCGATTTACTTTTTTGTAGTCACGCCGGTGAACGCGCTGGTCGCGCGCATGAATCGCGGCGAGACGCCCCCCGATCCCACCACCAAGAAGTGTCCCGAATGCCTGAGCGAGATTCCCATCGACGCTCGCCGTTGCATGCACTGCACGCAACCGGTCATGGGGCGCGCCGCGTAAGCTTCGCATCACGGGAACGTCGGGTTCGCCGCTCGGGTTAACATGGCGGTATGAGTTCCCGCCTCGCCTGGAGTCGTTTCGGTAGTGTTCTTATAATTGTGCTGGCGGCGCCTGTGCTTTGCATGCAGGCGCCGGCACAGTCTTCCGCCTCGCCCCCCGCATCATCCTCCTCAAAGCCCGTCAGGAAGCCTTCGTCACCAACCAGTTCCCCGGTGGATTCCGGCTCCGTCAGCGCTGGCGCATACCACAATTCTACGTTCGGATTTACCTGCAAGATTCCGCCCGCGTGGGTATTGCGAACTGAAGACATGAACGCGCCTGCCAACGACAGTGAGACGGCTGGCGGCAGCAAAACGGCGGGAAGTGACGCCAATCCCGGCCGCGTCCTGCTGGCCGCGTTCTCCCGCCCGCCCGAGGCTCACGCCGAAGATGTGAACTCATCGATCCTGATCGCCATCGAGAGTGCGTCCGCCTATCCCGGCCTGAAAGATGCCGCGCAATATTTCGGTCCGATTTCCGAAATCGCCAAGGCGCAGGGATTCGAGATCGACGAAGAGCCCTATGAATTCGTAGTCGGAACCAAGACGCTGGTGCGCGGAGATTATGAGAAAGATGTGGGCACGCGCGTGATGCGGCAATCGACACTGGTCATGCTGGCGCACGGGTACGCAGTGTCATTCACATTCATCGCCGGCACCGACGACGGAGTCGAGGAGCTACTCGCGAATCTAAGTTTCGCGCCGCCTAAACCCGCGAAGTAAGTCTCGGAGAAAAAGTCATGTGGGGACACCGCCCTCGGCTGTCCTCACATGCAGACTCTACGATCCCGCCGCCACCGGATGCGCGATTTCGATCACCATGCTCGGCGGATGCAACAGCGTATTGTGGATCAGGCAATGATGTACCGCCTTCTCCACTCCAGCGCGATGTTGTTCGGTTAACTCCACCGGCGTTTCGATTGCAATGCGAAAGTTGTCCACTCGCGCCGGGTCTTTTAGTTTCTCGGCAGTCACGCGCACTCGCGTGCCTTCCGTTGCCAGCTTATATTTGCGCAGATATTGTGCCGCGTAAAAGGCGGCACATGATCCCAGCGACGCGAGCAGAAGTTCCGGCGGCGTCATGCCTTCATCGTGGCCACCGTTCTCCGGCGGTTGATCGCAAAGAATGCTATGCTGCCGCGCCTTGATTTCAAACTGTACCGCCCCAAGATGTTCTACAGATATTTCCATAAGTGCCTCCGAATCATCGAACCAGCCATTACTTCAACGACGCGAGAGCGCGGCCGCGCTAAGGCGTCGAAGTCCACAAATCCATTGTGGTCTTTGTCATGCCCAGATTGCAGTGCGCGGCGTCACACGCAAGTATTACGAAGTAGGGGTGGTTTGCGAAAAAGCATTCAGACGCTTTTCTTAAATCTTGTCATTCCGAGCGCTATCCGGAGCGAAAGCGACGGCAAGAGAGGAATCTGCTGTAGGGGGAAACGCACGATTCGAGCAGGAACTCAGTCCAGCGGCTCAGGCTCGAGCGCAATGTTGGTCTCGCCGGCAGCCTTCTTCTCGGCGTACTTCTTCATCCACGCCTCCCAGCTCTTGCCGGCGGCGGTGTCGCGTCCTGTGAAGGCCAGGGCGGCGATGTCGGCGTAAGAAACCGCAATCTTCTCGTTCGAATTCTTGGGATAGAGCCGCACCACAGACTCTTTCAGCGTCGCCGCCGACCGCCGGTCGAAAAGGTAGCCCTCAATCTTCGATCCGTCTTTGCGCGTGATGGTCACATCGCCGCGGTAGTCGAAAGCTTTTTCCAGAGCTATGCGGATTTCTTCCTCGCCCGCCAGCTGCGGAATCCAGCCTTCGAGTTTCTCGTGGTCCGTGCCCGGAGCGACTTCAAGCGCATCAGGATTCATCGCACCAACGTGTGGCACGGCCGCAGCAGCGGTGTGATCGAGATGTCCGGATTCTTTCCCTGTCATAACAGAAATGTGGGGACAGCCGCCCTCGGCTGTCCGCCAGGCGCAGCCCGGCTGCAGCAGAACTTAAGCTCGGGTTCCTTGCAAGGATGACTCGCCACTCGGCGCGATCTGCACCAGCGGATTCACCGGGGCCTGTGGCTCCTCCAGCAACCGCAGCGCCTCTTCATCCCGATAACCGGTAAACAGAGTCGCCCTCACCGTGGCCAGGAATCCCCCCAGCGAACTGAACGTGGCATTCACCGCCGAGGCTTCATACCCGCTATGCACCATGCAATTGGCGCACGCCGGATTCCCCGACTCCGTCCCGTAGTTGCTCCAGTTCGTGGTCGCCAGCAGCTCCGAAAAAGTTTCGGCGTAGCCATCCTGCAGCAGGTAGCAGGGCTTCTGCCATCCGAAAATGTTGTACGTAGGCATGCCCCACGGCGTGCAGGGATAAGTCCGCTTCCCCATCAGAAATTCCAGAAACAGCGGCGACAGATTAAAGCGCCAGTTCTTTTTGCGGTTCGAGAGAATCGCGCGGAACATCCGCCGCGTGCGGGCGCGGCCGAGAAAATGCTTCTGATCGGGAGCCTTGTCGTAGGAGTATCCCGGCGAGAGCATCATGCCCTCCAGCCCCAGCTCCATCATGTCGTCGAAAAACGCGCGCACCGATTTCGGGTCGGCGCCGTCGAACAGCGTGGTATTCGTGGTCACACGAAAGCCCCGCCGAAGCGCCTCTTTGATCGCATCTTCCGCAATGTCGTAGCCGCCTTCGCGGCACACCGCCAAGTCGTGCTCCTCGCGCTGCCCATCGAGGTGAACGCTGAAAGTCAGATATTTGCTGGGCTTGAAGAGATGGATCTTTTCTTTCAGCAGTAGCGCATTGGTGCACAGGTAGATGTATTTCTTCCGCGCCACCAATCCTTCAACGATCTTGTCGATCTCCGGATGCATCAACGGCTCGCCGCCCGGAATCGAAACCATGGGCGCGCCGCACTCCTCCACCGCGCGGAAACATTCCTCCGGCGATAGATCTTTCTTCAGAATGTGAGCGGGATACTGAATCTTGCCGCATCCGGCGCACGCCAGGTTGCAGCGAAACAGCGGCTCCAGCATCAACACGAGCGGATACTGCTTGCGCCCGGCAAGCTTCTGCCGCAGCACATACGACGTCACAGTCCACATCTGTGATACGGGAACAGCCATGCTCGATCGGAACTCCTGTCCCTTTATCTTATCAGGGCAAGTTGGTTAGATGGTGCAGAGGGGGTTGGAGGTGCCAGAAATTGAAACTTAGGGACAGACTTTGCAACGCGAGTTCAAATCCGATAAAACAGCACTCTCCCCGCCGGATCCAACTGCTGTAAGAAATCAAAATCGCTCAGATTCCGCGTCAGGAGCGTACAACCGTGCCGCCGCGCGGTCACGAATAACAGGGCATCATTCATCAGTCGCCGCCGCTGATCTTTGTCGAAGCCCTGAAGGCGCGCCAAAATGCCGCAGAGAATGCTAGCCTCGCGCCAGACAATAACGTCGGGAACAATTACCCGTTGCGCAGGCCGTTGATCGATGACAGCGGCAATTTTGTCAATAGCCGGCCGCGTCCTCGAATGGTGAGGTTCAAGCAAACCCACGGCGGCAATCAACTCCGCCTCCGTGACCGGCGAATGCCACGCGTCAACCGCCCGCAACATAAGCTGGCCCGTCATGGGAAACTGGTCTCGAAGAACGTCGATGTAAACGGTGGTGTCGTAGAGCAACTTGGCGGGCTTCACCCTGATTGAATCAAGGAAGTCCAACTCGGAGTCGGCTCGTCGCTGCAGGGGCCGAGTGTGTCTCTCTGGCTTATAACGTCGCAGGCTGCGCCATAAGTCAGAACTCAAGATCGACCTCAGGATCGATTGTGCCTCGCTGCGAAAGCAGCCACTCGGCATATTCATCTCCCATGGCGATATTGGCGAGGGCGACCTCAATCAAGTCAGTATCCGACTTGATGCCGGTTCGCTTCTTGGCCTGAGCGACCAGCGCCTCCGGCATGCGGCCCCGGACCACTTGCGTGCGGCCTCCGTCCAGCAAACCCTCGCGCTCCGCCATGACCAGTAGTTCTTTAAATTTGCGTCGGCTGGAGAAGGAATGCTGAGATCGTCCCCGATTCGCAGCGGGAGCCGCAAGCTTTGCCATAAAAAGACTCCGTAGCACAGATATAGCTAGATTGTAGCACAGGCGAGGTGGAGCAAAGGATGTTCCTAAAAAGCCAAAGCCCGTAGCGCTCGGGGCTTCGAGATACTAAACGGCGTCCGCGAAACACTTACTATGACAAACGCGGCGGCTGAACTGTCAATAAACTTCGGTGTCCAGTGACCCGAGGAGGGCAAGGGAGTCGAACCCTAGTGCCTGCAAAACCAGTCGCCATTTCGCGGACGCCGTCCAGTACCCACTGGCAATGCCCTCCTAAACAAATCGTCCACTAGGTGACACTTTATGGGCACTCACTATGGGCACTCACTCTCGAAACGAACTGTGCTGCCCCAAATATTTTGGGAACTGTACCAATTCAGGCGATCCAGAATGGACGACATGGACAGAATGACCGCTCAGCACGCCGCATCGCACCCCAGCGAAAACCGCACAGCCGCGCACACCTGATTCATTCGCGCCGAACTAAGCTGGGCCACACGCTTCCCCAGGCGCTGCTGCGACACCGTAACCGCATTGTGCAGGTTTACCGCGCACGGGGCTTTCATGCCGTCCTCCTCAGTCAGAACCACTTCGGACGGCACGCCACGAATCGTGGAAGTCACCGGCGCAACCGTTACGGTGGATAAGTACCCGATGGCACTGTCGCGGGTAAGCACCAACACAGGCCGTTTCTTGTCGGGCGGCGCGAACTCGTAGAGCCGGACATCGCCTCGGGCGATCTGCCCTCGGCCGATCCCGCCACGCGCTATTCTTCCGGCCACGTGGCCTCCGCTTCCCAGCCCCGCGCCTCCACGTCGGCTTGTGAATGTCGCGAGTAACCCTGGCGGTCGCGCTCTTCACTGGCTCGCAGTTCCAGCCGGCGGAGATGTTCCCGCAGGGCATCGCGCACCAAAGCGGACCGGTTTCGCCGGGTGCGCTTCGCGGCCTGGTCGGCGGCGTGTAACAGCTTTTCATCCAGTACGATTTGAACGATTTGCATATGTGGAATCCACTCCACAGTATACTCCACACCGAAGATATTTCTTCCAGAGGATGCCGCCCAGAGTCAGCGTTCGACGGCCATTTACTCGGCCGATTCACCGCCCCGGAAGCATCCAAAAACACCGATTTCCATGCTATAATTTGTACAGTCGTCAAACGAACCTAAGTATAAGACATTTCAATAACTTGAAGTCGATTCGCAGGCGCAATCTGGAGCTCGCTTGGGGCGAGCTCTTCCAAGTACTTTTTGCGGCGTAATCGAATCCCAGTTCTGAGAGAAAGTCGGGGCTTCTCCCGCGGAGCGGAATGGCCACCAAAGAGATAAATACTCCCATCGTCGAAACCAAAACAAAAAACGGAACGGTCACACCGATCACCGCCGGCAACGGCGGCGGCAACAACGACTACAACGCCGACTCCATCAAAGTCCTCGGCGGTATGGAAGCCGTGCGCAAACGTCCCGCCATGTACATCGGCTCGACCGGCGATCTCGGCTTGCACCACCTGGTGTACGAAGTCGTCGATAACTCGGTCGACGAAGCGCTCGCCGGTTTCGCCACCAAAATTGAAGTCACCATCCACATCGACAACTCGATCACCGTCACCGACGACGGCCGCGGCATTCCCGTCGATGATATGGATATCGACGGCGAAAAAGTTTCCGCGGCGCAAGTCGTGATGACAACGCTGCACGCCGGCGGCAAGTTCGATTCCTCCACCTACAAAGTTTCCGGCGGACTGCACGGCGTCGGTGTCTCCTGCGTCAACGCGC
This sequence comes from uncultured Acidobacteriaceae bacterium, assembly GCA_963715875.1. Taxonomy (GTDB): domain Bacteria; phylum Acidobacteriota; class Terriglobia; order Terriglobales; family Acidobacteriaceae; genus Sulfotelmatobacter. The sequence goes on along the minus strand of OY970281.1, from coordinate 288,507 downwards.
TGAGCGAAGAGCTTGAACTGGAAATCTGGCGTGACGGAGCCACGTGGGAACAAACCTACTCCAAGGGCGAGCCCACCAGCAAGATGAAGAAGGCGGGCGCCGCCAAGCGCCGCGGCACCAAAGTTCACTTCCTGCCCGATCGCAGCATCTTCACGGCCACCGAATACAACTACGACACGCTGGCGCAGCGCCTGCGCGAACTCGCGTTCCTGAACAAGGGACTGCTGATTACCCTCACCGACGAGCGCTCCACCGACGCCAAAACCGGCGAGGCCAAGCATACCGATTTCAAATACAACGGCGGCATCGCCGAATTTATCAAGCACCTCAACCGCGGCAAGCAGGTGCTTCACGACAAGCCCATCTACATGGAAGCCGAACGCAGCGGCGTCGCCATGGAAATTGGCCTGCAATACAACGACGGATATTCTGAGTCGGTTTTCAGCTTCGCCAACAACATCAATACCATCGATGGCGGCACGCATCTCTCCGGCTTCCGCATGGCCCTGACCCGCACGATTAACTACGCCGGGCAGCAGATGGGACTGTTCAAAGACGTAAAAGAAAATCTGACGGGCGACGACGTGCGCGAAGGACTGGTCGCGGTGATCAGCGTGAAGCTGTCGCAGCCGCAGTTCGAAGGCCAGACCAAAGGCAAACTGAATTCCGATATCGCCGGCGTCGTGCAGGCTTTCGTCAACGAGCGTCTGGGCGCGTTCTTCGAACAGAACTCAACGGTCGCGAAAAAGATCATCAACAAAGCGGTCGATGCCGCGCGCGCCCGCGAAGCAGCGCGCAAAGCCCGCGATCTCACCCGCCGCAAAGGCGCTCTCGATTCCGGAGGCCTGCCCGGCAAGCTCGCCGACTGCTCCGAGCGCGATCCCAACCGTTGCGAGTTGTTTCTGGTGGAAGGCGAATCGGCAGGCGGGACCGCCAAGCAGGGCCGCGATCGCCGCTTCCAGGCCATTCTGCCCCTCAAGGGAAAAATTCTCAACGTCGAAAAGGCCCGCTACGACAAGATGCTGGCCCACGAAGAAATTCGCGCCATGATCACGGCGCTCGGCACCGGCATTGCCAAAGATGATTTCGATCCCACGAAAGTTCGCTACGGCAAAATCATTCTGATGACCGATGCCGACGTCGACGGCTCGCACATCCGCACTCTGCTGCTGACGTTCTTTTTCCGCCACATGCAGGACCTGATCAAGCGCGGCAACGTCTTCATCGCCCAGCCCCCGCTGTATTCCATCAAGAAGGGCAAGTCGATGCAGTACATCAAAGACGACGATGCCTTCGACAAAGTCATGCTCAAACGCGCCTCCGACGGCCTGATCGTGCGCTACGGGGAAGGCGCCGCCAAGCTCGAGGGCTCCGCTCTGACGCGCTTCATGAGCGTGCTCAAGGAGTATCTCAACTTCTTCGACAAGGTGAACAAGCGCCTGCGCGACGAGATCGTCACCGAACTGCTGCCGCGTCTCGATTTCTCCAAGCATGCGGATTTCGAAGGCGACAAAAAGAATCCTCCGAAAAAGATCGAGCGCCTCGAACGCGAACTCAAGAAGTTGCAGAAGGACCGCAAGTTCAAGAGCGTCGAAGCTGCATTCGACGAAGAACACAATCTCTGGCTGGTGCGCTTCGTGAACTCGCAGGGCTCCGAACACGTCATCAACTGGGAACTGGCGTCCAGCCCTGAGTGCCGGCAGTTGATTTCGAAGTTCAAGCAGATCGAGCCTTTTCTCGAGCCGCCGTTTGTGGTCGAGGCCATTACCAAGGCGGGCGCCGCCAGCACCAATGGTGACGAAATCGCAGACGACGAAGCTGCCGAGACCGAAGAAAAATCCGACAAGAAAACTGCGAAACCTGCACCCAAGCACAAGGCCGTGATCGAGCCGGTAGAAAAAGCGACAGCGCGCGAACTTTTCGATTACGTGAAGAAAGAAGGCAGCCGCGGCTACGACGTGCAGCGCTACAAGGGCCTGGGCGAAATGACCGCTCCGCAGTTGTGGGAGACCACCATGGACCCCGAGCGCCGCACTCTGCTCTCGGTAAAACTGGAAGACATTGCCGAGTGCGAAACCATCTTCACCACGCTCATGGGTGAAGACGTCGAAGCCCGCCGCAAGTTCATCGAAGAAAACGCGCTGGACGTGAAGAACCTGGACATCTAGCAGCGTGGAGAAACTCCTCTTCGGGGTGGTTTGGGAAGGGCACGAGTTCCACTCGTGCCGCTACGGATTCACAGGCATCCACAAGAAGCACGGGCGGCCTCATAAGCCGCCCGTTTTTCGTGGCCTCGCCCGTCGAATCTCTCAACCCTGAGATTCGGCAGAACTTAAATTCCGCGCAAGGCACGCGGCACCCAGCGTTCTTCCACCGGAGAACGCACATGTCAACCGTCGCTGGATTTCACCAACGAACCAATCTTGCGTGGACCGCATTCGCAGGCGCCGGAGCCCTCATCCTCGTGGCCATTGCGCTGCCTAATCTGCTACGAAGCCGGATGGCCGCAGACCTCGCCCATCACGACGCCCTAAAGTCCGAACTCGCGACGCCGGCTCCAATCTCGGCTGCGCTACTGTCACCGGCTCCGAATAGCCCAACCGCCGCGGCCTTCGATCGCAAGATGATCCGCACGAGCTCGATCGACCTCATCGTGCAAAAGCCCGCCGAGGCCGCCGGGAAAATTCGCGCTCTGGCCGAAGCCATGGGTGGTTTTCTGGTCACCTCCGAAGTAAACGGCGCGGCGAACGCCGAGACCGCTTCGCTCACGATTCGCGTGCCGGCCGCGCGCTTTGAAAGCGCGCAAGCCGAGATTCGCAAGCTGGGCTTGCGCGTCGAAAGCGAAAAAGTAGAAGCGCAGGATGTTACTCGCCAGTACGTCGATCAGGACGCGACCCTGCGCAATCTGCGCAGCGAAGAGGTCCAGTACCTCGCAATCCTGAAGCAGGCGCGCACCGTGAAAGATACGCTCGAAGTAAGCGAAAAGTTGAGCGAGGTGCGCACCCAGATCGACCAGCAGCAGGCCGAGTTCGATGCTCTCTCAAAACAAATCGAGACCGTGGCGATTACCGTTTCACTGCGCGCCGAATCTGAAGCGCAGGTCTTCGGATTGCATTGGCGCCCGCTGTATCAGATGAAGCTGGCGCTGCGCGACGGCATCGATGCTATCGCAGGTTACGGCGCAACGATGACATCGATTTTGTTTTACCTGCCCGCAGTGCTTTTGTGGATGGCCACGATCGTACTGGGCGGCGCAGCAGGATGGAAGCTGTTGCGTTGGGCAGGCCGAAGGTTCTTCGCGTGGTCACCGCAGGCAGCGCAGAATCGGTGACGAACTCCCTGTAATGCAGATCGGAGGCGGGACGACCGGAGGGAGTCCCGCCGGAGTCGAAGCATCCCTACAAGCGCCACAGGTGAGGGTAGGGGACCCCTCGACTGCATGATGCGGCCCTTCACACCGCCGGCCGTCGCCACGAAACAATCGTCGCCCCCAGCGCCAGCAATGTCATTAGCGAAATAATCCCCAGCGAAATCACGCAATAAATGCACCACACCCCGAGCACATCTTTCTCGATGTGCGCGAGATAAAGCGAGAAGCCCAATCCCACGATCGTGAGCGCCAGCACCAGACGCCAGGCGCGCCGCCAGGCCAGCGCTCCCATCATCACGTATCCGGCAATGCCCAGCGCCGCCACCGGAATGCCCGCCAGCATGGCATACGGGCTTTTGTTCACAATGCCGCAATCCCAGCGTTCGTTGATGCTGCAAGGCGCATCTCCCTCCGTGCGGTAATGCTCGCGCAACGCCAGCGCAGAAATGACAATGCCAACCATGGCCAGAATGATCAGAACGTACTTCATGCCGCCTCCCAAATAAATTGCCGACAGCTGACAGATGATAGCGAATAGCCGATTTTCTCTCACCCCGCAGCATGAGCCGCCGCAATATCCTGCAGCAACTCCGCGGCCTGCCATTCGGCTCCGTGATACCACTTGAAAATCTTTCCATCCGCGGAAATCACCGCGGTACTCAGGGAATGCGTGATCAGCCCGCCTTCTTCCTTGTAGGTCAGCGCGAAGTAATCGGCAAACTCCGGCAACTCGTTTTGCGGAATCGCCGCGAACTCCCAGCGCGCGAACAGCCCCGGATCTTTGCTTCCCGCGCAAGAAAATCCATATTCACGCAAGACCTTGGGCGTGTCGTGCGCCGGATCGAAGCTGATGCTGAGCAGGTGCGTCTTGCCGTAGCGAGCCGGATCGGCGCCCACCTCCCGCTCGATGGCCGCGAACTCATGGCTCACGCGCGGGCAATAATCGGGAAACGGACACCGCGTGTAGATCAGCGTGAGCACCACCGTCTGCCCGCGATACTGGCGCAAAGATACCTGCCTGCCGTTTTGGTTGATCAGTTTGAAATCCGGCACGTCATCGCCCACCGCCGGAATATGCATTGCGGCCGCAGGTTTCGCCGGCGCCGTGGCCGAATGCCCTGTCACCTTCACATTCTCCAGCCAGTATTTATCGGGCTCAACCACCACTTCGGCGCTGATCAAATCGCCCGGCTGCAGTTGCTCGAGCCCCGAGGCCGGCTTGATCGTGTAAGGCATGATCATCGCGTCCATGAAGCCGGCGATCGGCTCGCTGTCAATATTCGCCGTTGCCGCCTGCTTGTCGATGGAAATTACTTTTCCCTTGAGCGCATAACGCTTCGCCGTCGCATGCTTGCACCCCGCCGAAAATGCCAGCAACACGCACACGCACACCACTGCAAGTGCCGAATAAAAATGCAATCGACTGCTCATACTTCACCGTCCTTCATTATCCACGATTCACCCAGCTCAGTAGTGGAAGCGGTAGCGCAACTCCACATAAATCTCGCGCGGATCGTTCCAGTGGAAGCCGCCAAAGGTGACGCTGTTATCCAGTTCAACGCGGCGGTTTGCCACGTTGATCGCGTTTACCGAAGCGGAAAATCTCTCCCCAAAATCTTTGCTCAGACTCAGATCGAACGTCGTATGCTGCGGCAGATAAGCGCCCCCGTACGGCTGCCCGGGGAATGCGTTGCTGAAGCCGGAACCGTAATACACGTTGGTGGAAGCATGCGCGCGCCACGGCAGAGTCATATCGCCGCCCACGTTGAGCGTGTTGCGCTGATCGTGATCGAGCGGAGATAAACCGGCAGGCAATGAAAAATCGGTCAGCCCGCCCGTGATCGCTCCGCCGCCCTCGGCAATCTGATTCGAATAGGCGAGATGAATCTGCCCGCGATGCGCAATGCGCGGCGTGCGTAGTGTCGCTTCCCATCCCCGAATCACGGCCTGCGCGATCGTGATCGGAAAGAAGAGATTTGATTCGCCGATATTGTTGTGATCGAAAAAATTCACAACGTTGGTGCGAAAGTTGTCTACGTCAAAAATCCAGCCGTGGAATGGAATCGTGACTCCGAACTGATGCTCTTCATCGCGCTCGCCGTGCAGCGCCACAAATCCCAGATTGTTCGCCTGCGCGAACTCGAGCAGCGGCCCCGACGCCGTAATCAGCGGAGGAGCCTGGTAGTAATGTCCGTAGAACGCGCGAAAGGTCCAGTTGAGATGCGGCACGTTGACTGCAATGCCGAAGCGTGGACTGATCGCGCTCTCCGAAACTCCGCCGGAAAAATGTGTCGGCCGCATTCCCGCCGTCAGCGTCAGCCACGACGCGGGCTTGAATTTGTCATCGACAAAAAACGCCGCCAGACTTCCAGTCGGCTGTTCTCGATCTGCGAACGGCGCGTTCCCGCTGCCGTCATTGAAGGCCACGCCGAACAGCTCATTGTCCCGCTGATAAAAACTGTAGACCCCCGCCTGAAGAGTGTTCATCGGCAGATTGGCGCTGAAACTTACCTGGCCACCGCCATACGTAGAGCCACGATTCTGAGTGGTCGCAACCGGAAAGTCATTGGCCCGGCTGGCGTAGTCCGCGGCGTTGTAATGAAAAAATGGTGAGACCGTCAGCAGAAGCTTTGTATTGAAGGTGTGCACCCAAGAAAAATTTGCCAGAGCATCGGATTCGTGGTCGCCATCGCGCAGTCCAAGGCTGGGATACTGCGCCATGAATCCGTTTCCCGCCAGCGGAGCGTTCTCAATATCATTGGGAAACGGGTCGTACGGAATCTGGTAATAATCCCTGCGCGTCGAACCGACCAGCCGCAGCTGATTCGAGGGATCCACGTTGTAGATCAGCGAGCCGAACCCTCCGTAGCCATTCTCGGCGTCGTGCACCACCTGCGGAACCGGCGTCTGGATGCCCAAATCGCTGCGATTCGCATTGACGCTCGCGTAGTAGGCGAATCGTTCTGTGTGGCTGCCGAAGCTGAGAGCATCATTCGTCTGGTAGAAATTTCCCGCGCTCATCACCAGCTCCGCCTGCCGGTTTCTTTCAAACCCGGTGCGCGGCACAACGTTGAATACGCCGTAGGTGCGGTCGCCAAACTCCGCGCCGTAACTTCCGCGGTCGACTTCCAGATAATCAATATCCTTGGGATCGAATTGCGGCCCCAGGTTTGACGCGATGTTCGTGTTGGGCACGGGCACGCCATCGATCAGCCAGCTCGTCTGGTGCCCGCCACGAATGTGAAGCTGGTCGTGAGTGATATACGCGCCGGGAACGTAGTCGGTGATCATGGCCAAGCTGTTGCTGCGATCTGCGCCCGGAGTGCTCTGAATCTCGCTGCGGCTAACCAGCGTGGTAGGCGTGGCCGAGTCGGTCGGAACGGCTTCCGCCGCGCCCGAGACATTCACGGTCTCCTTGGCGGTAGCCACGCTGAGAGAAAAATGCAGCACCGGTTGCGATCCGGAATCAACCACCACGCTCGCGCTCGCCTGATTGAATCCCGGAGCGACAATGGTCACCGTGTATGCCCCGACGGCCACGCCGTTAAAGAAGAACTGGCCCGTGGCGTCTGTGTTTGCGGTCATCGCCCAGTCCGAGGTTTTCGAGCGCAGCATCACCATGGCGCTTTCCACCGGGCGGTGCTCAATATCGTGCACCACCCCTCGAATCGATCCGGAACTCGAGGCGAAGGCGGCGGCCGCCAGCAACGGGATCAACAGCATGGCCCTCATGAATCGCATGGAAGACTCCATTCGCAAGTGGTGGACCGATCACGCAGCATGCGCGGATGAAGCGCACCGGCAGAACGCTGCCGCACCCTTACAAGTTTGTGCTGCGAAGTTTTGGATTGATGCTAGGCGGAAAGGAAATGCGGAGGTGCGCGTGTGGATCGGGAATCGTAAATCTGCGTGGCCGCAAAAGCAGACTCCGGCCTCGTAAGACGGAGTTCGATTCTCTCGAGAAATGCAGCCGCCGCCTGCTGCGCATATGCCCATTGCGCGCTGGTTACGGCACGCTCGCACTCGCTTCGGCAACAACCGGCGCCGCGCAGCACGAGCTCTGATGAATCCACGCCGCTCTCGTCGTGGCAGCGATGTTGACGCGCAGCTTTGCGCAAGCAACACGCGTGCAGCGGCGCAGCCGTCACCGCCAGCGCAATTGGAACGAGGTTCCCCCCCAGCGCGAACAGCAACAGCAATCTGGCAGTCAGGCGCTGCATTTCTGTTGTGTAAATCGGAACCCCAAGTGCGGCTAGCATAGAACAAATCCGCGAATCAGGGCAAGCAGCGCCCATCACGGGTAGTGGTGCAGTTTGGCACGAGACTCGTATCAGGGCATGCCTTTCAGGCATGCCACCAAGAGCCGGTTGAGTGTGCAGGCTTTAGCCGCTGTGCCGTGACAGGCGAACCGCAGCGGCTAAAGCCGTTCATTATCGGCCGTTGGCGGCATCGCTGAAGCGATGCCCTGATACGAATCCTGTTCCAAATTGCGCCACTACCCCATCACGGTGTACTTGTCCCTGCCCGATCAGGCACAATAGATCGCCCAATCGATTTCATCTCAAGAGGACCGTCTATGCATCTCGCGCGCTATGCCCTTATCCTGTTGTCGCTCCTGTTTCCTATGCTGACCATGCTTTCCGCGCAAACTCCCAAGCTCGTTTATCCCGAAGCCCACCGCGGCGATCAAGTCGATGACTATCACGGCACCAAAGTCGCCGATCCTTACCGCTGGCTCGAAGACACCGATTCGGCGGAGACTCATGCCTGGGTCGAGGCCGAGAACAAACTCACCTTCGGATATCTCGATCAAATCCCCTATCGCCAGGCCATTCGCGATCGCCTCACCAAACTCTGGAACTTCGAACGTTTCACCGTTCCCGAGCAAAAAGCGGGCCGCTATTTCTTCGAGCACAATACTGGACTGCAGAACCAGAACGTGCTCTTCGTCGCCGACTCGCTCCACGCCGAGCCCCGCGTTCTGCTCGATCCCAACACGCTTTCTTCCGACGGCACCGTCGCGCTTTCCGGCACCGCCATTTCCGACGACGGCAAGCTTATGGCCTACGGACTCGCCACTTCCGGCTCCGATTGGAACGAATGGCACGTGCGCGACATCGACACCGGCAAAGATCTCTCCGACGATCTCAAGTGGGTGAAGTTCTCCGGAGCTTCCTGGAGCAAAGACAACAAGGGCTTCTACTACAGCCGCTATGACGAGCCCAAAGGCGCCGCCATGCGCGACGCCAACTACTTTCACAAGCTTTACTATCACCGCATTGGCACTGCGCAGTCGGAAGACAAATTGATTTACGAACGCCCCGACAACAAAGAACTGGGATTTGCCGGCGACGTCACCGATGACGGCCGCTACCTGATCATCAGCGTTTGGCAAGGCACCTCGCCCAAGAACCGCGTCTATTACAAAGACCTCACTCAACCCGATTCGCCCGTCGTAAAGCTGCTCGATGACTTCGACGCCAAATACGCTTTCATCGACAACGACGGTCCCGTCTTCTGGTTCCAGACCGATCTCGAGGCTTCCCGCGGACGGGTCATTGCCATCGACACTCGCCATCCCGAGCGCGCCAACTGGAAAACGCTGATCCCGCAGGGCGCAGACACGCTTGAATTCGTTCATGCGGTGAACAATTCATTTTTAATGGGATATCTGAAAGATGCCCGCACCGAAGTTCGCGTCCATGATTTGAGCGGCAAGTTTCTGCGCAACGTCGATCTCCCAGGCATCGGTACCGCCGGAGGTTTCGGAGGCAAACGCTCCGATAAAGAAACTTTCTACGCCTACACCAGCTTCATCTCTCCCACCACGGTTTATCGCTATGATCCAGTAGCGGCCAAGAGCGAGATCTTCAAACAGCCGAAGGTCGATTTCGATTCCAGCCGCTACGAAACCACGCAGGTTTTCTACCACAGCAAAGACGGCACCCGCGTCCCCATGTTTATCACCGCGAAGAAAGGCTTGAAGCTCGACGGAGAGAATCCCGTCCTGCTCTACGCCTACGGCGGATTCGATATATCGCTCACGCCCAACTTTTCAGTGTCGAACGCGGTCTGGCTCGAGATGGGAGGCGTCTACGCCCAACCCAACCTGCGTGGCGGCGGCGAGTATGGAGAAGAGTGGCACCAGGCTGGTATGAAACTCAAAAAGCAGAATGTCTTCGACGACTTCATCGCCGCCGCTCAATATCTAATCGACAACAAATACACTTCGACTCCCAAGCTCGCCATCCGCGGCGGCAGCAACGGAGGCCTGCTCATCGGCGCCGTCGTCACCCAGCGCCCCGATCTGTTCGGAGTAGCGCTGCCCGAAGTCGGCGTCATGGACATGCTGCGCTTTCACAAATTCACCATCGGATGGGCCTGGACCTCCGACTACGGCTCCTCCGACAACGCCGAGGACTTCAAAGCCCTCTACGCCTACTCCCCGCTGCACAACCTGAAGCCCGGAACGAAATATCCGCCGACGCTGATCGCGACTTCCGATCACGATGACCGCGTAGTCCCGGGACACAGCTTCAAATTCGCCGCCACCATGCAACACGATCAGGCCGGCCCAGCGCCGATTCTGATTCGCATCGAAGTGAAAGCCGGCCACGGCGCAGGCAAATCCGTGACCAAGTTGATCGACGAAACCTCAGACACCTGGGCCTTCGTAGCCCACAACCTGGATATGAAAGTCGACCTGAAGTGATCTTGCATGAAAGCCCGGAAATGTGAAGGCCCGGAAATGATTCTGTCATGCCGAGCGTGAAAGCCCGGAAATTGATTCTGTCATGCTGAGCGGAGTCGGGACGACCGAAGGGAGTCCCGGCGCAGTCGAAGCATCCCTACCGCCGTGATGCTGCGTGCGGTCAGCAACACTCGAGGGAACCCAGCCCCCCGGGATCTCATTGCATTTTGGCGGCAACCGCAACGTCGAACTTCGCATAATACTTCTTAACGTCGCCAGCCCCATATTTATCGCGGAATTTCCCGACCACGGCCGACACCTCCTTTGAATCCGTAACTGCAACCGCTTTCACTTCGGCCTCGGCTCTCCCGGCCTTGACCCGAATCGACGGATTCTTCAGCACGTTCTTGTACCACTGCGTATCAGACCCCTTTACCGGCAGAAGGTAAAGGGTCCCATCGTCTGCGGCGAACCAGATCGGAATCGAGATGGTGCGTCCCGACTTTCTGCCGGTCACGCTGATCTCGATTTCCTGAGCTCGGGAGAGGCTTGTTCTGAATGCATCGTTTTGTCCAGCCATATGCCCCTTCAGCGGTTCACCAGTTGTTGCAGGTGTTCCGGATACCGCGCCCCTTGCACCGCGATCTTGGCTGCGGCGTTGTCGATCTGCCGCAGATCTTCCGGACTCAGTTCCACGGCCGTGGCTCCAATATTTTCATCCAGGCGATGCAGCTTCGTGGTCCCAGGGATTGGAACAATCCACGGCTTTTGCGCGAGCAGCCAGGCCAGCGCGATCTGCGCCGGAGTCGCCTTTTTCCGTTGCGCGATTGCGCCCAGCAGATCGACCACACTTTGATTCGCCTTTCGGTTCTCTGGCAAAAAGCGAGGCACGATGTTCCGAAAATCATTCTTATCGAACTTCGTATCTTCGCTGATCTTGCCCGTCAAAAAACCTTTACCCAGAGGACTGAATGGCACAAATCCGATGCCCAACTCTTCCAGCGCCGGCAGAATCTCGGCTTCCGGTTCTCTCCACCACAGGGAGTATTCGCTCTGCACTGCCGTCACCGGCTGCACCGCATGCGCGCGCCGAATGGTTTTTGCCGCCGCTTCCGATAACCCGAAGTGCCTCACCTTGCCTTGCTGAATGAGGTCCTTCACCGCGCCCGCAACGTCTTCGATCGGCACGTTCACGTCGACCCGATGCTGATAGAAAAGATCGATGACGTCGGTCTTCAATCGCTTGAGCGACGCCTCGGCGACTTGCTTGATGTGCTCGGGCCGGCTGTCGAGCGCGCTCCACCTGGCCTCGCCGCCAGGATCAGGCGCGAAGCCGAACTTGGTCGCGATCGCCACTTTTCCGCGGAATGGCGCCAGCGCCTCGCCTACTAGTTCTTCGTTCGTGAACGGACCGTACACTTCCGCAGTATCGAAAAACGTGATGCCTCGTTCCACCGCACCCCGAATCAGCGCGATCCCCTGCTGCTTGTCCACCGCCGGGCCCAAGCCAAAACTCAACCCCATGCAGCCGAGGCCGAGAGCCGAAACTTCCAGATTGCTCTTTCCAAGTTTGCGTTTTTGCATTGTCTCTCCAGATGATTTCGAAAAAATTCTTCCAACAATCAATGAACGTACTCTCTTGTGGATGCCAAGCCGCCGGAAAAGGAAGCAAAAAACAAATGTGGGGACAGCCGCCTTCGGCTGTCCAGCGAGCGCAGCGAGCATTCAGTCGAACCATCCCGGGACGAGACACCAAGGAGAAGACAAGCGGGAATGGCAACGAAGACGGTCGTCCGCCGCTAACCAAGCCCGGCGCAGCTTTTGCTCCAACAGGCGTGTGAAGCTACCTTCCCTCATCGGCGGAAGGCCCATACACAGAGGGCACGGGCACATTGTTCAGGCGCAGATAAACTCCCAACTGGGCCCGATGATGAACGATGTGGTTCATCATCATTCGCCGCATCGCGCCCATGCGCGATCCCTCGTAAAATTTCCTCTCCCCGGCCGAGAGAGTCCACTTCTTCGCCCAGGATTCATCGCTCGCACTGGCAATCGCCGGCCGTAGCGCCGCAATGTGCTTATCAAATATCTCCAGCACGTGCTTCTGCGACTCCGCCACGGTTGGCTTGCTGCCCAGTTCGCCAGCCCGGCGGGCGGCGAAATCGAGCGCATCTTCTTTCATCACCACCACTCCCATCCCCACCAGTTCTGCGATGTGTCCGGCCAGCCGCCCCATCGGCATCGACTTCTCATGCGGCTTCCATGTCAGCTTGTCCTCCGGAATCCGCTCCAAAGTCCGCCGCGTAGCCGCCATCTCAGCATCAAACTCCGGCAGAAATTCCTCACCAACACCCATGCCACCCTCCTGAAAGGTCATTGAAGAAGCAAAAAACAAATGTGGGGACAGCCGCCTTCGGCTGTCCAGCGAGCGCAGTGAGCAAGCTAGAGCGGCCGCACTCCCTTTGGATGTCCCAGCCATAAATTCGCTTCTCGAAGTCGAAAGAAGAAGAAAATAACCCGCCGGATCCCAATGCGGCGACCCGCTCAAGCGGCCGTGTTCCACATTCAGCAGCACAAGCGACCCCAAAGCGATGAGCCCATCCCACTATTACCAATCAGATTCCCGCCAGTCAAAACAGCATCGCACTTTTCACAATCCCACTACCACACAGCGAATCGCAAAATATTCTCGCCGCCAGACGCAACAGTCCACACTCCATCCCACCCCTTAACCAAAAAGATTCGTACCAACCCAGATTCCCTCACATGGCTCTGCGTCATCCGTAATAGAAGGCCTTTCCCTCAAAAAGAAAAAGGGGCAGCCCAAAGGCCACCCATTTCTCGGAACTCGGGGACTAGGTACTAGGGACTAGGTACTGCTATCTCCCAGCCGCCGCCGCCGCGGGAATCACCCCGGCAATCGCCATCCCTTCAATCCGCGCCAGCACGTTCTCCACACTGGCTCCGGTATCGGTGCACGCATCCACATACGGATGCCGGTTTCCATCCGCGTGCATCACCAGCACGCTCACCTCTGCTTGCGCCTTCTTCACCATGTAAGGCAGATGATGCCGGTCATTGCGGCTCAGTGTCGGACCCAGCACGACCAGGTCAAATCCACCCTTGCCCATCGCCGCTTCCACGGCCTTGCGCCCGATAGCCTTCGCCACCGTATGCCCGGCTTTTTCAAACGCCACAGCCGTCACCGACTGCACATCGCCATCGTCTTCTCCGTACAGAATCTTCAGCTTCGCTGCCTTCGCCATGAGTGAGTCCCTCGCGGTACCGGCATCACCCTCGCCGGTACTCGACCACTCACGGTAGCAACCGCCCCGCGCTCTGAGTACATCACCGAAGTCCAGCGACGAAGGGAATCCGGCCACTGCATAAAGGGACGGTAGATTTTCACTCACCAGATGACCCAATCACCCAATGGCCCGATGCCTGCCACCAAATCCCCACTTCCCCTCCATCGATTTCAGCGCTACACTCAACCCCCGGAGGCGTTTCCATGTTTCGCGCACGCTTTGTCGTCGCCGTTCTCTTTCCGCTCGCTCTGGCCGCTGTCTGTTCCGCTCAATCCGCCACCGCCAGTTGCAATCTAGACGATGGTCGCCAGGTTTATATCCGCTACAACCCCGTCACCACCAAATCCGAGAAACCGGCCAACGGCAAGCCATGGACTCCCGGCGGCGCTCCCATGACTCTGTTCACCGAAGCCCCGCTCACACTTTCCGGCTCCCAAATTCCCGTCGGCGCCTACACCGTTTATCCCATTCCCGGCCGCGACAAATGGACTTTGGTCGTCAACAAGAATGTCACCGCCGGTGCTCCGTACGACGAGAAGCAAGACCTCGCCCGCGCCACTATGGAGACGGACCAGGTTCCCGACTCCTCCGACACTCTTGCCGTAGCCTTCGCTCACTACGGCGCCAAATGCACACTTCGCATTTACTTCGGCAAGGCCGCATCCTTCGCCGACTTCATCGCCAAGTAAGTCGTCCTCAAGAGGAGCAGTCCCTCGGGTATTGTCATCCTGAGCGAGAATGCGGTCCGCGAAGCGGGACGGATTCGAAGTCGAAGGATCCCTATGGTTGCAACCGCCGCCGGTCAGTGAGGCCTGTCCGGCAAAACATCCACCCCAACCATCATTTTCTGAGACAATTCCCTCATGCGAACTCTTCTGATTCTTTTCGCAGCCGCCACCGCCCTGGCCCAATCCGCGCCGCAAACCCAACCCTCCGTGAGCACCGAAAGTCTCCGCGGCGTCAGCGCGGTCTCCCGCGAGATCGCTTGGGCCTCCGGTACCCACGGCACTTATCTCCGCACCATCGACGCCGGCCGCAACTGGATCCCCGAACAAGTCCCCGGCGCCGAGGCCCTCGATTTCCGCGCCGTTGTCGGCTTCTCCGCCGACGAAGCTTTCCTAATGTCGGCCGGCCCCGGCGATCAATCCCGCATCTATCACACCATCGACATCGGCCGTCACTGGCAACTCGAATTCACCAACACCAATCCCAAGGGATTTTTCGATTCCATGGTTTTCTGGGATCACACTCACGGCATCGTCCTCGGAGATCCCATCCCCGACGAAACCGGCAAGCTGCACTTCGAACTCCTAATCACCACCGACGGTCAAACCTGGACGCACATCCCTACCTCCCAACTGCCCCCCGCCATCGAAGGCGAAGGCGCATTCGCCGCCAGCAACACCAGCCTCGCCATCCTCGCCATCCTTCACACCGCCGGCGTGGAAGCGGAACATGTGGGGACGGGCGCCTCCGCCCGTCCCGGCCAGGGCGAGGCCCGGCCGGACACTGACACCGACCCCAACATCTGGTTCGCCACCGGAGGCAAAGTCGCCCGCGTCTTCCACTCCCCGGACCGCGGCAAGACCTGGCAAGTCTTCGACACCCCCATCGTCCACGGCCCCGACTCCACCGGAATTTTTTCCATCGCCTTCCGCGACCCGCTCCACGGCGTCATCGCCGGCGGCGACTACAAACATCCCGATCGCGACGGCCCCAACCTAGCCTTCACCTCCGACGGCGGCAAGACCTGGGAGCTCTCCCAAATCTTTCCCCAAGCCTATTACTCGGCTGTCGCCTACGACCGCGGTCCGCGCGATCCCAACGCCGAGCGCTTGAACGACAATCAGGCCCACATCCGCATGTTCCTCGTCGGCCCCACTTTCGTCTACGACTTCCGCCCACCCCGAAATCCCAGCCGTCTCAGCCCGCCCAAGAAATCGAAACTCCACTTCAACGCCGTAGCCGCATTCCCCACTGGAGGAGCCCTCATCGTCGGCCCCGACGGCTCCATGGCCACCATCCCCTAGCCCAAGCCGGACTCGCAAATTGGCGTGCAAACTCCCGTGTTCCCCTGTGCTTAGGCCTTTTTCCAGCCAACCACCTCCAGAGGCCCACCTCCCAAAGTTTTCCCACCATGTCCAAACAACCCTTGCCGAGCTAACAGAAACCCATTACTCTATCTCAAGTCTTGGTCATGTTCACCCCGCACCCCAACCTCGCGGATAATGTCAACCACGCCATTATCCGATCGGAAA
The DNA here is from genome assembly GCA_963715875.1 of uncultured Acidobacteriaceae bacterium. GTDB lineage: Bacteria > Acidobacteriota > Terriglobia > Terriglobales > Acidobacteriaceae > Sulfotelmatobacter. Next base: position 272,880 of record OY970281.1, on the reverse strand, counting down.
TCGAAGGTGGAGTGTTTCTTCACGACCTCCCGCCATTCACCACCTTGCATATCCAGACCATGCATCACTGCTACACCGCTGTGCTTCTCGGCGGCAGCGAAGCTCTCATCTCCGGCCATCCCGAATTTTGTCCCGTCCCGGTTCACGTAGCGATCGCCGGATCCACGTGGGGAGGTTCCATGCTCAAGATGCAATACGTCGGCCGCGGCATGCACCTCGAGTTTCACCACCCCATGTATGACACTCCGATCATCACGTCCCCCATTCAGGAAATCCGCGACTACCACCCCGCTTCAGCCTCCGCCTCCGCCCACGCGCGAAGCCACTAAACTCCACGGAACCTTGTCATTCCGACGCGCGAGCGCAGCCCCAAACGCTTGTCATTCCGACGCGCGAGCGAAGCGAGACAGGAGGAATCTCCTTCCCGGCGAGACCGTTCCATCCCCCCAAAAAGTATTTCTCCGTGCCTCCGTGTCTCCGTGGTAGATTTTGTTGTTCCAGAGTTACAATCAAGGCACTCTCATGACCATCACCACACGCGAAGTCAGCCACGTCACCATCGTAGACATCACTGGCCGCATCACCCTCGGTGATGAAACCGGACACCTGCGTGACACCGTCCGCAACCTCATCTCCGCAGGCAAGAAAAAAATCATCCTCAACCTCGCCAAGGTTGACTACATCGACTCCTCCGGCGTCGGCGAGCTCGTCGGCAGCTTCACCACCGTTCGCAACGCGGGCGGAGAACTCAAGCTCATGAACCTCACTCAGAAGGTTCACGACGTCCTCCACGTCACCAAGCTCTACACCGTCTTCGACATCAAGGACGACGAATTCACCGCCGTAAAGTCCTTCGACTATTTCTTCGCCAAATAGCACACGGTGCCAGTAAATTTTCGATCTGTCATTCTGAGCGGAGTGAGCGCGAATGCGCTCACGCAGTCGAAGAATCCCTACCCGCTCCTCACACTCCGTCCTGACGTTCCCCATCGGATAACGGCATCCCGCCCCAACCGTTCTGCTATGCTTTTATCGCCCCAATTTAGCGCGCGACGGGGCACAAGGAGAAAGCCGTGCATCGAAGAATGCTGCAAATTTCCTGGCTAATCGTTGCGTTGCTGCTGGCGGGAGTGGCGACAGCGCAGAGTGATTTTTCCGCTGAAATCGTAACGCAGAAATCCGATACGAACCCGCCCAAAATCTATCTCTCCAAAGACAAAATGCGCATTGAGTCCACGAAAAAAGATCCGCGCAACTCCGGTATCGTCATCATGAACCTGCGGACCGAAACCGCCATCGTCCTGATGGATCAACAACACGCTTACATGGAACTGCCCGTCCAGATGGCGAGCCAGCGTAACGCCTACAATTTCTTCCGCGCCGGCGACATCGAGAATGCCTGCTCATCCTGGTTGACCTCCGGAAAGAATAAAGGAGGCTCCTGCCACAAAGTGAGCAACGACACCGTCAATGGACGCCCCGCCGTCAAGTACGAAGGCACCAGCGCCAGCGGAGAAGCCACCACGTTCTGGATCGATTCCAAGATCGCATTTCCCGTGAAGTGGGAAGACAAGAAGAGCTCCGGCGAGCTCCGCAACATTCAGGAAGGCGCGTTGCCTGCCTCCCTGTTCGAAGTCCCTGCCGGCTACACCAAATTCGATATGGGCAGCATGATGCAGCAGCGTCCGCAGTAATTCCACCGCTGGCCGCGGCGCCGAAAACAGCCCGCGGTCAGCCTTTCTCCCCGGCACAATCCAGCCAGCCCTCGCCAGCCAGCATCAAGTTAGATAACTCCGAAGCCAACTCCCACTCAGCCCCGATTTGAACTCCCGCCGCCGTCGCCAAGACGAAGCCCCCCCCGAAAATCGGAAGCTTCGATCCACTGTTACCAACAAGGTTCCCGCAGTTATGCAAAAGCGGAGCAGCGCCACCATTGTTTTTTCTTGCGGTGGGTAGAAACTACTCGGGACTCGCAACTCGCAACTCGGGACTGGGTACTAGGTACTTCTACTTCCCGCGCAACATCTCCACCACCCGCTCATAATCATCCACAGAAGCGTACTCGATCACGATCTTTCCCTTCCCATTCCTGTCTTTAATTCGAACCCGCATCCCCAGAGTTCTCTCCATATCCGTCTGCGCCGCCCGCACATTCGGATCGATCCACCGCGCCGCACCCGGCTTCTTCGCTGCGTCGCCCCCGGCACCATCAATCCGTTCAGATGCATCACGCGCTCTTCGATCTCATCCCACTTCAGCTTGTGCGTCACCACTTCTTCGGCGACCTGCAGGATGTGCTCTTCGCTCTCCAGCCGCAGCAACTCGCGCGCATCGCTGAAGCTGAGCCGCTCCTCCAGCATGTATCCCATCACTTTTTGCGGAAGCCGCAACAGCCGCATGTAATTCGACACCGTCTCCCGCGACACTCCCACTCGCTCCCCAATCTGCTCCTGGGTCAGATGAAATTCCTTGCTCAGCACGCGGAACGCCTCGGCTTGCTCGAGCGGATTCAAATCCTCCCGCATCACATTCTCGAGCACGGTCATCTCTGCCGCCTGCTGCGGCGAAAGCCGCCGCACCAGCGCCGGAACGGTTTCCTTCCCCGCCATTTTCGACGCCCGCAAGCGCCGCTCGCCCAGCACCAGGATGTAGCGCCCTTCCTCTTCCGCCGGCCTCACCACCACCGGCTGCACCACCCCGTGCTCTTTGATCGAATCCCGCAGCTCGATCATCTGCTCCTCGTCAAACACCGACCGCGTCTGATAAGGATTCTTCTCGATCAAATCAATCGCCAGACTTGCCACAACGTTGCCCGGCACAGCCTCAGCCTGAATCGAAACGACCCGGCGTTGCTCGGCAAGCTCCGCCGAAACCTGCGTCTCTTCAACTGCCGTATCATCCCGATCTGCCGCATCATCCCGAATTCCCTTGTCATCCCGAGCGAAGCGAGGGATCCTGGTTTCGCTGCCCTTACCACCGCCCTCCGGACTCGCGACTCGCGGCTCTGGACTAACCACCCGCGGCCCCGGCAGCAGCGAAGCCAGTCCCCGCCCCAAAGCCCGCCGCTTCTCCACCTTCTCGTCCTTCTTCTCCGCCGCCGTAGTAGTCATATTGATTTACCCTGCGCTCCTCTGTGTCCCTGTGTTAAAAGTTCCCGCTAACCAGCTTCGACAGACCCTTGCGACCCGGACCGAAGGTCCGGTGAGGAACCTGCTTTTCGCCTTCATATATATCGATACCCATCAATCTAATATATCGACATCCATCAATATACTAAGCCGTCTTATCCATCTCCGGCATCTCGGTAGGAGCCCCGCTGCGCTCCCCTGTATCCTCTGTGTTAAGGTTTGAGCCGACGGCTGAGAGCTAACGGCCGAAAGCTGTTTCTCCAAAAGCTCCTTAGCCAGCCGGATATAACTCTCCGCCCCTTTCGAGCGCGGATCGTACACCAGCGCCGGCTGGCCGTGGCTCGGCGCCTCCGCCAGCCGTATGTTTCGCGGGATGGTGCTGGCGCACACTTTGTCCCCAAAGTAATTTCTCAATTCGGTCATCACCTGCTGCGCCAGGTTGGTCCGCTCGTCCAGCATGGTCAGCACCACGCCTTCAATCTCGAGCCCTGGGTTCAGCTCCGCCCGAATCCGCTCCACCGTGTCAACTAGTTCGCTGATTCCTTCCAGCGCAAAATACTCCGCCTGCATCGGAATCAGCACCGAGTCCGCCGCCACCAGGGCGTTCAGGGTCAGCAAGTCGAGCGCGGGAGGACAGTCCAACACAATGTACTGAAACCGATCCCGCAGTGGTGCGATCGCATCCTTGAGCCGATACTCACGCCGCTGCGCCTCGACCAGTTCAATATTCGCCCCGATCAGGTTCTTATGCGACGGGATCAGCCACAGCTGCTCCAACTCGGTAACCGCGAGCGCCTCTTCACAAGAAGCCGCGCCCAGTAACAAATGATAGGTAGAAACGCGATCGGGATCTTTCGTCAGACCGAGGCCGCTCGTGGCATTCGACTGCGGATCGCAATCGATGAGCAGCGTGTTCACTTCGGCAGCCGCAAACGACGCGGCTAGGTTAATGGCAGTCGTAGTCTTCCCCACGCCGCCCTTCTGATTGGCAACAGCGATAACACGTCCCATAAATTGTCGAGGAAGCCAGAGCTGTTCCGAGAATAGTTCGATTCACGTTTCGAAAGCAAGCCAGAACCGCTGTGCACAAAATGAATTAGTGTGCAAAACCATCCCAAATGTTCCAGCCGGAACATCGTCGCGGAAAATCTGCCGAATGACCCCGAGGCAGGAGGCAATGATGCATCCCCACAACGCACCGGATTGGCACTAATGCCGTGAAGTAAGCGAGAGCACAAAGCCGGCGCCCCGATTGCTAGAAAGCCGCGAAGCGGCGGAAGAATGCAGCCCACAGCGCAAGCTCTGTGGGTAGGAGGCCCGTTTTATGCAGCAAGCCCCGGAGGGGCGAAAGACGCTCAGCACGTGTCGGTGGCCGAATGTTCCAACCGGAACATCGTCAACCCGTTGTGAATTTGACATTGGAAGCGAACTCGCCACCAAAAACACGCCATGAAGGGACGGGCGTCGTCGCCCGTCCACCGAGCGAGCCAGCCAGACAATCCCGAACCATGCCCATTCTAAGCCCAGCAAACTGCACCGAAATTCGAAGGAACTGGCAGCATTCCCAAACCCCTGTCTTCCTGAGCAAAAACGGGACGACCGAAGGGAGTTCCGGCGCAGTCGAAGGATCCCTATCCTGACGTCGTCGGAGTCTGACGCACCTCCCATCGATAACGTCCGACCCTCAGATCCATGAGCCCCCGCCGTCGGTCGAATGTTCCGGTCGGAACATATTTTTACGAGGGGGGAACTAAGCAAGAAGGGCTAAAAAACAAGACAGAAATCTGGCTTGCATGCAGTTTGGTCTTCCTGTATCTATGTGACTCCGCGCGGAAAAAACAGATCCCATCCCACTTACCACGGTATACCGCCCGCGAACCCGCCATAATCAACCACGAAACCGCAATCCAACTCCACCAAGTTACTAACCTGATTCCCGCACCCCAACCAGCAACACCCGCGAACGCGACCCCGGAATCGCAACCGCACCCTCCCAACGCACGCTCCCGAGCACAGACCGAGCCTCCTCGACCTGGCCAGACCCAATCAAGAGCGCGATCCGCCCAGACGGAACGACCAGCTGCGCAGCCATTGGAAGAACCTCGACAAACCGCTCAACCGCCCGCAGCGTCACCAGATCGAAAGCAGCCTGCGGCAAGCTCTCCGCGCGCACATTCTGTATATCGACATTCGTCAATGTAAGCGCCCGGCAGATTTCATGCAAAAAAGTAGCCTTCTTATGATTCGCTTCAATCAGCGTGAGCGCAACACCCGGAGCCCAGAGCTTGATCGGGATACCAGGAAACCCAGCCCCGGACCCCACGTCGGCCACGCGCCCACTGGCAATCCCAGCTCCCGGAAACAGGAGCCGGGCCGCAAACAAACTCTCTCCGAAGTGCCGCACCACGATTTCTTCCTCGTCGCGGATCGCAGTAAGGTTGATCCTCGAATTCCACCGCCGCAATATATCGACGTACGTCGATATATCCCGCAATGGACTTGGAGACAAAACCCCAGGTCCCTCGCCCTGCTTTTGGCCGGCTTCAGAATCAAAAGCCAGGAAGGGCTCCAACAGCTCGGCAATGCGGGCGGCGTGCATGAGAAATGAAATTGTAGACGAATGCCAAGCGCTCCGCCTTCATTGACGCCCTTCGTTTTTCTGACGTCAGATTCCCGTCTGCGTTTTCACGTGCTTCAGGGCAGCAATACGAATTTGCGCGAGAGTATAAGTCGATTCGGGGATATCGGGAGCGTTCTTTGGTTTCGTCACGCGTGCATAATCGGCAAGTGCTACAGCGAGTTCGCCGTCTTGTTCGGCGATGCGCCCGAAGGCGTACCAGTAGTTCTCATCGGGCTCGTCGAGATTAAGAGAGTCCATCGCCTCCACCAGGACCTCGCGAGCCTCCTTCGTCTTTCCCACTTCGACGTAAACGCAGCCGAGCGTGTGAAGCATGGAGGTGTTCTTGTTGCTTAGCTCTGAAGCCTTCAGTGCATCGTCCACATCGGAGGCCTCGACCTTTGCAGTAAAAAGAGACAGCCACGCGATGCTATTCAAATCCGAGGGCTCGGCTTTTCCCTCGTCGATAATTTTTTGATCGAGTGAGTGTGCTTTCGCATACTCGAGCCGGGCAGCGGCGTCGAAGACCAAAGACCGCATGGCATCCAGGTCGTCGGGAATGCGTTTGAGCCGGTCCTGCGCGAGTTGCTCAGCCTCATCGAAACGTCCAAGAGCCCTTAGCGCATAGGCCCGCCTCAGGAAGACCAGAAGCGATTCGGGATATTGCTTCGCCAGATCGACGCAAACGCCGAGCGCCTTGTCATATTCCTCCAGTAGGCTGTACCCCTCCAACATCGCGAGAGCCACGTTCAGCCGCTCTGCTTCGTTGGTAATGGAACCCATTGCTGGCTGCAGAATCGCAAGACCCTGGGTAGCGGTTTCTTGGCGGCTGGTCAGGATCGCCCCCGCCGCAAGTCTCATTTCGGCGGCATCCGCATCCTTGCCCTTGGTCCAGAAACGTGGAAAGGGCGCGCCTGCAAGCGGATCATCCCCGCCAGCCAGGTGCTCATCCTCCCGCACCCAATCGAGTAAAACGCGAGCGCCGGAAACATCGTTCGCTGCCAATCGGTCCAACACCTCCAACCCAATCGCGGCTGGAGATCGAGAGGTGGCAAGCACCTTGTAATGACCATCCTCTTTCACAACGTATATAGCGAGCTTGTAGTTCGCGGAAGGATACAGCGTTACCTTGTAGCCGGACGTGTCATCCCCTTGCGTCTTAGGTTGCGCCCTGGTCAGCATAAGATCGAGGCCGACTTGGGCAAACGAACCCTCGCGCGCGCTCTTGCTGAACATGGCTTTTTCTTGTTTCATCAGCAGATCGACCGCGTCCGGCACAGCCAGTGCGACCTTGCCATTGCGGCTGCAAGCCGCCCGAAAGCGCTCCAAAGTTAACTCGGGGCTCGAGGAAAGCAGGTCGAAAGCCAAAGCCACACCATCAGGATCATCGGAGAAAATAATCTTCTCGTGGGGCTGAGTCTTCCGATACAGGGCTGCGAAGGCCGCTGTTCCCGAAGCATTCTCTCCTGTAGCGCCAATCTCTTGAAGATCGGCCGCCAATGGGAACTGGCGAATATTGGCCAGCAACTGTCCCGCATTCAGCGCGATCTGTTTAAACTGCTCCTCTCCCGCGGTGCGCTTTCTGGCTTCTGTAATGGCAACTTGCGAACCATGGAGCGCGGCTTCGCAAGCAACGATCAAAGCGGTCAGCTGCGGATTCAGCGCTTCCGCTTCCTTTTCGGCATCGGAGAATTCACCAGCATAAAACAAGGTGAACGGAAGGTTGTTTTGTACACCCAGCTCCACTCTCTTTTGCGGCGTGAGCTTCCGATACTCCACGATGGAATCTTTGAGAGGGCCTGACTGGCCGTAGCGCGCTCCCCAATGGTCATATTCGAGAAGTATGGCGAGGTCGCCGACGATAGTTTTGTCGTCGGGGTCGAGCTTCTCCGCGCTACGGAACGCTGCCGCGGCTCCATCGTAATCGCTGCCCGGGCGCAGCCTGCGCCCGATCGAATCGTATTCGAAGATCGAGGCGAGAGTTTTCTGCGCGAGAGCCGATGTTGGTTCGAGTTTCACAGCAGCCTGCGCTTCCGCGCGCGCAGCTTCCCCCATGCCCGCGCCAAGCAGCGCTTTCGCTAGCTGAAGATGGTGGATCGCTCCCTTTGGCTCGAGGGCAATGAGATCTCGATAGGACTGAAGAGCCTCGCGAACTCTGCCTTGATTCAGAAGCTTCTGGCCGACCGGCTCAAAATAGATAACGATAGGGGCGCCCTCGCGTGTTTTTGCGATCTGGTTCTGCAACTCCGCAGCTTCGGCAGCCGTAAAACGCCGCTTGGCACTGTCGAATCGAATGGTGGCGTGAACAATATTATCGGTCCCGGCGGAAAAGCTCTCAGTGAGCAGGGCCGGGCCGAGCGAGATCTTGGCATCGGGTGGCAACGGCTTGGGCGTGAAGCCAGCGGGAGGAACGACGGTGTATTGCCATTCCGTGACGAAGGCCTCCGCAATTTGATAATCGGCAGTTCGTTTCTTATGCAGCTTCTTGCCGCTGCTGGAGTCGGCTTTGGGATCGTCTTCTTTTTCGCGCTGCTGGAGGTCGGAGGGAAGACGGTTAAATAGAGCGTCGAAACGAATGGCAGCCGCGGCTACTTCGAGATCGGTGACGCCTCGCTTCGCGCGATTGCTCTCGAGGACTAGTTCAAATGGTACAGAAAGGTCCGCAGGGTCCGAGCGGTGCAATCGGTCCAGGCCCTCTGCCAGGTATTGGCTCTTGACGTAGTTCGTCAAGTCTTCCTTGACTGATTTATTCTGTTCATCCACGTAGGCGCGCCGGTACGAGGACTCGACACTGCCTTGAGGCAGCGTCGTTTCAACGATGCGTGCAGGGCCGTTCTCGGCAAGATCGATCTCACGCTTCTCCAGGAGCAGATTTTCGGTCGAAGCGGACACCGGGATACGAATCAACGCACTGCTGGCAGTACGCGCGACGAGCGCCAGGCGTCCCTGATCCGAAGCGGGAAGCTGTCCGAGACGGGCGTACTCGTCGGTGGCGTCGATCCACAGATCCGGATCACCCGGTGCAAATACGATGGCATGGTCGAACATTCCCATCCCGGGAAGCTCAGCAGACACGTCCGCTCGATTGCCGATGTTGAGAAGAGCCACGTACGCGGAGATATCCGCCGTGCGCAGCAATGCCACCAGCAGGGCAGCCTTGTCTTTACAATCGCCATATTTCCGCGTGAGCGTCTCCGCGGGAGCGCGTGGTACCACGGCCGCATCACCAAATTCCACTCCGGTGTAACGAACTTCATGATCCAGATACTGCAGAATGGCGGCGACTTTTTCTTGCCGCGAAGCTTTGCCCGCGGTCAACCGTGTCACCACAGATTTCAGGTCGGCGGCCGCGATCTGCTTGTCGACAATCTTGCTGTATTCCTCCGCTACCGACTGCCAGGAGACGCCCGTTGAGAAGGTAATGTTGGGATAGGCTGGAACATCACTGGGGAGTCCGGGATCGAGATCTTCCCACGGTTCTAAAGGCCCAAGGTCGAAGACCACGCGGACTCGCCCATCGGCTTCAGTGCGCTGCGGTTTCAGGTCGGGAAGCAATTGCACGTCATAACGAAGGGGAAGCGTGGCCGGTGCATCCAGAATCACGCGGGCGTGCTGCACTGGAGCGGACATTCCAACAAAAATTCGCTCCACACTGCCGGCGCCGAAGAACGGAAGCGCCTCCCTGGAACTCTGCTCTTCTTCCACGAGGGAACCAGGCGCCATCGCAGGCAACGGCGCGCGCATTATGCGACGGTCGCTGAAAACGCTGTCATCGGTTTCCCGGGCAGCGGCGTCCACAATGGTCGCCGGGTCGAGCGGATGAACGACCTTGTCCGCTGTGATCACCCGGGCGCGCATCACGGGTCGCTCATCCCGCCAGGGCTCCCACGTGTAGGAAAGTTCGTCCCACCCCTGGGCGCCTTTTTGCGTCAGGACTTTGTAGAGCAGATATTCCGAATGCACAGCTTTGCCTTCGGAGTCGAAAACCAGAGACTCCTCTCTTTGAAGCACCACAACGTCGGTGCCTGGCGAAGCCGAGACTTGTGACGCCGCTTCGTACAAGGCAGCGGTATCGGGCGCAAAATGCTGAGTCTCAGGCGTGGCGGCACTTGTAGTTTGAGCGGCCAGCGGGACGCTTAATAAACAAAGGGTTAAGGCTAAGTTCGCAAGAGGTTTAATGCGTGGACTGTACAAAGTGGCGCCTCGCGCTTCAAACAAAGTTCGTTAAGCGTAACGCGGAATTGTACTGGGAACAACCAGAAACAATACATCCTCAACTGGACGAGATGGGGACCGTTGGGGCATCCGGCTGAACGCCGCACAGTGTAAGCTGGAGGCATGAAGAAACAATTGTCGGACCAGTCGTTTCATGATCGGCGGCACCAGGAGCGGAAACGGGCAGAGGCCGCTCGGAAGGCGGCTCCGAAGAAAAAGCCTGCGGTGAGTCGCGAGCCGCGGGTTGCGAGTACCGAGTAACCGGTCGCAAAGCGAGCGCCGTCTGCAGTGAGCGTCGCCTGGGGTCATTTTCGACCCCGCGGGCCTTGTCATTCCAAGCCAATCTTGTCATTCCGAACGACAGTCTTGTCATTCCGAACGGAGTGAGGAATCTGCTCTTCGCCTGCGCCACCACCACCTCAATCGACCGAACCTCGCATTTGACACGCAGCGCCTAATTCTGTACATTCTGTTTGAACTGAAATTACTGATATGCCCACCCTCACCGGCGTCCAGAAACAATACATCCTGCACTGGGGCGAGATGGGCACCCGCTGGGGCATCAACCGCACCGTCGCGCAAATTCATGCGCTGCTGTACCTGTCTCCGCGGGCGCTTCCCGCCGAGGAAATTGCCGAGACCCTCAGCGTGGCGCGCTCCAATGTCAGCACGTCCATCCGCGAGCTTGAGGGCTGGGGCATCGTGCGCGCCGTGCACGTGCTCGGCGATCGCCGCGAACATTATGAGTCGATGAAAGATGTCTGGGAAATGTTTCGCCTCGTCATCGAGCAGCGCAAGCGCCGCGAGATCGATCCCACCCGCGAAATGCTGCGTCGAAGCCTGGAAGAACTCGATCCCAAAGAGGCGGGCGCGGAGTTTACCCGCGAGCGCCTCGCCTCCATGGCCGGATTTTTCGACGCCGTCACCGAGCTCCACGATCAGATGAAGCGGCTGCCCACCGGCACGGTGCGGAAGTTGTTGCGCATGGGCGCGAAGGTAAGCCGTCAGAAGAAATAGTCGGCGCGCAGCCGCACGTCTTGCGGCTTCAGCCCCGAGTCATTTTCGTAAATAAAGAGGATCTCAATGTCGCAGCACAAAACAATCTGGATTACCCTGAACGGCTTGCCCCTCACCATCGCTCTCGAGTGGCCATTTCACCGCTCCACCTCGGGCGCGGATTTCTGGGTCCTGCACGGCGACATCCGCCTCGAAAACTCTGACGGACTGCACGCTCCCGTCGCGGTCAACTTGTCGGCAACCGTGCGCGAAGTTCTGCCGTCGCTCGAACCCGCCGACGCCGAGGCTCCCGTCATCAACGCCCTGCGCAAAGAAGTGGACCGCCGGCAGATCGAATTCGTGAAGTCAGGCAAGCTGCTGCCGGTTGCCTTCTCCAGCCGGCATTACGATTTCAAGCGCCAAAAGTGGGTCTTTGGCAAAGCCTCCGACGATGTGATCGCATCGTTCCTCGAGCGCAAAGTTTACTGGACAACCAAAAGCGGAGCGGCCCGCGTCTCCATTGCCGATCCCACCGACGCCCAATATTTGGAGACGACGCCCTCGCATCTCGTGCAGATCGCGTCCGCCGTTTTGATGCAACAGGGCCGCGTGCAGCTCGACGGCGATTGGGCCGAGGCCACTCCCGCCCTGATGGCGCAAGCCGATACATTCGACCGCGCCATGCGCACCGCCGTCGAAGAGTTGGAGAAGAAGTACGCCTTCGAGCGCGGTTAGAACGCTTGCCCTGGCCGATCCGACTTTGCGCTGATCCGGTCCTCCGCCGATCCCCGTTTTGTCCAGCAACAGGATCGTAGGCCGACTGCATCCAAGTGAAACGGCTCTGAGGGGGAAGTCAAACCGTCGTCGCCGGCAACCAGGAAAGGCCGCGGAATTTCGCGGAGTGTATGCTGACACGATGCGATGCAAGAATGCGGGCCTAAGGTACAAGATCTGCGGCGTTTTGATGGCGGTGTGTGTTTTAGCATTCGCAGCCCGCGGATGGGCCCAGGGCACCGAACCTGCCCAGACTCCCACTCAGACCCCGGGCAAAGAGCTCCCCGATGCGCCCGACGAGAGCAAGAAAAAACAAGACAACCCCAATCCTGTGGGCGCCGTAGCCGACAAAACCAAAGAAGCTGCCGCCGCCACCAAAGATGCCGCTACGGAAGGTTTGAAGAAAGCGCGCGACTGGGAGTCCGGCTGGATCGCCGGCGAATATGTAGGCCGTAATCGCAAGCTGATCACACTTACCGCCGAGCAGCGCCGCGACATTTATCTGCGGCAAACGCTGACCACTCCCGAAGCCTACATGAAGCGCGCATTCGGCGCGCTCATCGATCAAGCCCGCGGCGCTCCCTCGCAATGGCAAGGCGGTTGGGGAGGTTACGGCGAACGCTTCGCCTCGCGCGAGGGACAATTCATCACCGCCAACACCCTCGCCTATCTCGGCAATGAGAAGCTCGGATACGAAGTCCGCTACGACAAATGCAAGTGCTCCGGCGCGTGGCCGCGCACCCGTCACGCCATCGTTAGAAGTTTTTTCACCTACGACCGCAGCGAACAAAACCTGCGCCCGCAGTGGGCGCTCTATGGCGGAGCCTTTGGCGCTGGAATGATTTCAACCGCGTGGAAGCCGGGCCCAAGAAATGTCTTCGCTGAAGGCGGCCGCGGAGCGCTCGGTCAGGTAGGCTGGGGGACGCTCCTGAACTTCATCACAGAATTTTCAACCGAGATCAATCGCAAACAAGGCGTGAAGTAGTGTAGTAAATGTGGCGCGGGCGCCCCCGCCCGCGTGCGTAAAGCGAACATGCATCCGAAGTACTAAGACGACGCGTACCCCACGCCGTCAAACTCACCCGGCCCGTTACTGCAGCAGCGTCCCGCCACCCCCACCGTTGCCTTCTTCCTCCGGCGCCAGCACCACCGCGGCCGCCACTTTGTCCCCCGGCTCCATATGCAGCAAACGCACTCCCTGCGCATTCCTTCCGGATTCGCGAATCGTCTTCGAATCCATGCGGATGATTTTGCCGTAGTGGCTGATCAGCATGACCTGCGAATTTTCGTCGACCAGCGCAATCGCCACAACTTTTCCGACCCGCTCCGTCGTCTTCACATTGATCACGCCCTTGCCGGCGCGGTTGGTCAACCGGTACTCGTCGGCAGGTGTGCGCTTGCCGTATCCATTCTCGGTGACGGAAAGAATCAGGTTGCCCTTCTGCGTTAAATCGACCGTCTCGCTCGTCGGGATATCCGTATCCACCGTAGCCTCGGCAGCCGTCACGGTCGCGCTCGTCGCAGCAGCCGTGCCCGGTTTGGATGTCACCGTCATGCCCACCACGTAGTCGCGTTCTTCCCGATTGATGCCGTTCACGCCATAGGCCGCGCGGCCCATCGGGCGCACATGATCTTCCTCGAAGCGGATCGCCATGCCTTCATGCGTGGCGATGAACACGATCTGGTTGCCATTGGTGATGCGCGCCGCCACCAGTTCATCTCCCTCTTCGATGTTGATGGCGTTGATGCCGTTCGAGCGCACGTGCATGAACTCACGCAACTCCGATTTCTTCACCAGCCCGTTGCGCGTCGCGAAGAAAACATATTTGCTTTCTTCTTCCAGATTCCGCACCGCCAGCATCGTTCGGACGGTTTCGCCGGGTTGCAGCCCAATCAAATTGCCGATGTGCTTGCCGCGCCCGGCCGCGCTGACGTCCGGAATCTCATATACCTTCAGCCAATACACCCGCCCCTTATTCGTGAAAATCAGAATATAAGCGTGCGTCGAGGCAATGAAGAGGTGCTCCACGAAATCCTCTTCGCGGGTCTTCATTCCCGTGCGCCCGGTCCCGCCGCGCCGCTGCATCCTGTAGGTGGAGATCGGCGTCCGCTTCATGTAGCCGGAGTGGCTGAAGGTCACCGCGACCTGCTCATCCGCGATTAAATCTTCGAGAACGATTTCCGCGGCTTCGTCTTCAATCCGCGTGCGCCGCTCGTCCCCGTAGAGTTCTTTCACTTCTTCCAGTTCTTTGATGATGACTTTGCGCAGCTTGCTCTCCGACGCCAAAATTGCTTCGTAGTCCTCGATCCGCCCGCGCACTTCCTTCAACTCGTTCGAAATTTCGTCGATGGAAAGTTTCGTCAACCGGTGCAATTGCAGTTCCAGAATCGCTTCCGCCTGCCGGACCGTGAAAGGCTTTTCCGGATTCAGCTTCGGCGCGCGCCCCGTCGTGTTGATATCGACCTTCTTGCCGCCGAAGAAAGCCACCAAATTTTCCCGCGCATCGGCGCGGTTCGCGCTGGCTCGGATGATGGCGATCACGTTGTCGAGCTGATCGAGTGCGGTGAGATAGCCTTCGAGGATGTGCTCACGATCTCGCGCCTTCGCCAGCAAATACGCCGTGCGCCGCCGCACCACTTCGACGCGGTGGTTGATGAAGTGCTTGATGGCCTGGATCAGCCCCAGTTCGCGGGGCGCGCCGTTCACCACCGCCAGCAGGATCATGGAAAACCCTTCCTGCATGGACGTATGTTTGAAAAGCTGGTTCAGAACAATCTGCGGCTCGGCCCCGCGCTTCAACTCCACCACGATCCGCATCCCGTCGCGATCGCTTTCATCGCGCACGTCTGAAATGTCCTCGATTTCTTTATCGTTCACCAGTTGCGCGATGCGCTCCACCAGCCGCGCCTTGTTCACCTGGTAGGGAATCTCGGTGACGATGATGGCCTGGCGTTCTTTGCTGATGTTTTCGATGGAAGCCTTGGCGCGCATCATGAAGCGTCCGCGGCCCGTGCGGTACGCTTCAAAAACTCCGGCCCGTCCGTGAATCACGCCGGCGGTAGGGAAGTCCGGCCCCTGCACAAATTTCAAAATTTCCGCGAGCTGCGCGTTCGGATCGTTAATCAACGTAATCGTCGCATCCACAATCTCGGTCAGGTTGTGCGGAGGAATCTTCGTCGCCATGCCCACCGCAATTCCGTCCGATCCATTGATCAGCAGATTCGGAATCCGCGTCGGCAGAACATCGGGCTCGACTTCGCTGCCGTCATAGTTCGGGCGGAAGTCCACCGTCTCTTTGTCCAGATCTTCCAGCAGCGCTGTCGAAACCTGCGCCAGTTTTGCTTCCGTGTAACGATCCGCCGCCGGAGGATCGCCATCCACCGATCCAAAATTTCCCTGCCCGAAAATCAACGGATACCGCATGCTCCACGGCTGCGCCAAACGCACCAATGCGTCATACACCGCGAGATTGCCGTGCGGATGGTATTTGCCCATCACGTCGCCGACGATGCGGGCGCACTTGCGCGTCGCCTTGTTCGGCTGCAGGCCCATCTGCTGCATGGTGTAGAGAATGCGGCGGTGCACCGGCTTCAGTCCGTCGCGCACATCCGGCAGCGCTCGCCCGATGATCACCGACATCGAATAATCGAGATACGACTTCCGCATCTCGTCTTCAATGTTGACGGGCTGTATGTGTAACGCTCCGGGACTGCCATCGCCTCCCGGCGGTGGAGTCAGGGGAAGTTCGGGATTCTGATCGTCAGCCATTTAAGCGTTTAGCTCCCGGCCGCTAACTCGAAGTAACGTCCTTGCCGCCGCCGCGCAGCGCCAGCGTCGCAATCTGCGAATCGATGCTAAGCAGTTGCATTTACAGGTGGTTAGTCGTGGCCGAACTTGTCATTGAGTATATCACTTTGCCCGCGCCCGCGTGGCAGGAATTGCTGTTTTCAGCTTTGGTGCGCCGCACAAACTGTAGTACGCTGTTCGGCGCCATGGCTGCGGATTCACCGTCTTTGCGGCCTTTTTCATAAATGTCCGGTAACACCCGATCTTGTCCGTTGCAGCCGCGCCCGCTCTCGGGAATAATCGACCATCTCTTCGGGGATTAACGGCGAACAGGGAGAAGAAAGTCTCATGAAACCGAACTGCAGCGAGAAACAGAAACAGAATCGATCCGGCGGCGCCGCGTTCGTTTCAGCCCTCCTCCTTCCGCTGGTCGCCTTTATCCTCACCGCGCCGCCTGCCCGCGCCCAGTTGGTGGAAATGCAAAGTGTAACCTTGAACGTTCCGGTGAGAAGCTACGAGCCCACGGCGGTCAACATTTTGAAGCAGGTAGTAGGGAACTTCGTCACCAATAGCGGAGCTACCCAGGGCTTCGTTTATTACGGGCCTGGCTTTACCACCAGAACCCTCGAGGCTCCGGGGTCCAATAAGTTCACGCGCGCGGGTGGCATCAACCTCTACGGGACAATCGTAGGCGACTTTTTTGGCACGGATGGCGTCTATCACGGCTACTTCTACAACGGGGGATACACGACCTACGATCTGCCGGGCTTCAACGAAGATAAGAACAAATTCTCCACCTCGCTGTTTGGCATTAGCGACCTCGGGAACCTGGCCGGTGCCGCAAACCCGCACGGGCACGTCGAAGGCTTTGTAGTAATTGGCGGAGGTCTCTCCACCTTCTACGCCGTCGATAAAGATGACACCTACGCGTTGGCCGTCAACGACGCCGGCACGGCGGCAGGAGAATACGTCGACTCGAAGGGCGGCATTCATGGCTTCATGTGGTCGCCCGCCGACGGCATCACCCTGATCGATTACCAGGGCGCCGCCGTGACCGTGTGTTCAGGAATCGACAATATCGGAAATGTCTTCGGAACCTACATCGACGCGAAAGGCTTCCCGCACGGTTTCACTCGCGACCCACTCGGCAATCTCTACACCAACGATCTCCCCGTGGCGGGCGTCAGCAGCGACTCTAAGTATTACGTCGGCACCTACAATGCGCCCGGAGGCGCCGTGATGGGTTATGTGGGAACGCCCGAGGGCACGCCAGGCCTTGACCCCGTAACCGTCAAAGATGCGCAGAGCACCAGCTTATATGGCGTCAACGGAGAGAATAAAGTCGGCAAGTACACCGACTCCGGCGGCGTGAATCATGGCGTGCTGGTGACGAGTCCCGTCGGCTCAGAGTTCACAACCATCGATGATCCCGTCGCCGCCAATCATTCGACGGTCTGCCAGGGCATCAACGCCTCCGGAAAGATCGTCTGCAACTATACCGACAACAAGGGCAATCCCCAGGCTGCTGTTTACTTCAATGGAGTCTTCACCCCGGTTAAGTATCCCGGCGCGGTGAGCCTCAACGCCTACGGCATCGATGACGCCGGCGATCTGGTGGGATTCTTTAACGACTCATCCAATAACACCCACGGCTTCCTGCTCAAGGGAGGCATCGGTGGTACGCCAGTTAAGTTGGACGCGCCCGGAGCCAATTTTACGGTCGCGACCGGCCTGAATAATAACGGCAAGGTGACCGTATTTTGGGGCGACGCGACCGGCTACGTAGAGTCCTCCACCTATGACACCACCAGCCAGGCCTATACCAAGGCAAACCTTCTCGGGGCCGCCAACTCCTACGCCGGAGGCATCGACGATGCCGGAGACATCATTTACACCTGGACCGACGTCGAGAACAATATTCACGGTGGCTTATTCTCGGCCCACGAGCAGGGCTACTATCTGCTGGACGTTGGCGCGACCCTGCCCAACGGCTCTGGCACCCGCGCTTACGGCATCTTTTCCCACCCTAACGGTGTACGCGACATCGTAGGCTATTATCCTCTGGCGGGATCCACCACGAACTTCAACGGCTTCCGACTCAAGCTATAGCGGTAGCCAGCTCAGTTGCGGTTTAGCCCGTAATACCCCGTGTCCCCGTGGTTAAAGCCGTTGAGGTGCGCCTCTTTAAAACCGCGTGATCACTTCATTCGGCGACGAGGGCAGAGCGAACTTCACGTTCCGCTCGGCATTGGCGTGCAGAGTTTCGGGCAAGTTAACAGCGGCGAGATCGATGTTTTTATTCCAATATCCATCGCTATAAAAATCGCCGCGCGCGTAGAGCATCCCGTTCGCAATAGTGTAGTCGCGGACTTCTTCCCGATGTCCATCGCGAAACACCAGCACCGCGGCGGGCAAGGCCGCAGCCTTCCGAACCTTGTCAGCGCTCACATTCAGCGGCAGCGCTTCGCCATCGATACCACCATCGTTCACGCGAACATAATGCCCACTTTTCAATTCGATCATCAAGGGACCCGACTTCGAGGTTTCCGACGTGAAAGCTGCCCGCTCAGCGCCCGAATTCTTCGATCCAGCCAACTCACGCGCCATTTGCAACAAAAACGCCGGCGGCTCAGAAGCTACCGGATACCCGCTCGAATAGATGTCATCCGAATCAAACCCATCGCCGAAAAACGGAAACGGTAGAGAGCCGTAAGCCGCAACCGGCGAAGACCGTCGAAATCCCGAACCATGCCGCCCCGAAAAATTCCCCCCACCATTGGAGCGCCGCGCCCCCATCCTCGAACCCGCACTCCTCGAAGCCGCACCCACGTGCGCACCACCGCCCGATCTCTGCGCCGCAGCCGGTACCGTAACCGCCGTGGCCACAGCGAAGATTGTCACAACGAAGATGGTTAGCCACCGCATATTCAGTTGGCCTGCGCCGATGCCGGCAACTCAAACGTCACACCGCGGTCTTCATTTGCTTTCATCGTCGCCGGCAAATCAAGATCGGCGAGCGCAATCTTCCGCGGATGCCGCGCCGTCAGATCGTACAGCGTCTGGCTCACCACCGCATAGTTCATGATCTCGATCTGATGACCGTCCTTGTAAACCAGCACAGTCGGGTCCGGTGCCGCTTCCGGAGCGCTCTCCGCCTGCGCATTTTCCCCCGGGCTGTCATCGGCCGCCGCATCCACCGGAGGCACGTACGAGTCCGCCCCTGATCCCCTCCGGTCAAACACCGTCGGCCCTCCCTGATACTGCGACTCGTCGTCGGCATCATCGCCGGCAGCGCCGCCGTCCGTCGCATCCAGCGAGTACGGCATCGGCACTCCGTACACGTACGGAATCCCGTAATAAACATTGCCATTGCCGTTTGGAGCCGGGTGCTTCGGCGGTCCCGGATTATGCGCTGATCCGCCGCCGCTATGCGGAGGATTCCCAGACCCTGGAGGATTGTGCGGATGAGGATTGCCCGACGGGACGCTGGAAAAATAAGGCCCGCCCAAATTGACAGGAACATGGCTGGCCGCGGGGGATGAAGTGAAACTAGCCCCGCTCGACGCATGCCCCGAGCCCGAACTCGCCGGAGCATTGTTATTTTGCGCCGCGCCCGTTGCCATCAGAAGAAGCAACGTTACCACCACGCCGGCAATTGCCAGACCGGCCGAAAACGAGCGCTGCATGCCGCATTTCACACGATTAGCATACCCCAAAGCGAAGGTCATGGCGCACCCCCTACCGCTGCCTATATTTTAGACGCCGGCAGCCACCGTCGATGCGCACAAAATTGTAGAGAATTGTAAGTCAAGACCTTCTTTGCGACCTTCGCGGAGTTTCCTTTGCGACCTTTGCGGTTACAAGCTCTTCGCCTCACCAAAGATCAACAGCTCTGGATCGCAAAGCCCGCGAAGGCGGAACGCAAAGGTCGCAAAGAAACGATCTAAGAAAATAGAAATTACTCCCAAACCAGTAGTCTTCTCCGCGACCTCCGCGGCATTTCCCAGCGATCTCCGCGTGAAGGCTTTTGGAATCCAGGCTTTCTGAAATCGCCCTCTCAACCCCGCGGCACATGCGCCAGAGCCAGCAGACTCCACAGCACGTAAGCCCCCACCAGTCCCCACACCGATGCCGTCACCAGTTGCCGGTAGGAAGTTTCCATCAGATCCGCCAGAATCCCCGACACAAAAATCAAAAGAAACGGAATCGACGCCAGCAAAAATCCCGCTCCCGCCACGTGCGGATGAGCCATCCCCAGTCCTACAAAAAGCACCCCCACCAGCAACGGAGCGCTATTTCCGAAGTAGCGCGCCCGCGGCCAGGCCACGTAAGCCACCATCGCCACCGGCATCAGCAACGACAGCGCCGGACAAGCCCGCAAAATCTCCTTCCCCACCTGGCGATACACGCCGACGATGGTAAAGGCGCGCCACGTCGCTCCCCACCACGATGCATGCCTCATCCCCTCAAGAAAAGCGTGCCCATGAAAAAAATACGTTCCCAGCAACAGAACACCGGCCAGCGCCGAAGCCGAAATCCAAATCACCAATCCCGCCCCTCGCCGTATCGGCGCCAGATAAAGCAAAAAAACCAGCGCCAGCGGCACGACGACGATCATCGAGAACTGCGCTCCCACGGCAATCGCCATCGCCACACCCAGCAGCACGATGCGCCGCCAGTTCCACAGCACCACCTCGCGCGGCGCATAAAGCGTGTGCGCAACCGCAATCGCCGTGAAGATCGCTCCGAACGCTCCCCAAGCCCCCAGGATCTCAGGCTCCGTATGCCACACCGCGCTCGCCTGAATCATCGCCGGAGAAAAGCAGTACAGCGTCAACGCCACAAATCCTCCGGTGTTGCCGCACAGGCGTCGCGCCACATACCACAGCGATGCCCCCAGAAAAACTCCGCACGCCAGAAATGGAATCCGCGGTAACCACCGCCAGTACGGCGACAACTCTGAATCGAACAATCGCGTCGGCCATGCCAGCAACGGCGCAGCCGTCACCAGCGCCGTCAGTGGCCCGTGCTGCGTGTCGAACCCGTCCGCATCCTGCGAGGCCTCCAGCGGCAACGTTCCCGGAGGATCGGGATACGGCGCCCCCGCAACCCCTCCGCCGTGTAGCTGCCGCCATCCCGCCGCGATCCGTGCCTGCTCCGGAAGGCTGGCATCTCCATGCCGCTCGTCCGCCTGCAACTCGCAATACACCAGCCACGCCCCCTGCGCCAGAAATGCCAGCAGCAGCACCCCGGCGAGAAACTGCGGCCGTCCAAAACGTTCGCGTGTGAAAAATTGGGACATAAGGCAGGACGAAGTGTTTTACCATGTTCCAGCCGGATTGCGGAGATAAGTTTTGATCCATCGCGCCTCGGAAAGTTCTTATGTGTATACGGCCGCCCCCGCATCTGTAGGGACCGCTGCCCACGGCCATGTGGGGACAGCCGCCCTCGGCTGGCCCTTAAGCGCAATTCGATTTACCTGTCGATCCCCACTACCCGCGGAAACATAGAATGACGGAACCAACCCTCATCCCGAACAACGGCGCTGCTCCCCTCGCCGACACTACCACGCCTAACGAGCCAGAATCGAGGCTGCGGCAGCTCTTCTTCGGCCCCACCGGCCTGCGTCCCGTGTGGGGCCTCGCCCTCTACCTGGCCATGTTCGGGGCGGTGCTGGCCATCGGAAACTGGTTCGCAGACTCGCTGCATTTCGACGCGCGTTGGTGGCAGATCGTCGAGGAGTTCGGCGTCGTTGCCGCGGTGGTGATTCCAGCGCTGGTCATGATGCGAATCGAAAAGCGTCCCTGGAGCGCATTCGGCCTGCCCTTGCGGCAGGCGTTTTCCCAGCCCTTTTGGATGGGCGCCATCTGGGGATTTCTAGGCATCACTTTGCTGCTCGCCATCATGCGGGGCATGCACGCTTTTGACTTCGGACACCTCGCGCTCCACGGATGGAGGATCGCCAAGTTCGCTGCTTTTTGGGCAGTGATGTTTCTCGGTGTCGGTTTCTTCGAAGAATTCCTGCTGCGCGGCTACACGCAATTCACACTGGCGCGGGCCATCGGATTCTGGCCTGCGGCGGCGCTGCTCTCCACTGTTTTCGGCGCGCTCCACCTCAACAACCCCGGTGAAGCCTGGATCGGCGCCCTCGCCGCCGCGTTCATTGGACTGTTCTTCTGCCTTACTCTCCGCCGCACCGGCAGCCTCTGGTTCGCCGTCGGTTTCCACGCTGCCTGGGACTGGGGCGAGAGCTTTTTTTATTCCGTCCCCGATAGCGGCCAGATCTCCCCCGGCCATCTGCTGAGTTCCTCGTTCCACGGCTCGCGCTGGATCACCGGCGGCTCCGTCGGCCCGGAAGGCAGCGTGTTGTGCTTTTTTGTGATTATGCTGATGTGGCTGGCGTTCGACAGGCTGTATCGCGAAGCGAAATACGCGGTCGAGTAGGAGGGCGAAATGTGTTTCTCGGCGGCGGCAAACTTCGTCGGCAGCGGAGTCCTGGCAACGGTCGGAGTCGTGACTCTGACCAAGGTCAAACACAGACGCGAACTTCTCTTTGCATCTCTCCCTCTACTCTTCGCCATCCACCAGTTCATCGAAGGATTCGTCTGGCTCGGCCTCGATGGCATGATGTCTCCCACCGTCACGCACGACATGGGTGCAGCATTCATGTTGTACGCCCAGGGACTTCTTCCATTTCTTTTGCCCCTCAGCGTTTTTCTATTCGAGCCCGATGCCCGGAGCCGCAAACGCATGCAGCCCTTCCTCATCCTCGGCGCCTTGACCACGCTTTACATACTCTGGGCTCTGACCGCATTTCCCACCGAGGTCTTCGTCAAAGGCAACAGCATCGTCTACATCAATCAAGCGACGAACAACATCTTCGTCGCAATCGTCTATGTCATCGCCACCTGCGGCTCGCTCTTGTTCTCGAAAATAAGAGACATGGTGATCTTCGGACTGGCGAATATGGCGATCTTGCTCGTCGTGATGGCCTTCAAGCGCTACGCCTTCACCTCGCTGTGGTGCGCCTACGCCGCCATCGCCAGCCTGATCATCCTGGCCTATTTCTGGAAGAGCACCAAAATCAGGCCCTTCAAATATCTAGCAGTAAGCTAGCGCCCAGACCCCTTGTCATGCAGAGCGGAGTCGCGGCGGAGTCGAAGCATCCCTACAGGCACCACGGGTGCCGGCACATAGAGATCCTCCGACTGCGTGAGCGCTCACTCCGCTCGCAGGCATAAATATCGCGTCCCACTCGCACGAGTCCTCCCCACAATTTCCCGCTTTGGCAACCCTCCCTCTTAATTCTGCCCCCGCCTCGTTCTCCTAATCTTCGCCTCGACTATACTTCTCTCAATGACTGCGGAACCCGACCTCCTCACCCCGCTCCGCCGCTACTGGGGCTACAGCACCTTCCGCCCCCTGCAGGAGCGCATTGTCCGCAGTCTGCTCGCCGGCCATGACACCTGCGTGGTCATGCCCACCGGCGGAGGCAAATCCCTTTGCTACCAACTCCCCGCAGTCATCTCCGAAGGCACCGCCGTAGTCATCTCGCCGCTCATCGCGCTCATGCAGGATCAAGCCGCTCAACTCGCCCAGATGGGAATTCCCGCCGCCGTCCTCAACAGCACTCTCACCGAGAACGATCAGTCGAAGGTCATGGCCAAAGCCCGCGCAGGCGCCTACCGCCTGCTCTACGTCTCCCCCGAGCGCATCGCCCGCGCCGACACCATCGGCTGGCTGCAGAATGTTCCCGTCGCTTTCTTCGCCATCGACGAAGCCCACTGCATCTCCGAGTGGGGACACGAATTCCGTCCCGAGTACCGCCAGTTGAGCCGACTGCGCACCAATTTTCCCGATCGCCCCATCGCCGCCTTCACCGCCAGCGCCACCCGCCACGTCCGCCACGACATTCTCGCGCAACTGCAATTGCGCAATCCCGATAAATACATCGCCAGCTTCTACCGCCCCAATCTCCGCTACTTAGTGCGCGAGTGCGACAGCTCCAACCAGATGGATCTCCTGGTCGACGCCCTTCGCAGCTACGGCGGCAGCAATGTCATCGTCTACTCTCCCACCATCAACCGCGTCGAAGAGACCGTCGATTTTCTCGGCGACAACGACATCCCCGCCGTCGCCTATCACGGCAAAATGGACGCCCACGATCGCCGCCGCAATCAGGAACGCTGGATGTCCGACGAAGTCCGCGTCCTCGTCGGCACCATCGCCTTCGGCCTCGGCATCAACAAGGCCGCAGTGCGCGCCGTCATTCACCTGTCGCTGCCCAAGTCGATCGAGCAGTATTACCAGGAAGCGGGCCGCGCCGGCCGCGATGGCGAAAGCGCCGATTGCGTTCTGCTCTGGCAAAAGCGCGACGCCGGACTGCTCGGTTTTTTCGCCAATCAGATTATCGACGCCCCCGAGCGCGAGCGTGCCTGGGAGCGCTACCGCATCATCCGTGAGTTTGTCGAGTCGAAGCGCTGCCGCCATCGCCAGATCTGCACCCACTTCGGCGAATCTCCCAAGTGGGAAAAATGCGATGCCTGCGATGTCTGTGGCGCAAGCGCCGCGTGGATGCCGAAATTTGTTCCCTCAACCAAGGCCGCGACCGCAGCCAGAAAACGCCTCGGCCCGCAAACCGTCCTCGCTCAGATGGCTGGCCCTCTCAATGAGGATTTGAAAGAGTACCTGCGCCAGTGGCGTCGCGGCGTTGCCAAGGAAATGAACATGCCGTCGTTCGTCGTCCTCCACGATTCCTCTCTCGACGAAATTTGCCGCCGCCAGCCCAAGTCAATCGCCGACCTCCTGGAAATCTCCGGCATCGGCGAACGCAAAGCTCAGACCTACGGACGAGACATTCTCGCCGCGCTCGAAAAATTTCGTCAGGGCGAGCGCGCCGGAGGCACAGAACGGCAAGCCAAGCCCGCCGATGAAACTCTCCGCCTGCTTCAGGAAGGGAAAACGCTGGAAGAAATCGCCCAGCATCGCGGACGCCAGCTCTCCACCGTGACCAGTACGGTCGCGCTCCTTTTGGAAGCAGGCCTGGTCGAATTCCAACCCGCATGGGTCAGCAAAGAAAAGCAATCAGTAATTGAAGCAGCCTGCGCGAAGGTAGGAACGGAGCGCTACAAGCCCCTAAAAGACGTCCTCCCACCAGAAATTACCTACGACGAAATCAAGCTGGTGGTAGGAAAACTACGCCGCGAAGGGGCCGTCAAAACGACAGACATCCCCGCCTGAAGCCCCGCATTAATTCTGTCTTCCTGAGCGGAGTGAGCGCGTAGCGACGCGAAAGCGCTCACTCAGTCGAAGGATCCCTACCCTCACCCGTGGTGCCTGCAGGGATGCTTCGACTCCGCCGGGACTCCCTGCGGTCGTCCCGCCTCCGCTCAGCAAGACAGGGGTCTGTCATTGGGCTTTAGCCCCTGACCGAAACCGAGGATGCCGCCATCTGCCCCGTCCGAATGCAATCCGGAACCCCAATCCCACGATATCCATTCCCCGCCAGCGCCAATCCCGGCATTTGCTGCCGCAACTGTTCGATCCGCTCCAGTCGTTCCAGATGTCCCACGCCATACTGCGCCATCGCCGACTTCCATTTATAAACCCGCGCAAACAGCGGCACTCCGCGCAAACCCACAATCTCCCGCAACTCGTTCCGCACCACCGCGATGATCTCGTCATCCGACAGCGGCCACACGTCTTCCGCATTCGATCCCGCGAAGAAGCACCGCAACAGCGCCCGATCCTCCGGAGCGCGGTGCGGAAACTTGTTGTGCACAAACGTCGCTGCCAGCAGCCGCTTGCCTTCACTGCGCGGCACCAGAAATCCGAATCCCGGCGGCAACGACTCGCGCACGTCGCGCCCATAACCCAGCGCCACCGTAATCGAAGAGCTGTATTGAATCCCCGCCAACTCCCCCGCCAGCGCCGGCCTGCATTCCGAAAGCAGTTGCGCCGCCGCATGTGTCGGCACCGCGAGAATCACCCCATCAAAACGTTCCGACTTCGATCCCGACGCGATCGTCCAGCCCCCGTTCTCCGGCCGAATCGACTCCACCCTCGAATTCCTCAACAGCGAAGCCGGATCAAGCCGCGGAACGATCGTCTCCACCAGATGCTGCATGCCATCCTTCAGCGAAGTGAACAGCGGCGGCGCCGGTCCCGCGCGCTTCGGCATTTTTTTTCGCGCCGCCAGCATCGCCCGCCCCAGGCTGCCATGATTCCGCTCCATTTCCGCAAACCGCGGCAGCACCGCCCGCACGCTCAGGCTCGCCGCCTCCCCGCCATACACTCCCGAAAGCAGCGGATCCGCCAGCCGATCCACCATCTCCCCACCGTAATGGCGTTCCACCATCGAAGCCACACTCTCGTCGGCTTCACCCCGGTGCGGCGGATGAAATAATTCCTGTGCCATGCGCAGCTTCGTAGCCCACGAAAATAGCGGCGAGAATCCCGTCGGCAAAATCTTCGTCGGCACCATGAACATCAGCCCATCGGGCATCGGCACCAGCCGTCCGTGCACCAGAATGTATGTGATTCGGTCGGCATCGTTCGACCCGATCAGTTCGCCGCCCAGCCCCAGCGCGCGGCAGAGGTCCGCCGCCCAGGGCTTTTCCGTGATGAAGGAATCCGGCCCCGCTTCCACGATGCAGCCATGAATGTGTTCGGTGCGAAGGACCCCGCCGAGTCGCGGCGCGGAATCATACAGGACGTATTCCGCCGTGCCCGCGCGCCGCTGTTCTTCCAGAGCGTATGCGGCAGCCAGTCCAGAAATGCCGCCGCCAATGATCGCGATGCGGGTCATGAACGCGGCGAGTATTCCTGCACGAAGCGCGCCAGATTTTTTACGTTGTCCACCGGAGTCTCCGGCAGAATGCCGTGCCCCAGATTGAAAATATGGCCGGGACGTCCGCCCGCCAGACGAAGCACATTTTCCGCGCGCGACTTCAACTCTTTCCAATCCGCAAACAGCAGAATGGGATCGAGATTTCCCTGCACCGCGCAGCGATGTTTCAGATCGCTCCAGCCCACATCCAGCGGAATGCGCCAGTCCAGCCCAATCACCTCGGCCCCGGTCTCATTCATCGCGGGCAGCAGCGTGGCGCTGTCGGTGCCAAAATAAATGATAGGCGCGCCCGTCTTCTGCAGCCGCTTCACCATCGTGCTCACGTGCGACAGCACGTACTGCCGGTAGTCTTCCACGCTCAGGCACCCAACCCAGCTGTCAAAAATCTGGATCACGTCCGCCCCGGCTCGTACCTGCTCCGCCGCGTATTCCGCAGTCACATCGACCAGCTTGCGCATCAACTCGTCCCACTCCGCCGGCGAGTTGTACATCATTTTCTTGGCATGCAGATAGTGGCGCGAGCCTCCGCCTTCGATCATGTAGCTGGCCAGTGTGAAAGGCGCTCCGCAAAACCCGATCACCGGAACCTTCTCCGCGAAATGCTTTGCCACCAGCCCCACCGCTTCAGAAACATAGCCCAGTTCCGCCGCCTGATCGGTGCGCAGTTGCGCTACATCTTCGCGCGTGCGCACCGGCTTCTCGATAACTGGCCCTTCTCCCGCCGAAAAATGAAATGGAAGCCCCATCACTTCCAGCGGAAGCAGCAGGTCGGCGAAGATGATCGCCGCATCCACTCCAAGATACTCGGCGGCCGTGATCGTCACTTCGGCGGCCAGTTCCGGCTTCTTGCAGATTTCCAGCAGCGAATGTTTCTTGCGCACCGCCCGGTACTCGGCCATATACCGTCCGGCCTGGCGCATGAACCAGACGGGCGTGTGGTCGACAGGTTGCGATTTGCAGGCGCGAACGAAGTTGGAATTAGGGGCAGACATGGACTGATTACTGTAGCATCTTCGCAGCTCAACGTGCGCGACCGCCCAGGAATGGCGAGTGTCCCAATTACCCTAGCCCAGTTTTTCTCTGCGCCCTCCGCGGCCTTTCTCCGCGTGCTCCGCGGTCTAAAGCTGTTGATCTTGCGGAGTCGAAGCATTCCTACCCGTGCCACCGGTCCCACTGTGCGAGACTGAAGACACCAATGCCCGGCGCATCCAAACATCGAACCCCGCGTCGAACCCTAGCAGTGCTGCTCCTGCTTCCAGCCGCCGCAACCCTCGCAGCCCACGGCCACAACGACGTCCCCCCGCCCACCTTCTACAAAAACATTCTCCCCATCCTCCAAAGCAAATGTCAGAGCTGCCACCGCCCCGGCGAGCCCGCTCCCATGCCCCTCGTCACCTACGACCAAGCCAAGCCATTCGCCGGAAAGATGGCTGCAGCGGTCGCGATGAAGATGATGCCTCCGTGGTTTGCCGATCCCCGCTTCGGACATTTTTCCAATGATCCCTCATTGACCGAATCTCAGATCGCCGACATCTCCGCTTGGGCAAACGCCAACGCCCCCGCCGGAGACCCGCACGATGCGCCCCCGCCGCCCACCTGGAGCGAAGGCTGGAACATCCCTCAACCCGATGTCATCGTGAAGATGCCTCACCCCGTGCCCATTCCCGCGCATGGAGAAATCGACTACACCTACGAGATCGTTCCCACGCATTTCACCGAAGACAAGTGGGTGCAGATGGTCGAGGTGCGGCCCTCAAGCCCGGCCCACGTTCATCACGCCGTCGTCTACATCCGCCCTCCGGATTCGCTCTGGCTGCGGCACGCGCCCGTCAGCCAGCCCTTCACCGCCTCCACCCTGACCGATCCCGAAGAACGTCGCCAGGCCCACGAAACCACCAGCGATCTTCTTCTGGTCTACGCCCCCGGAAGCGCTCCCGACCGCTGGCCCGACGGCATGGCCAAGTTCGTCCCCGCTGGATCAGATCTCGTTTTCCAGATGCACTACACCACCAATGGCGAAGCCTCGACCGATGAAAGCAGCGCCGGACTCGTGTTTGCCAAACTTCCGCCGCCGCAGCGCGTGATCACCCTGCAGCTCAATAATCACGCGCTGATCATTCCCCCCGGCGCCGACGATTTTCGCGTCGAAGTGCAGGGCACGCTTCCCAACGACGCCACGCTCCTCAGCCTCTTTCCGCATATGCACCTGCGCGGCAAGCGTTTTGAATATGACATCGTCCACGACGACGGAACCATCGAGCCCCTGCTGCGCGTGAATTATCACTTCCACTGGCAGTTGAGCTACAAACTGGCCGACCCGCGCCCCTTGAAAGCCGGAACCAAATTGCGCGCCGTAGCCTGGTACGACAATTCCAAAAACAATCCCCACAATCCCGATCCTGAAAAAACAGTCACCTGGGGCGACCAAACTTCCCAGGAAATGATGGTAGGATTTTTCGACGTAGCCATCCCCGCGAAAATGGACAAATGGCAATTCTTCATCAGGCCCAGCGAAGCAGAAAAGAAACATCAATAACACTCGCCACTGACGAAGTCCCCTCCACGCACTCTGCCGTCCTGAGCGAAGTGAGCGCGAGCGAAGCGAAGCACTCACGCAGTCGAAGGATCCCTATAGGCTAAACAGCCCCGTGAGTGTCTGAGACCTTGAGACCTTGAAACCTTGAAACCCTGAAACCCTGAAACCCTGAAACCCTGAAACCCTGAACCCTGCCCCCTGAAACTTTGACCCCACAGCCCAGTATTTGTAAGACTGTTTTGGGCTCATCCTTGATCGCAAACCCATCATCTCTTACATCACCAGAAAAGCAGCGCACCTTCAGCGCTTCCTACTGGGCGCTGGCCGCACTCTTTCTCGCGGTCTACGTCGGCTCCATGTCCACACCCGGTTTAATGGACGATGCCGACGGAGCCCACGCCGAGGCCGCCCGCGAGATGTGCGTCACCGGAGATTACGTCACCCTCCACATCAACGGCGTCCGCTATCTGGAAAAAGCCCCGCTACCCTACTGGCTGGTCGCCTTCAGTTACAAACTTTTCGGAGTGAGCGAATTCACCACGCGCCTGCCCATGGCGCTCTCCGTGCTTCTCCTCGGAATGCTCGGCATTCTCTGGGGACGCCGCGCCTTCTCAGCGCGCGCCGGAATTTACACCGGCATCTTCGTCTACACCAGCGCCGGAGTTTATCTCTTCACCCGCATTCTGATTCCCGAAGTGCTGCTAAGCCTGCTGATCGCCGCCGCGCTCTATTTCTTCCTCACCGCGCTCGAGCCCCACTCCGCTCCCTGGCGATGGTACGCAGGCTACGCCATGATGGCTCTGGGAGTGCTCACCAAGGGTTTGATCGCGCTGGTATTTCCCGCTGGCGCAGCATTCTTCTTTCTCCTGATCACCGGAGAGTGGCGTCGCTGGCGCGAGTTCCGCTTGCTCTCCGGTCTGGTTCTATTTCTCGCCATCGCCGCGCCCTGGCACATTCTCGCGGGCCTGCGCAATCCCGGCACTGCCGATCATCACGGCTTCCTGTGGTTTTATTTCGTCAACGAACATTTCCTGCGCTTCCTCGGCAAGCGCTATCCCCGCGATTACAACAAACTCCCCGCTCTCCTCTACTGGAGTCTCCATCTAGTCTGGCTTTTTCCCTGGAGCCTCTACCTGCCCACCGTTATAAAAGGTGCGAGGCGAGCGCTCCTGCCCGCAGGCCCGCAACGTCAACAATCCACTTTCGCCTCTCGTACTCTTCTGCTGTGCTGGCTCTGGGCCGGAGTTGTGCTGATCTTCTTCGCCATCTCCACCAACCAGGAGTACTACACCTTCCCCGCATACCTTCCTCTTCTGTTGTTGCTCGCCGAAGGCGTCGCCCGCTGCGAGACCGCGGACTCTCAAGGCCCGTCCCGCGCGGGTTTCCTGCGAACCTCCGCCGGAATCCTCGCCGCCATCGGAATTGCCGCCAGCGCTCTGCTTCTCTCCGGCCTATGGCAGTCGCGCCATCTTCCCTTCGAACCCGACATCGGCACCGTCCTCAGCAAGCAGGACGTTAACTCCTACTCGCTCTCCATGGATCACATGTTCGATCTCACCGGAAACTCGTTCGCCGCTCTCCGCCTTCCCGCTCTCCTCGCCGCGATCGCTCTTCTCATCGGTCCCGCGCTGGCTTTTGCTTTACGTCTCCGCAAGCGCCACCTTGCCGCCGTCTGGGCCACCGCCGCAACCATGGCGCTGTTCTTCATCGCGGCTCATATCGCACTCGTCCGCTTCGATCCTTATCTTGGCTCGAAAACTATCGCCGCCGACATCGCTCCTCAAATCCGCCCCAACGATCGCATGATGATCTACGGCGACCAGGCCTACGGTTCGTCGCTTCTCTTTTATCTCAAGCGCCCCATCGAGCTCGTCAATGGCAAAACCACCGGCATGTGGTTCGGATCCACTTTTCCCGACGCGCCCAAAATCTGGATCGACGACGCCGGCCTCCGCAACGCCTGGGACTCGCCAACCCGCGTCTTCCTCTTCGTGCCGCCGCACGAGCGCACGCGCGTCGACGAAGTCATTCCCGGCAAAAAAATCGTAATCTCCGAACACTCCGGCAAAATCGTCTACAGCAACCGCTAGCTCGGCTACAAATGGCCCACATTCCATATTCCATTTTGTCGTCCTGAGCGGAGTGAGCGCGTAGCGAAGCGAAAGCGCTCACGCAGTCGAAGGATCCCTACGTTTGCGTACCGCCTGCCGACGCAACTTTCCGGCGGTTCTGCTTCGAAGCTGCATGGAATGACGTGGAAGAGCGGCGCTTCAGCGCCGCGTAAGCCTCCAAAAACAAACAGGGCTTCAGCCCCGGTTGAGCGAAGTGCGAAGCTTGCATTACAGTCATCTCTGCCCGAGGATGGCAATAGAAAGGTCACGAATGAACAATCTGGATGCGACGACGCTTCTCACCCTCGCCGCCGCCCTCACCTTCGCCTACGCCTGCGTCCGCGCCGACCTCAAAAGAAGAAGGATGCAGGTCAGCGCCCCTCTTGTCACCGCCCTCGTTGTCGGCTCCGGAATGGCCGCTTTCATCGTGCTCTCGCACTATTCTCTCTCCGCCACCAGCGTGCTCACCGCCGTCATCGCAGTCGGTCTCGCCGCATCGGGTCTCGCCGCAATGATCAGCCGTGCCAAAAGTCTCATCATCGCCGACGTCGCCGCCACCGCCGCCGCGCTGGTTTTCGCCGTCACTTTCCTGGTCTCGCTTGTACTCAACCCTGCTCCCCAGCGTCTATGGGCGATCGCATTCGCCATCGCGTCGCTCGTCTTTTTCTTTCTGTGGAACGAAGGCAAAGCCACCATGCAGTGGCAGCGGCCCGATGGCATCGTCCTCGCTGAATTCCTTATCCTGGCGGGCGCAACCGAAATCTTCTACGGACTCGCTCTCCCTCATCCCTCATCTTCCCCGTTGGCCGCCGGCTTCGTCCCCGCGCTCGGAGGCCTTTGTCTCCTCGCGCTCGTCCTGCAGCGCTACTTCAAAATGCGCGAAGAACACCGCATCATCGTTCACACCGGATCATTTGGAGAAAGCACGCAGCCCGAGTACACTCCGCCCACTCTCGAATGCCCCAATCCCGAGCGCTGGAAAATGTATGACACCATGACCGCCGAGGTCGAAGTCCTCGAATTCCTCACCTGCCTGGTCACCACCCTCAAGCCCAGCCTCATCGTCGAAACCGGCAGCTTCGCCGGCATCAGCACGCTCGCCCTGGCGCAGGGACTGCAGAAGAATGGCTTCGGTAAAATTATTTCCTGCGAATTCGACCCCAAGGTTTTCGCCCGCGCCAAAGATCGCATCGCGACCTCCGGACTCGCCCAGTGGATCGACCTCCGCAACGAATCCAGCCTGGAAATGTCTGTCGCCGGAACCATCGACCTGCTGTTCAGCGACAGTGACGAAAAAATTCGCGGCCAGGAAGTCCGCACCTTCCTCCCTCAGATGAATCCGAACGGTATGATACTCATGCACGATGCCAGTTCGCATTACGGGACCGTGCGTAAGGCCGCTCTCGCTCTTGAACAGGAAGGCCTGATTTCACTCGTCTTGATGCCCACCCCCCGCGGGCTGGTGATTGCGCAGAAGGGCAGGCTCCAGCGAACCGCGAGTGCCGGCACAGATCGGCAAAAGAATTAGACTGCAAAAGTAAACTCTGACTGAGGCGACAAAATCGATGACACGAAAATCAGTTCTGCTTACCGCAATCTTTGCCGTGCTACTCGCCGGTGCAATCGGCATCACCCGCGCCAAAGGCCAGTCCAGCGCCCCTTCCAGCGCCGAGCCCAAAAAGGCGGCCGACCAGTACAAGAATATTCAGATCCTCAAGGATGTTCCTGCCGACCAGTTGATGCCCGCCATGCAGTTCATCACCGCATCGCTGGGCGTGGAGTGCGAGTTCTGCCACGTCCAGGGCGCCTTCGAAAAAGACGACAAGAAGACCAAGCAGACCGCGCGCAAAATGATGGCCATGATGTTCGCCATCAACAAAGACAACTTCGAAGGCCATCGCGACGTGACTTGCTACTCCTGCCATCGCGGCAACAGCACTCCCGTGGGCATACCTCCGGTCGTCGCCGAAGAATCCAAGGGCTCAGGAGAAATCCACGGCGAAGAGAAGAAGCCCGAAGGCCCCGAAGCCACCGCCAATAATAAAGAAGCCTCCCAGCCCACTGCCGATCAGCTGTTCGACAAATATCTGCAAGCCGTCGGCGGAGCCGCCGCCGTCGACAAAGTCACCAGCCGCGTCATGAAAGGCGTGATCACTTTCGGCGACAGAAATGTCCCTATCGACATTTATTCCAAAGAACCCGACAAGCGCATTTCCTTCACCCACACCCCGGACGGCGATAGCATCACCGCTTTCGATGGCCACGAAGGCTGGCTCGGTTTCCCCGGCCGCCCCGCGCGCGACATGCACGGCCTCGAACTTGACGCCGCCGGCATGGACGCCGATCTCCACTTCCCCGCGCACTTGAAGGCCATGTTCACCGAAGCCGAGGTGCACGGCACCGAGAAGATCGGCGACCAGGAAACTTATCTCGTGATCGGCGAGCGCGAAGGCAAGCCCCCGCTGCGCCTCTATTTCGACCAGCACTCCGGATTGCTGCTGCGCCTCGTTCGCTACTCCGAGTCGCCCCTCGGCCGTCTGCCCACGCAAATCGATTACGCCGACTATCGCGATGCGTTCGGCGTAAAGATTCCATTTCGCTGGACCCTCGCCCGCACCAACGGACGTTTCTCGATTCAAGTCAGCGAAGCGCAACCGAATGTTCCCGTTGACGACGCCAAATTCGCCAAACCACCGGCCCCTCCCGCAAAGTAATGTTTGCCCCGGAGGGCACGCATTCCCAAAATTCTGTCATCCTGAGCGAAGCCGGGACGACCAAAGGGAGTCCCGGCGCAGTCGAAGGATCCCTACCTTCACCCCGACCGCCGGGTTCGAGCGAAGCCATCACTCTCGCATCGAAGAACCGCTCCGGCCATGAATGATGTTGCGAGTGGAAACCACGAACTCCGGGTTAGGATTCTGCGAGGAACCGATGCGAATTCTGATTCACCTGGCCCTTCCAACCGCCATGGTATTTTCCCTCGCCCTCCACGCCCAGCGCATTAGTGACATTAGCCGAGCCCTCGCATAGCCTGAAACGCCGCTATTGACAGGCGTTCTGCCCGAGGTGGATAATTGCGCCGCTCGGCTGCCCCCATTCCCCGGGGCGTTCAACCAGCCGGGCCCCGTCGTCGCACCAGGGTTCGTGTGCCTGCTAAATCTGTGCCACTGCGAAAGGATTTTCCATGACAAAGCTGAAGTTCCTATGCATCGCCTCCATCTTCTGCCTGGCGGCAACAATTGCCTCGCCCGCGCAAAACCTTTTCACCACGCTGGTGGAGTTCGACCAGACCAACGGCAGTTATCCCATCTACACGACTCTCGTTCAAGGTCCAAACGGAAACTTTTACGGAACCACCGAGGGCGGCGGTGAAGACGATTTTGGCACTATTTTCGAAATGACTCCGAGTGGCAAGGTGACCATCCTTCACAGTTTTAGCTACTACGACGGTGCCTATCCCTATGCCGGCCTGGTGCTGGCCAGCAACAAAAAGCTCTACGGCACTACGCCAATCGGTGGGCAAAATTACGACGGCACAGTCTTCGAAATCACCCCAACGGGCACCTTTACAACTCTGTACAACTTTTGTACTCAAATCGATTGCCTTGACGGCTTCATGCCATATGCCGCGCTGATGCAGGCGGCCGATGGAAACCTCTACGGGACCACCACCGGAGGCGGTTTCTATCAGCAAGGCACGATCTTCCAAATCACTACCGCTGGCACGCTGACCACTTTGCACAGTTTCGGCGAAACCGCGGATGGATATCTTCCCTATGGGCAACTCGTCCAGGCTTCAAACAAAGCTCTCTACGGCACTACAGAACTCGGCGGCGCCAATCACGAGGGTGTCGTTTTCAAAATCACCACCCAGGGCGTGTTTACCCTGCTTCACAGCTTCGACTTCACCGACGGCTCTCTGCCTTATGGTGGACTCGTGCAGGCTAGCAACAACGAACTGTATGGAACGACCAGCAATGGTGGGGCCAATTTCGACTTCGGCACGATCTTCAAAATCACCCCTGCCGGTCAATTCAGTACCGTTCTCAATTTCGATGGCCTCGACGGTGGTTCGCCCTACAGTCAAATGATGCGCGCCAGCGACGGGAATCTTTACGGGACCTCTTTCTTCGGGCCCAACGGCGTGGGCGAGATTTTCCAATTGACGAATGCGGGCAAAATCACCGTGGAGCACAGTTTCGACTATACCGACGGCATGTATCCCTACGGTGGTTTGTTGCAGGCCGCCGACGGAACCTTCTATGGAGTCACCGAGGCCGGTGGAGGCGGTTTCGGCACCGCCTACAGCCTGAAGGTGGGTGCGAAGGAAAACCTTTCCGAAGCACAATCGGAAGAGCACGACAAACCCGGCGATGCTCCGGAGGCATCGGTTCGCTAGATAAGGTCACCTTCGTAATCGGCGAGGCCGCCAAAAACGGTGGCGACAGCGAGTGGAAAACGAATCACCCGGGTTAAGACTTGCAATGTCGAAAAACTTGCGAATCTTAATCCGGATGATCTTAATTCGTGCGACAGTCGTGGCGGTCATCGCCGTTTCCGTAGCCCTCACCCTC
Source organism: uncultured Acidobacteriaceae bacterium (assembly GCA_963715875.1). GTDB lineage: Bacteria > Acidobacteriota > Terriglobia > Terriglobales > Acidobacteriaceae > Sulfotelmatobacter. Next base: position 237,293 of record OY970281.1, on the reverse strand, counting down.
CACGCCCAAACCAACGCGAGCCCCGCCGAACAAAAACTCTTTGCCTCCGTGAATCGCGCGCGCCACTCCCAGGGTCTGCCCGCCCTCCTCTGGGACGAATCTCTCGCCACCGCTGCGCGCCGTCACGCCAAATTGATGGCGCAACACGGCGTTGCCGAACATGTTTTCCCCGGCGAGCCCAACCTTCCTTCCCGCGCCACCCGCGCGGGCGCGCACTTCATCTCGCTCGCGGAAAATGTTGCCCTGGGCGCGGACGCCGACGACATCAACGCCGAGTTCCAGAATTCTCCCAACCACCGCGCCAATATTTTGGACTCCGACGTGAACTCGGTCGGCATCGGCGTGGTCGAACGTGGCGGCAAACTCTTCGCCGTCGAAGATTTCTCTCACGCCAAGTAATCTTCCCTCGATAACGGACCGGCGTCTGGGGAAGCGATCGGAACGATGGGCCAACCAGCCGCAGCATGCCTGATCGTGCCGCCAGCGCGACCCGTTGTCGGCAAGGGCAAGATGCCCACCAGCGCGACCGTGGAAGAGCGGCCCTTCAGGGCCGCGTAAGCCCTGCGTATTAGCCGCGAAGCGGCGTCAGAATGCAGCCCACGGCCTGCCCTGAGCATGTCGAAGGGTCGCAAGCCGTGGGTGAGACGCGGGAGAGGGGGCAAGCCCCGAAGGGGCGAAAGAGCAGTTCTCACGCGGCCCCAGTGACAGTCTTTCCCACACCCGCCCCCGCCCGAGCCTATTTCGCTCCACCGTCTTTCCCGCTCAGCAGCCCGAAGACGCCCACCCCCGTAGAGGTGCCGACATAGACTTTCCCATGGATGACCAGCGGCGTGATGTACTTGTTGCCGTTACCGAAGTGGTCGCGCCCGCCCGACGCCTGGTTCGTGTTGTAGAGTTCCACCAGCGTGGCCGCATTGTAAGCATGCATGATGGCGGGATTTTTATCTTCCACGGCCCACAGGATCCCGTTCTGGCTCCCATTGGCCGAGATGCTCGGACTCGCTCCCGGATACTGGAACTTCGTGGTCGTTTCCGCGACCGCTGCCGTCTCCAGCTTTGCCTTCTTGAATTGAAAAGCCATAATCGGCTGGCCCACCGGGCCGTAATAAAGTTTGCCCCCAAAATACGCCGGACTCGACCACATCCCCCCCGGCAACACTCCGGTCAGTTCCTGATAAATGTTGTTACTGCTGGAGCTGAACTTCCCCATGTTCGTGCGATCCACCAGATAGAGATTCCCATCCTTGCCCGCGCCCGCCGCCAGCGACCACGTCTTGCCCGATCCATCCTTCATGTTGGGCAGCAACAGCGCTCCGCCCGATCCCAGGTCCGTATCCGAATCGCTCTCCTGAACTCCGTTATCCATCTCAAAATAGTCGGCGACCGCGAGACCGCCCTTGGTAGTCAGCCGAATGAACGCGTTCCCATAATCCCCGCTGGTCGGAAATCCGCTGGCATTCAAAGTCGTGTCGAAGACTCCGTTGGCGTCGAGGAAAAAGATATTGCCGGCGTTGTCCGCAGTAAGGCCCGCGCCCGCGCCCCAGATCGCGCCCTCATTCCCATTCGGCGTAACGTTGATGATCGACTTCTGCGCCAGCGTGGTCGCGTTGTAGTCCATGATCCATCCCGTGTAGGGGCGGATGTCGCAATGCGATGCCCACGCCAGATACACATCCGTGCCCACCAGCAGCAGCCCCGACCGCTCTTTATATTGTGACGGATCGAAAATCACGAATCCGCCCGAGCTGTTGTCCCCGTCTCCCGGATACGAGCCCGTGACTGTGACCGGCCCCTTATAAAGTTCGCTGCCGGTGCTGGCGTCAAGCGCATGGAGCCGCTGGTAGTAATTGCCCGACGAATCCTTCGACATCGCCACCGCATAAATCACGCCGTTCGACCCTGCCGGCCGCCGGATCACGGGAGTCGAAGTGATCCCGATCTCGGGACTGACTTGGCTGCAACTCCGGTCGTCCGACGTCGTTTCGCCGGTGAGCAGCAATGACACTTGCCAGAGCTGCGCCCCCGTGTCCGCGTCAAAAGCGTAGACCGAATCGTGTTCGGTGGCGACGATCAGCACGTTGTGCGTCACTCCCCCAACCGTCACCGCCGAGAGATACAGTGGCTCCGCGTCAACCCGGCCGTCCGCCGTCAGCGTGAACAATCTGCCGAACGACGTCGAATTCACGTTCGTCAGCGTCAGAGTGGTTTCGCTGGAATTGAGCCCGGTTCGCGAATTGTTGTTGCGGTAGGTGCGGACATCCTGCGAAAAGGCGAGGCTGGCAAGAAGCAGGCACAGAATCGTTGAAAACAGGCTGAGTTTGCGGGACGGCATGATAAACCTCCGGGTACTGTTCGGCGCAGGCTGCGCTGTTTAGAAATCAGGCGATCGTTTGTTGCAAATTTGAACCCTGACGGAGTGGCGGGAAGCGATAAAATTTTACTCGACAGCAGTTCGAAAGCCAGCTTCGCGCGATTATTGCAAACGACGGCTCGGGCCACAAGGGGCCAATTGACTCTAGAAGCTATCTCATAAAATGGTCTTGGGAAGCGCGGCTTTATCCGCTGAGGGAGTGCAGGGGAATTTGCCGCGCCTGCTAGCCGCGAAGCGGCGTCAGAATGCAGCCCACAGCGCAAGCTGTGGCTGACAAGTGGCGAGGGGAACAAGCCCCGGAGGGGCGAAAGAGCAGTTCTCACGCAGACACTCTTAGCCCCTGAGCGACATTCACTCCGCGGCGCATTTAGGATCTGGCTGCTATAGAAAGTGACCTATGGAATTCGGCAGACTGCTGGTGGTCCTGGGATTGATACTGGTGGCGCTCGGCATGGTATTGATGCTGCTCACCCGGCTGCACCTGCCCCTCGGCCGGTTGCCGGGAGATTTCCTCTATCGCGGAAAGAACACCACAATATATTTTCCATTGGCTACGTCGGTTGTGGTTAGTGTGGTTCTCACGATTGTGCTTTACTTGGTGAGCCGCTGGCGCCGATGAATGAAAGAAGAAAGAAGAAAGAAGAAAGCTGAAAGGAGAACGATGATGCACTGCTTGCCCCGTGCTTTGGCCGTGAGAATGGTGATCCTGGCGCTTTCCCTCGGAGCCGGCTTCTCCGCGTGGGCGCAGGATGGCCCAGGCGAGCGAATCCTATTTCACGCCAAGGTGTTCACCGGCAATCCCGAAAATCCCTATGCGGAAGCGGTCGCAATCCGCGGTGAAAACATTCTGGCCGTCGGAAATCTCACCGAAGTGCTGAAGGCGGCATCGCCCAATGCCGAGCGCATCGATCTCGACGGCAAAAGCCTCTTTCCCGGATTCATCGATTCCCACAGCCACTCCATCGATGGCGGCATCGCCCTCATTTCCGCCGACACCACCGACAAGGTCGACAAAATCGAGCAACTCCCCGCCTTCGTAGTTGAGGCAAAAAAATCCGGGCGCGGCATGCGTGGCGACATTATCGAAATTCTGGGACTGCCCCTGGAATTCTGGTCCCACCTCGACTTTCTCAACACGCGCTTCAGCACCGGAGACTACGAGAAGCAATCCGTACTGCTGCGCGGCAGCGATGGCCACACTGCTTGGGCGAACCACGCTCTGCTGCAACGCGCCGGCATCACCTCCGAATATCTAAAAAAGCTTTCCGTGCAGGAGCGCAGCTATTTCGGATTCGACAAGAATCTGCAGCCCAATGGTTTTCTCGTCAACGCAGGCACCGCCAGAATCGAACCGCTGCTGCCGGACTATTCGCCGGAACAGTTGCTGGCAGCCGCTCGCGAGGCCGTGCAGTACAACCACAGTCTGGGCATCACCGCATGGCTCGAAGCCGAGGCGTTCGATTACGTGTTGCAGGCGTACCGGCTGCTGGCCGACCACGGCGAGCTCAATTCGCAGGTCATGGCGCTGCAGCGGGTGATGGCGAAAGATCCCTCAGCGGAGTTGGCCGAGGTCCAGAAAAAACGCGCCGCTTATGAAGACATCGCGAATCTGCACCTCAGCGGCATCAAGATTTTTGCCGATGGAGTCGTCGAATATCCCTCCCAGACCGCGCACCTGACCAAGCCTTACAAAAACACCGGACTGAATGGCGATTTGTTGTTCGAGCCGCAAAAATTCTCCGACCTTTGTATCGCCGCCGACAAACAAGGATTAATCATCCACGTCCATGCCATCGGCGATGGCGCCGTCAAGGCCGCGCTTGATGGCATTGCCGCGGCACGCAAAGCCAACGGAAATTCAGGCCTGCCCCATACCCTCACCCACGAGCAGTTCGTGCGTCCCGAGGATTTTCCCCGCTTCCGCGAACTCGGCGTGATCAGCGCTCTGCAGTTGCTCTGGGCAGATGCCGGTTACGACGCGATCGATATTGTGAAGCCCTATGTCGATCCCGGCATATACAAGTGGATGTATCCCGCGCGCTCGATTCTCGATAACGGCGGCATCATTTCCGGAGCAAGCGACTGGCCTGTTTCCACGGCAAACGTTCTTGCCGGCATTTATCAGGCGGAGACGCGCAAGGGCGACCAAGGCGTGCTCGATGCCTCCCAGGCGATGCCCCGCGAAGCGATGTTCTACGCCTACACCCGCAATTCGGCGCGCGCGCTGGGCCTCGATTCCATTGGCTCCATTGCGCCCGGCAAGCGCGCAGATCTGGTTTTGCTCGACCGCGATGTGTTGACGGTTTCTCCGGAAGAAATGCGCGACGCGAAAGTGCTCTGGACCATGGTCGCCGGAAAGGTGGTTTATCGCGGGCAATGAAAACCTTGAACCCAGAGCGCGCAACGTAATCCACAGCCATGCCCGAGTTGCCAGACATTTCAGCCTACATCCGCGCCCTCGAACCGCGCATCGTTGGTCAGCCACTGTTGAAGGTTCGGCTGGCCAGCGCGTTCCTGCTGCGTACCGTGCAACCTCCACTTGAAAGTGCCGAGGGCCGCACCGTGCGCGAACTGCGCCGCATCGGCAAGCGCATCGCTATCGGCTTGAATGGCGATGGCGATCTCTGGCTGGTTCTCCATCTCATGATCGCCGGACGCCTGCACTGGAAGCCGCCCGACGCCAAACTCGCCGGCCGCCAGAACCTCGCCGCATTCGATTTCCCCGATGGATCGCTCGTCCTCACCGAGGCTGGATCGAAGCGCCGCGCCGCCTTGCATGTTCTTCGCGGCGACGATCTCACTTCTCTCGATGCCGGCGGTCTCGAAATTTTCGCCACCGACATCTCGTCGTTTCGCGACCGTCTCGCCGCCGAGAATCACACTCTAAAGCGCGCCCTCACCGACCCCCGCATGCTGAGTGGCGTCGGCAACGCCTATTCGGATGAAATCTTGCACGCCGCCTGCCTCTCTCCGCTGGCGCAGACGCAGAAATTGAAACCCGACGAGTGGGGTCGCCTCTTCGTCGCCACCCGCGAGACTCTCACTCTCTGGATCGACCGCCTAGGCGCAGAAGCCAGCAAGAATTTTCCAGAAAAAGTAACAGCCTTTCGCAAGGGCATGGCCGTGCACGGCCGCTACGGCGAGCCCTGTCCCCGCTGCGGCGACAAAATTCTCCGCATTCGCTATGCCGATAAAGAAACGAACTACTGCGCCCGTTGCCAGACCGCAGGCAAGGTTCTGGCAGACCGCAGCCTCTCGCGCCTTCTGGGATCAGATTGGCCGCGCACGCTAGATGAGTTGGAGGCCCTGAAGCGCCGCTAGCCGCGAAGCGGCGTAATTTACGAAGGTCCGGTGTACCCCGTGATATCCCGTGCCCCCGTGGTTAAAGCCCTTGACGTCCCCAGACCGCACACCCTGCTAGACTCTCTGGATTACTCCGATGTCCGACAACGATCAACTCGGCCTAAAGTTCGCCCCCCCCGAGCGCCGCGTCTGGACCGTCCGCGCCCTGGTAGCCGCTGTGCGAACTCATCTCGAGCGCGAATATACCGACGCCTGGGTCGAAGGCGAAATTTCCAACTTCCGCGCCCCCGATTCCGGACATCTTTATTTCACCCTCAAGGATGGCAACGCACAGATTTCCGTCGTCATGTTCAGTTCCAAGGCGCGCCTGCTGCGCTTTCGCCCCACCGACGGCATGCAGGCACTGGTGCGTGGGCGCGTCACGATTTATGAAGCCCGTGGCGACTTGCAGATCGCCGCCGAGTTCATCGAACCCAAAGGTGCTGGAGGCTTGCAGGTTGCCTTCGAGCAACTCAAAGCCAAGCTCCAGGCCGAAGGACTATTCGCCGAGACCCGCAAAAAGCCGATCCCCACCCTCCCCGCGCGCATCGGTATTGTCACCTCGCCCCAGGCCGCGGCCCTGCGCGACATTCTGAACATCTTGCGGCGGCGGCATCATTCCGTGAATGCAGTCATTTTCCCCGCGCAGGTGCAAGGCGATTTTGCCGCCTCCGAAGTTGCCGCTGGCGTGAAATATTTCAACGACATTCGCGCCGATGCCACCCGCTGTGTCGACGTGATGATCGTCGGCCGTGGCGGAGGCTCCGCCGAAGATCTCGCCGCCTTCAACGATGAGGCCCTCGCGCGCATCGTTGCCGCCTCGGAGATCCCTGTCATTTCCGCCGTCGGCCACGAGACCGATTTCACCATCATCGACTTTGTCGCGGACTTGCGCGCCCCCACCCCCTCGGCAGCCGCCGAGTTGGTCATCCGCTCGCGCCTCGAAATTGAAAACCAGGCCGAGGCCGCCCGCGAGCGCCTGGTGCGTGCCATGCAGCGCCGCTTGCTCGAGGCTCGCAACGCGCTGATGCAGCGCGCGCAGGATGGCGCCTTCGCCCGCATGATGGATTTGATTCGCCAGCGCCAGCAGAAGGTCGACGATCTCACTTTCCGCCTTGAGCGCAGCCAGCGCCAGGCCCTGGAATCGGCGCGCCGTCGCCTCGAAACCATCTCCGCGGCCGTAAAGCACTACGATTTGCGCCGCGTGCTCGCCGGCATTCGCGCTCAACTCGACGCCGGCACCACGGCCATGGCCTCCGCCATGCGCAATCAGTTGCTTTTGAACAAGCTCCGCCTGGAGCGCGCCGCCCGCGCCCTGGAAGCACTTTCTCCACTGGCCATCTTGGAGCGCGGCTACGCTCTGGTATTCGATTCCGCCGGGCATCTGATAAAGGATTCAGCCCAAGTGAACGCCGGCGACGAAATTTCAGCCCGCGTAGCCCAGGGCGAAATTCGCGCCACCGTAAAAAAGCCCCACAAGCCTTAAACACGCCCTCGGAAGAACGCCAGACTCCGCTCTCGTTGACTTGAGCAATCGTGCCCGCCTAACATGACGCGATCAGCATGATTGGCCAGACCATCTCGCATTACCGCATTGTTGAGATGCTCGGCGGCGGAGGAATGGGTGTTGTCTACAAAGCCGAGGACACTTCCCTCGGCCGCTTTGTCGCCCTCAAATTTCTTCCCGACGACGTTGCCCAGGACACTCTAGCCTTGGAGCGGTTTCGACGCGAGGCCCGCGCCGCCTCCGCACTGAACCATCCCAATATCTGCACCATCTATGAAATCGGCGAGCACGAGGGCAAGCGCTTCATCGCCATGGAGTTTCTGGAAGGCCTGACCCTGAAGCACCGCATCGGCGGCAGAGCCATAGAGGTCGAAGCGCTCTTGTCGCTCGCCATCGAAATTGCCGACGCCCTCGACGCTGCACATGCCAAGGGAATCGTGCATCGCGACATTAAGCCCGCAAATATTTTTGTCACCGAACGCGGCCACGCCAAGATTCTCGATTTCGGACTAGCCAAAGTCACCCGTCCCACCGCTTCCTCCAGCCAGATCGCATCGGCGGAAACGCAGACCTTCGCCTCCGACGACCAGCACCTCACCAGTCCCGGCACTGCTCTCGGCACCATCGCTTACATGTCGCCGGAGCAGGTGCGCGGCAAGGAACTCGACGCCCGCACCGACCTCTTCTCTTTCGGTGTCGTGCTCTACGAAATGGCCACCGGCGTGTTGCCCTTCCAGGGCGAAACCTCCGGCCTCATCTTCGACGCCATTCTGAATCGTCCTCCGGCATCCCCTGCGCGCGTCAATCCCGCCACTCCCGCGAAGCTGGAAGACATCATCAACAAAGCGCTCGAGAAAGGTCGCGACCTCCGCTACCAGCATGCTTCCGACATGCGCGCGGATTTGCAGCGCCTCAAGCGCGACACAGAGACGCACGCCTCGTCGGCTCGGATCACGTCTACCCCGGTTGATCGCGACCGGCGATTCCCCCGCATCGCTGGATCAATGGCCGCTGGATTAACCATCGCTGGAGTAATGGTTTTGCTTGCGGTCGTCGCGGCGATTTTCTTTCTTCATCGTGCCACCGGCCCTACGAAGCCCATCGTGTCGAATTTCCAGAACATGAAGATTACCAAGCTGACCGATATTGGGAAGATTGGAACGGTCGCAATTTCCCCCGATGGACGCTATTTCGCCTACACCCTGGCAGAAAAAGCGCGCAGCAGCTTGTGGGTGCGGCAAGTGGCGACCGAGAGCGCTGTGCAACTGCTTCCACCATCCAGCGGCGACTACCTCCGCATCACCTTTTCGCCAGACGGGGACTACCTCTATTTTGTCCGCGACGGCGATGTTTACCTGATCCCCGCGCTGGGTGGGCAGCCAAGGCTGTTGCTCAAGGATGTGAGCACCGGCGTTGGCCTTTCTGCCGATGGCAAGCGCATGGCTTTCACCCGCGGCACCAATCCCGATCGCTCACAACTGCTGATCGCCAATAGCGACGGCACCGGTGAGCATGTGGTCGCAGATCCGGTAAGCGCCAAGTTGGGCAGGTTTAACGCCCGCGCCCCACCATCCTGGTCTCGGGATGGCAAAATGATTGCCCTGGCCGTCGCTCTTCAGGCGGGCGGTAGTGGGATATTTGTCTGCTCCATAGGAGCCGAGCAGCCGATCACTCTGCCCTTTCCCAGCCCGGTGTCTTCCGTGTCATGGCTGCCCGATCAGACTGGGATGCTTGTCGTCGCGGGTTCCTCATCGAATCCCGGCTTCAGTGAAGAACAGGTTTGGCAGCAACCATTCCCCCAGGGTGAACCGCAAAGAATCACCAATGACGCCAGTCTATACAGATCGGTGGATCTCACTGCGGACGGCACTCGATTGATCGCAGTGCAGGTCGAGGGGACGCTTACCGTTTCGGTTGGAGCCGCCTCCAATCCCGATGCGGGTTCGCCCATTGTCGTAGGCCACTCCGATGGAATTGGCCTGGCATGGCTGCCCGACGGACGGCTTCTGTCGCAAGACGTGAAATCGCAGTTCTGGCTAACCAGCCCCGACGGCAAGGATCACGTTCCCGCTTTTCGCAGCGAAGGTGATGTAGCCAGCAGCAGTTTTTCCATCTGCGGTGGCGGCAGCTTTCTTGTATTGGCTAAATTGAGCGGCGAACTTGCCAGTGTCTGGAGGGCTGACATGGATGGAAGAAATCTCCAGCCGCTTTCCACTGGTAGCGCCGGTTGGAACTTGGATTGTTCTCCAGACGGCAAGTCCGTCATCTACATGGTTTTTGAGAAGGGAGCACGCCTGATTAGAGTTCCGGCGAGTGGTGGATCGGAAGAGGATCTTTTGGAAGAGCGCGCGATTGTCGCTCGCTATTCTCCGGATGGGCGGCAAATCGGGCTCTGGATCTGGCCGGACGAGCAGGGGCGATTGGCAGTGATGGATGCACAAACCGGAAACATCGCAAAAACATTCGACCGTTCCCCTCAGACCGACGATGGTCCTGACAACTCAGACGGCTGGGCGCTACGCTGGACACCCGATGGCAAAGCACTTACCTTTCCCTGGCAAGAGGGAGCTACCACAAATCTCTGGAGTCAGCCGATCTCGGGAGGGCCTCCTCATCAAATTACCCACTTTCCTGATAATGTGATCGCCTACGCCTGGTCTCCGGACGGCAAGCGGTTCGCCGTAACCCGACAGGTGATTTCGCGCGACGTTGTTCTCATCACCAATTTCCGTTGATTTCCCACTAGTGCATTAGAATGTAGGGTTCAAGTCCTGAATTCCACGATGGAGATCCGGTGACGCAACTTACGGCGCCATGGTTGAGAGTGTCGTTTACAGTCCTCGACATTCTGCTCGTGGCCTTGATCATCTACGAAGTGTTGATCATGATCCGCGGCACGCGCGCCGCACCCATGCTCGCCGGACTCGCCGCCGTCGCACTCGCCTTTTACCTCGCGCGCATCGGCGAACTCGCCACCTTGAACTGGCTCGTCAGCCATTTGCTCCCCTACGTCGTCTTCGCCCTGATCGTTGTCTTTCAGTCGGAAATCCGCCACATGCTCTCCGATGTCGGCCGCCGAGTCAGTTTCCTCCGCGGCTCCGCGATCGAGGGAGATTCTTACGACGACATTGTCCTCGCCGCCAATTTATTTTCCCAGCATCAAACCGGCGCACTCATCGTCATCGAGCGCGAAATCGGCTTGCGTACCTACATCGAGAGCGGCGTCTCCATGGACGCCAGACTCTCCTACGATCTTCTCGCCACCATTTTTCGCCCCAGCGCTCCCTTGCACGATGGCGCGGTCATCATCCAGAAAGATCGCCTCGCCGCCGCCGCATGTTTTCTGCCTCTCTCGATGAACCCCGTCCTCTCCACCCAACTCGGAACCCGCCATCGCGCCGGCATCGGAATCACCGAGGAGACCGACGCCATCGCCGTCATCGTTTCTGAAGAGACCGGAGCGATCAGCCTCGCTCTCGCCGGCAAAATCGAGCGCGATCTTACCGCCGAACAGTTGCGCGAGCGCCTCAGCAGCGAACTCCGCCGCCACATGTCGCCCGTCACCCTGCCCACTGCGGTATCGCAGAAAGACGAATCAGACGCTGGTCAGGAATCGCCACTCCGCGCCGGTGCATCGATGGTCGCAGAAGAAGACTCGCAGGAAACGGAGCGTCCGCTATGAGCCCTCTCTTGCGCCGCTGGGTCCTGCACAACTTCTGGCTGAAAATATTGTCCCTGCTTCTCGCCACCGGATTGTGGCTGGCAATTTCGCCCGATCAGGAGCCCGCCGAAGTTGCCGTGCGCGTCCCCATCGAGTTTCACCATGTGCCCGCTCATTTGGAGATCAGCTCGGCCACCATCCCCGACGCGCAAATCCGCGTCCGTGGCCCCGAGCGCGTCATCCGCCAACTTCGCTCCACCGACCTCCACGCCGAGCTGGAACTGGCAGACGCCAAGCCCGGCGAGCGCACCTTTGATCTCACGTCCCAGCAGATTCGTCTGCAGCGCGACTTGCATGTCGTGCAGGTCGTCCCCGGACAGGTGCACCTCAGTTTCGAAATGCGCCTCACCCGCGACGTCGAAATTCGTCCTCGCGTCACCGGAAATTTCCCCCCCGGCCTGCGGATCGCCAAGGTCCTGGTCGATCCCGATAAAATCACGATTACCGGCCCGCAGCATCACGTGGAAATCGTCGAAGCCGCCACCACCGATCCCATCGACGCCACCGGAACCACCACGCAGGCCACATTCGTGACCAACGTCTACATCCCTGATGCGCTTGTGCAGGTGGTAAAACCCACGCCGGTAAAAGTAACGGTCGTAATGGAAAATGCAGGTGCGCCGCCGCATTGATTCACGGATTCACTCTATGACCCAGCAGACACGGCAACTTTTCGGCACGGACGGCATACGCGGCGTCGCGGGAGAATTTCCCCTCACCGATGAAAGCACCTATCTGATCGGCCGCGCCATGGGCCACGACTTGCTCCGCGGCTCGTGGAAGGCCAAAGCAGTCATGGGCCAGGACACCCGCGAATCGAGCGCCTGGATCGCCGACCGCGTCGCCGCCGGCCTCGCCGCAGTAGGAGTCGATGTGCATAGCGCCGGCGTCATCACCACGCCCGGAGTGGCCTATCTCGCCCGTTCTCGCGGATTCGCCGCCGGAGTCGTAATTTCGGCGTCGCATAATCCCTGGACCGATAACGGCATCAAAGTTTTTTCCGGAGACGGATTCAAACTCACCGACGAGCGCGAACTCGCCGTCGAAAAGGAAATTTTCGCCCTCCTCGCGCGCCCCGGCGCCGCCGACGATACCGCCATGAAAGTCGCCCCTCCTTCGCTGCCCGGCGAGATCGCCCTGCGCAAGGCGTACATCGAATCGCTCGCCGGCCAGGTGACCGCCGACTTGAGGCCCTTGCGCGTGCTGGTCGATTGCGCCAACGGCGCTGCCACCGCCGAGGCTCCCGAATTATTCGCCAAGCTCGGAGTGCAAGTTCAGTTTGCCTGTGTCTCGCCCGATGGAAAAAATATTAATGACGGTTGCGGTGCGCTCCATCCCGAAACCCTGGGCAAGGCCGTCGCCGAGTCTGGCAAATTTGATCTCGGCGTCACCTTTGACGGAGACGCCGACCGCGCCTTGTTTTGCGATGCCGCGGGCCGTGTGGTCAATGGCGATGGCGTGCTGCTGCTCGTGGCTCGCGATTTGCAAGCGCAAGGCAAGTTGGCCGGCGATACCGTCGTCGCCACGACCATGTCGAATATGGGCGTCGAGGTCGCGCTCAACAAGTCCGGCATTCGCATGCTGCGCGCCAATGTCGGCGATAAATATGTCCTCGAAGAAATGTTGAAGACCGGCGCCGCGTTGGGCGGCGAACAGTCCGGGCACGTCATTTTTCGCGATAGCGATGCCACCACCGGAGACGGCCTGCTCACCGCCCTGCGCGTGATGGATGTGATCGTGCGCTCCGGCAAGCCCTTGGCAGAGCTGGTCGGCGATCTCAAAGTCTTTCCCCAGAAAATTCAGAACGTGCGCGTGCGCGAGAAAGTTCCCTTTGCCCAGGTCCCCGAAGTGCAGCGCGCGATTGAGGCCGCCGGCCGCGAACTCGATGGCAACGGCCGCGTCGTCGTCCGCTATTCCGGCACCGAAGCCCTGGCCCGCGTGATGGTAGAAGCCGAGTCAGAAGAAAAAATGCGCTCGATTACCGCAGCGATTGCCGCCGAAATTCAGAAGGCACTGGGAGTTTGAAACTTGACGGACAAAATTGAAACCCTCATCCAGCAAGGTCTGCAAGCCCGCCGCGAGAACCGCCCTGCCGATGCCAAGCGCGATTTCACCGAGGCCGTCACCCTTTGCCGTCAGGCTGCGTTGCCAAACGAATTGGCGAGAGCGCTTACCGGCCTCGGTCAGATTGAGCGGGACATGCATTCCAACCAGGCCGCTCTCGCGCATTATGAAGAAGCCGTCGCCATCTACCGCAAACAGAAAAATCCTCTGAAGCTGGCTCACACCATCCGCCACGTCGCCGACATTCAGCGCCACGAGCGCCTCCACGAGTCAGCCCACGCCAACTACTCCGAGGCCCTAGCCCTGTATCGCGCTCATCCCGAAACCCCGCCACTGGATCTAGCCAACACGCTGCGCGGATTCGCCCTCCTGAAAGAGGAAATGGCAGACGCTCCCCAAGCACGCACTCTCTGGCGAGAGGCCCGGGATCTCTACGCAGCAGCCAACGTAGAAGCCGGAGTGGCAGAAGCAACGCGCAAAGTCTCAATGTTGTAATGTTCCAAGGTTGCAAAGTGAAACCCCCGAAACCTTGAAACCTTGAAATTGAAACCTTGAAGCCATAGCCGCGAAGCGGCGCAAGAATGCAGCCCAGGGCGCAAGCCCTGGGTGGCCAAGTGGAAGGTGAACAAAGCCTCGAAGAGGCGAAAGAAGCACGGGTGAGCCACCAATGCCCCTGTGGGGACAGCCGCCATCGGCTGTCCACCGAGCGAAGCGAGGCAGCATAGTGCAAGTCCGTCACGCCGGCCCTACTCCAAATCCCTCCAGTTCGCCCCCACCCCCATCTCCACCAGCAGCGGCACCGCCAGCGCATGTACCCTCTCCATCTGCTCGCGGACCAGAGACTGCATCGTCTCCACTTCTCCCTCCGGCACCTCGAACACCAACTCGTCATGCACCTGCAAGGTCATCCGCGATTTCAGCCCGCGCTCGCGCAACGCCGCATCGATCCGAATCATCGCCACCTTAATTAGATCCGCCGCCGTGCCCTGCAGTGGAGTATTCACCGCGGTGCGCTCGGCGAATCCGCGCTGGCTGAAATTCTTGCTGTTGATGTCCGGGATCGGCCGCACCCGCCCGTGCAGCGTCCTGACTTTCAAGTCGCGGCGCGCTTCTTCCAAGGTTTTGTCGATGAATGCGCGGACGCTCGCATACTTTTCAAAATAATTTGCGATGAACACTTTCGCCTCCGCAGGTTCAATGCCGAGTTGCTGCGAAAGTCCGAAGGCCGACAGTCCGTAGACGATTCCGAAATTCACCACTTTGGCCTCGCGGCGGTGCTCGGCCGTGACCATCAACGGCGGCACGCCGAAGACTTGCGAGGCGGTAAGTGTGTGGATGTCATCGCCGCGCCGGAACGCCTCCACCAGCAGCGGATCGCGCGAGAAATGCGCCAGCAGCCGCAGTTCGATCTGCGAATAATCGGCAGTCAGCAGGACGTGCCCCGGCTCCGCGATAAACGCGGCACGAATGCCGCGCCCAAGTTCAGTGCGAATTGGAATGTTCTGCAGATTTGGATTGGCCGAAGACAGCCGTCCAGTAGCGGTTCCCGCCTGGTAGAAGGTCGTGTGCACCCGTCCGGTTGCCGGGTTGATCAAAGCCGGCAGTGTGTTGACGTAAGTGGACTTCAGCTTGGTAAGCTGCCGGTAGTCGAGCACCCTTCGCGCAATCGGATGTTCTTCCGCCAAACCCTCCAGTACATCGACCGCCGTCGATGTAACCCGGCCTTTGCCGTATTTGACCGGCTTCGGCAAATTCAACTTGTTAAAAAGAACATCGCTGAGTTGCTTAGGAGAACCGATGTTGAATTCCGACCCGGCAAGTTCGTAAATTTCTCTCGCTTGCACGCCAATCTCGCGCTCAAGCTCGGTTGACATCTTCCCCAGCGCCGCCGTATCGATTTTTACCCCGGCCTGTTCCATGCGCGCCAGCACCGGCACCAGCGGCAAATCGATCTCTTCGTACAGTTTCGTTAACCCCACCTGCTTTACATCTTCGCGCAGCGCCGTGGTTAGCCGCCCGGTCATGTCGGCGGCCTCGGCGAGGTCCCCACTCAACCTCAGATTGAAACGTCGCAGCGCCACATCCGCGAGACGATGCGAAGTGTACGTTGGATCGAGCAGATACGAGTACAGCATGGGGTCGTGCTCCACGCCCTGCACCGCAATCCCCAGCGAATCGAAAGCGTGAATGGCAGCCTTATAATCGTGAATCGACTTAACAATCCGCCCATCCACGAGCATCTCTCGCAGCTTCGTCGCAGCCAAGGAGTCAAGCTTCACCGTAGCCGCCGATCCCGCCGCAACAGAAATTGCCACGCGTCGCGCTGCCGCAACCGGCTCTGCCGGCGAATCATCCGTAAGCGCCAACATCCCCGACTGCGGGATTTCTTCCGCAACCTCTTCCTCAACGTCCGCGGCCTGCTCCGATTGATCCTGTTCCACCGCAATCGCCAATGCCGCCCCGCTCTCGAGCGCCTGCACAATCTTCTCCACATCCGCACTCGACTTCGCTTCGCCGTAGTGCGTCTCGGCAACCTGAGCCTCGGGCAACAATTCTTTCAACAGCGAAGTAAATTCGAGTTCAGTAAAAAGCGCGCGCAGCAGATCGGCATCGGGCTGCCCGGCCCGCATCGCCTCAACGTCGAGTTCTACCGGAACATTCGTGTCGATCGTCGCCATGGCCTTGCTGAACAGCACGGTGTCGCGATTGTTCTGCAGAGACTCGCGGTAGCTTTTCTTTTCGACTTCGTTCGCCCGGTCCAGCGCCTCTTCCACCGTGCCGAAGCGTTTGATGATTTCGACCGATCCTTTGTCGCCGATCCCAGGTGCGCCAGGAATGTTGTCGATGGCGTCGCCCCGCAGCGCCATGATGTTGACCACGCGCTCGGGAGGCACTCCCAGAATTTCTTCCACCTTGGCGGCATCGCAAATCATGTTGTCCTTCGGCGGATTCAGAACCTGAACCTCGGCGTTGACCAGCTGCATCATGTCCTTGTCGCTGCTCACCACATACACGGGATGCTTCGCTGCCACCGCTTTCCGCGCCAGCGTGCCGATCACATCGTCCGCTTCGAATCCCGCGAGTTCGAGAATCGGAATTCGATAAGCCTCCAGCGCCCGCCGAATGTAGGGAATTTGCTGCGCCAGATCCTCCGGCATCGCCGACCGGTTGGCTTTGTATCCTTTGTATTCGATCTCGGTGAAGGCTTGCGTCTTGACGTCGAACTTGCGAATGGTCGTCACCGCTTCGGCCTGTGTGGCGCGAAACGTCTTGGCCGCTACATCGAACACCGCGGCGAGATACGCAGGCGAAAAATCGTCGCGCAATTTGCGCAGCATGTTGACGAAAACCAGCGTCGCGGCCGTAGGGATTCCCGCCTTCGTCGACATTCCCGAACGCTGCCTTGCCATCGCGTGATAAGCCCGAAAAATAAAGCTCATCGCATCGATCAGGAAAATGCGGTTCGGGTCCGAAGGCGCCACCAATGCTTGCGGAGCGGAAGATTTTGTGCGAGAGGGCAAGCCAATATTTTACCAGCCGAAACGATGACGGACCGATGGTCGCACCTCGCCCGTCGCCGCGACTACCGCAGAATGAGTACGGCCTCAAGCCCTTGTCATGATGAGCGGAGCCGGGACGACCGAAGGGAGTCCCGGCGCAGTCGAAGCATCCCTACGCCCTGAACAGCCCTATCGTGGCGCCCCGCAAGCTCAATACGTATCTGACTGTCTTGTAAAGCCGCGAGGGACGTCGCCGCCTAATCGCTAACTGCAAATTGCCAACTGCCAACTGCTCCCTACGCCCGCTTCCCATACTGCGTCGTGTAATGCAGTCCAATTTCCCCGCACGTACCCTGCTCCGCCGAGTACACAACGCACGTATCGAACGGACGCGAATACACATGCAGGCTCACCGCCCGCTCATTGAACTCGCGCGGATTGAGCACGCGGTGCACCGGCTCCTGCGGATCGACTGCGCACGGATGCGAAATATTCATCTCAACGATTTCCGTCGCCTTGATCGTGCTCTTGCCCACCGCCAGATCCTGTTCGATCACGTGATAATTTTCCACCTGCAGCCGCCCGATGGGCACCGCCATCCAGCAGTTCTGGTCGCGATGGTTGTGCACCGAACTCGCCTGCCCCACTTCCCAGCAAATCGCCAGCAGCTCATAGAGTGCAGTCTTGTCGATGAGGTTGCGCGTGTAGTGCTGGCGGTCCCAGTTCAGATAGGAAGCAAGCGAATCCGGATCGACAGGATTCTCCGCCAGAAACTTGCGCAGCTGTTCGGTTTGCTCGAAAGCGGACTCTGGAAAATTGCGAAGTTGGGCCACGAAATCCTTGATGGGAACCTGTTTTAGCGCGGTAGACATGGTGTGCTCCGGGAAGCAGTATAGCGCAGAAAAAGCCGATTTCGCGTGCAGTGCCCGCCCTGGGCAAGGGAGGATCTCGAGACCGTCAGAGCGCAGTGACCGTAATCTGTTTTTCCATCCCCCGTGTAAGAGCGCCATTTCGCTCTCTTAGAAAGCTTTTGACTTTGCAGACCAAAGCTCGTCACTCAATTCAATCTCGCAGGGGACTGTCAGGTCCCACCATCCATCTCTTCGGCACTTGCGCCCACGATTGCTCACTTCGATCTCCCCGACTTTTCAGGGAGGCAGGTTGCCCACTCAAGCGCTCGCCCGGTTACTCCCCGGCCACAGCACGACTCGGGCTCGCCTGCATGACGGCCTGACATAGTTGCGCGTACGTCCATTCCTCACGCAACATCAGGTACAACCGCGTAGCCAACTCTCTGGCCACGGCCACCTTGGCGACGCTGCGATTCTTGCGCTTCGCCAGGGTCACGAGGCTGTCTCGGATGCTTAGACTGGGCCGCTGCGATCCCCTGGCGTCGCTATTATTTTCTATTGCGGGAAGCCTACTTTGCGCACCAATTCGGCGTAGCGGGGATCGGAGCGCAGGGCGTCAAAGGCGAAGTACGTTCGCAGAGTGATCAGGTCTTCATCGTGTTCCTGATACGCGGTGTTCAGCCATTCGAAGGCATGATCCTTGTCGCCCGAATCGGCATAGAATGACGCGATTGCGTAAGGCGAGACGTACCCATTCTTTTCTTTGCGCTGCGCGAGGTATGTCTCGATGGCCTTGCGCCGGGCGGCGGGCCATCCGCCGGCATGGAAGCCGGCATCCACAGCGGTCGCGAATTCACGATAATTCTTGTCGCCCTCAAATTGGGAGCCGGTTTTCCACTCCTCAATTGCCTCGGCGTATTGGTGCGCGCCCCAATATGCGGTTGCCATTTCGCTGTGGCCTCTGCCGAAACTGGGATTGTCGGCGATCACCTTCTTGGAGATCTCAATCGCTTTATCAAACTGATGGTCATATACGTAAGCCTGAGCGACTTGAGCACTGATGATGGGCGAGAGGGGATCGAGTTGGTGAGCGCGGTTGGCTTCTTCGATCGCCTCCGGTGCACGTCCACCGATAAAGCAAAGGCCTTCGGAAAGCCATTGGCGGGCGGTGGCATCGGCGGGATCAAGATCTAAAGCCTTTCGGAATTCAGCTTCACCTCCGGCGAAATCCCAGGTGTATTCCATTTTGTTGCCGCCCAGCACGGCATGAGGATGGGCCAGGGTGGGATCGAGTTCCAACGCTTTTTCCGCTGCGGCCGTGGCCTTGGGCTGGCTTTCGGCGGGATCGCTGCCGTAACTGCTCATCGTCGTGTAGGCGTCCGCCAATCCGGAATAGGCCAGCGCATAACCGGGATCCTTGTCGATGGCCTGATTGAAATAGGAGATGGCAGTCTTAATATCCGCGCTTGTTCGCTTGTTCCAGTAGTAACGGCCCTTTACGTAGAGTTGATAGGCTTCCGGATTCTGCGTGCCTTGTTTCGTAACCTGTTGCTTTTCCGCTCCGGTCATTTTCGAGCGCAGCTTATCGGCGATATCGCCGGCAATCTGTTGCTGCAAAGGGATGACGTCCGAGGATTTGCGCTCGTATTGCCCACCCCATATCTCGGTGTT
The DNA here is from genome assembly GCA_963715875.1 of uncultured Acidobacteriaceae bacterium. Lineage (GTDB taxonomy): Bacteria > Acidobacteriota > Terriglobia > Terriglobales > Acidobacteriaceae > Sulfotelmatobacter. Next base: position 218,266 of record OY970281.1, on the reverse strand, counting down.
GTCCCGGACGTTGGTGAGGTCCGCGCTGACGGTGATCGTGTCCCCATGTTGCGCCACTTTCCCCGTAAGCAGCGCGTCCACGGTCAGATCTTTGCCGACTTGCTGGACGTCCACTTCTTTTCCTTTGTAACGAGAAACGGAGTTGCGCGATTTCACTTTCAAATCGGGTACGTGGGCAAGGCTGGCGATGAGAGATTCAGTCAGACCGTCGCTGAGGAAGTCGGCATCGGCGTTGCCGCCGGAGGTGGCAAAGGGAATCACGGCAATGGATCCGATTTGCGAACCGGTTGACTTGCCACGCCAGAACCAGATCCCCGCCGCCATCGCAACGACGAGCGCTACAACCGCGATCAGCAAATATTTACGAGTCGAACCACTTGCCGGCGGAGCTACGCCGGATGACGATCCCGACGTCATTGCGGAAGCGGACGAAGCCGGACCTGAGATCGATGATATTGGCTGGAGTTGTGGAGACGAAGGCGGCGCGGAAACCGCAGCCGATCCGGAAGAAGGAGGGGCCATCACCGGCGAGGATGCGCCCGCGCTAAAACTTCTCCCCGAATCAATTTCGCGCTTCAAGCGTTTCAGATCGGCGCGCATCTCCGAAGCGACCTGATAGCGCAGGTCGCGGTCCTTCTCCAGGGCTTTGTTGATGATCCGTTCCAACTCCGTAGGCAGGTCGGGATTGAGCCGCACCGGTGCGGTCGGCGCGCGGTTCAGGATGGCGTCAAAGATCACGGCCGAGGTGTTGCCGGTGAACGGCTGCCGCCCGGTCGCGGTTTCGTACAAGACCGCGCCAAAGGAAAACAGGTCGGTGCGGACATCGAGTTCTTCGCCCCGCGCCTGCTCCGGCGACATATAGGCGACCGTACCCACCGTGCTGCCCGGGCTGGTCAGGTTTGCGGGATCAACCGCCGCCGTTTCCAGAGTTGCACCCGCCTGCTCCGGCGGCGGCTGCGAATGCATAAAAACTTTGGCCAATCCGAAATCGAGGATCTTCGCTTGGCCGCGCCGGGTGATAAACAGATTTGCGGGCTTGATGTCGCGGTGAACAATTCCCGCGGTGTGCGCCACATCCAGCGCGTCCGCAATCTGCGCCGCGAAATCCACCAGTTGCTCGACTGAAACCGGCTTCCCCTCGATGCGATGCTTGAGCGTGCTGCCCTCGAGGTATTCCATCACGATGTAATTGCGGTCCTGATCTTCTCCAATGTCGTAAATCGTGCAGATATTGGGATGATTCAAGGCCGAGGCGGCTTGTGCTTCGCGGCGGAAGCGCTCCAAAGCCTGAGGATCGCGGGCGACTTCATCGGGCAGAAACTTGAGGGCGACAAAGCGGTGGAGGCGCGTGTCTTCCGCCTTGTAGACGACTCCCATCCCTCCGCCGCCAAGTTTTTCCAGGATGGTGTAGTGCGAGATGGTTTGTCCGATCATTCGAGACCCAGGCGGCGGGTTCGTTTATCTTACGGACGCGGCAATTGCGAGTCAACGAAAGAGGCTCCGCTGAGGCGGGCAAAAACAAAGCGGCGGATGTTCGCATTCCCCCGCGAACTCCGCCGCTGATCTCAGAAAAAACTCTGCTAGAAACTCTACGCCCTTGCCCCAACCGCCGCCGCTTCGGGTACGGACGCGCTTTCATCCTTGCCGTTGGGCTTGCCTTGCTGCGTGGGCTGGCCGCCTTTGCGGATGTCGATGCCGCCCTTGAAGTAGGCGCCGTCTTCAATCGAAATGCGGGCTGCGACCACGTCACCGGTGAGCGAGCCGTCGCTGCGGATATCCACTCGATCACTGGCGGTGAGGTTGCCGCGCACTTTGCCCAGCACGACGATTTCGCGGGCGTTGATGTTGGCCGCGACTACACCATTGCGTCCAATGGTGACGCGATTTCCGGCCAGGCTGATGGAGCCTTCCACGCGGCCGTCGATGTAGAGTGACTCGGATCCCGTCACCTCGCCCTTGATCACGAGCGACTTGCCGATGGTGGCCTGGTCCGCGGTGGTGGTGGTCGCTGCTACCGGACGCGGCGCGACGGCGGGTTCATTCGCCATCATCGCGGGCGCGCTCGGGGTAGAGGCGGTAGGACGCTCCGGCTGCCCGGGGGTCGTAGGCTGATTCGTCGGCTTCCACATGGATGAAAAGTTCCTTTCCTGGTTGGGATTAGGGATCACGCGCCGCACTTGCGTGACCAAACCGAATTGTACTCCCGCGTCTCAAAATGAGCGCTGTGGAAAACCCTTTCTTTTCAACAAAGTTTAATAACTTGGTACCTGCTTTTGACGGTTTTGTTATGTGGCGGGCGACCCCACGATCATCCAGTTCAGCGATCTACCGTGTAAGGTTTCCCGAAAAAAACTCGCGGCGTGTAACGGTTCCACAGCAGTCGGGCGTATTCTTTTGCATCGAACATTTATCGAAGCGTTCAATCGAGAGGCAATCCTGCCCGCAGGGAGTAAAGACATGCCAGAGCCAGCCGTGATTAGTTCCCCGACCGTTCACGTAGCCCGACCGCAAGCCGGCGAGTATGCGCCTTATTACGACCGCTATATTTCTTTGATTCATGGCGAGGAGATTCTCGCCACACTCGACCAGCAACGCCGCCAGATGATGCTGCTGCTCTCGGGGCGCGATGAAGAAGATGGAGACTTCCGCTACGCCGCGGACAAGTGGAGCGCGAAGGAAGTGCTGGGCCACATCTGCGATACGGAGCGCATCTTTGCGTACCGCGCGCTGCGGATTGCGCGTGCCGATGCCACTCCGCTGGCAGGATTTGAGCAGGATGACTATGTGCGCAACGGTCCGTTTGCCCGCGAACCGCTAGCCGAAATGATTGAGGACTATATTGCGGTGCGGCGGGCGACGTTGACTTTGCTGCGCAATCTGGATGAGGCGGCCTGGATGCGGCGCGGGATTGCCAACAAGAATGAAGTCACCGTGCGCGCGCTGGCTTACATCATCGCCGGACATGAGTTGCATCATCGGGTGATTCTGGAAGAGAAGTATTTTAGGGACAGGCCTTAGGGAGGTCTTGGGCGTTAGAAGCCGTCTCATAAATGGGTTCGGGAAGGGCACGACGTTTAGTCGTGCCGTCCGAAGCCAACAAAGACGCGGGCTTCAGCCCCGCGGGGCTTGGCCTCTCGCTCCGCACAATTTGTGAGCGGCTTCTCCCAAAACCCCATTCTCATGTCATCGCGCGCACTCACCGAACTGCTGCACGGCACAGGCGCCCACGCCGATCCGATCGCGTGCGTCGAAGATCTTTCTGCAGAGTTGGCGGCGCAGCGTGTTGAGGGATTTCCTCACTCCATCGGACAACTCGTCTTCCACATGAATTACTGGATGGAGTATGAGCTACGCCGCATTCGCGGCGAGCGCCCGGTGTATCCCGAACATAATGCGGAGAGCTTTCCTTCTGAACGACGCCCGGCCGACGATGCGGATTGGGACCGGTTGCGAAGGCGCTTTGCGGAATTGCTGGCGGATTACGCCGCGCTGGCGAAATCTTCTCCGCCGGAAATGCAGCGCGAGATCGAATCGGTTCACCAAGGCGATAAGAAAGTTGCGGCAACGCTGGAAGCTCTTCTCTGGCAGATGGTCGCCCACAACAGCTACCACGTGGGCCAGATCGCAATGATCCGGCGCATGCTGGACGCGTGGCCGCCACCCGGCGGCGGAGATACCTGGTAAAAGAGCGTCGCTAGTCGTTAGCCGTTAGTCGTTGGCAAACCCTTCAGCGCACAATCTGAGCTAGGATTGAGGTCGATGGATGCTTGGCCAACGACCCACGACTAACGCCTAACGACAGCTCCGCATGATTTCCGATTCCACGATCTTGAAACACATCGCCCGCCAGCCCAAGCGCGCCGCTGGATTCAAGCAACTGGTGCGCGAACTCGGCCTGCACGGCGAGGCTCGCGGAGAACTCGACGCCCATCTAGAGAAGCTCGTTGCCGCGGGAGAGTTGGTCCAACTCAATTCCGACCGCTACGCTTTGCCGCAGGGCACGCCCAACAAGCAGGACAAGAATCTGGTGGCGGGGCGGCTCAGTATGCACCGCGACGGTTTCGGCTTCGTCATTCCGGATGCGAGTTCGCTGAGCCCGTCTTTGAAGGCACGCCTGACTGGAGATATTTTCATCCCGCCGAATGCCATCGGCAACGCCATGCATGGCGACCGGGTGCTGGTGGATATTGCGGCGGTGCGTCCGGATGGCCGCGCCGAAGGCCGCATTGTGCGGCCGGTGGTGCGGGCGCACCCCACGGTGGTTGGAATTTTTCATTACGGTGGCCGGCACAATTGGGTGAAGGCCATCGACAGCAAGATCACGCAGGACATCGTGATTCCGGCCGGCTTGGAATATCCCGCAGTTGTAGCGCCGCCGTCCCCAGCGGCTGTCGCGGGGGCGTCTCGCCCCCGCTCTGCAGGGGATACTCCCGCTGCAAAAGCCGGCGGGACGCCGGCGCTACGAACATCGGTTGACCGGGTTCTTGGCGACGAGGCGTCGCGCCCTGCTTGGGATGATCTGGAAGGCGTTGTGGTTGATGTGGAGATCACCGATTGGCCGACGCCGACGCAAAATCCGCGCGGGCGGGTGATTGAAATTCTGGGGCGGCCGGACGATTTCGGCGTCGATGTGGAAATCACCATCCGCAAGTTTCACTTGCCCCATCATTTTCCTGAAGCCACGCTTGCCGAAGCGCGGGAAGTTCCGGCCCAGATTCCGGAGCGGGAACTTGGCCGCCGCCGCGATTTTCGCGCGCTGCCCATCGTCACCATCGACGGCGAGACCGCGCGCGATTTCGACGATGCCGTTCTGGTGCGAAAACTCCCCACCGGCAATTTCGAGTTGCAGGTTCATATCGCCGATGTGGCGCACTACGTTACGCCGGAGTCGGCGCTCGATCAGGAAGCGCGGCTGCGCGGGACCAGCGTTTATTTTCCGGACCGCGCCGTGCCCATGCTGCCGCTCGAGTTGTCCACTGGCATTTGCAGCTTGCGCCCGCAAGTGGACCGACTGGTGCTGTCGTGCGTGATGCAGATCGATCCCCACGGAGAAATCGTGGGCTGCGAATTGAGCGAGGGCATGATTCGCTCGGCCGAGCGCATGACTTATACCGCAGTCAACGCCGTGATCGAAGGCGATGCGGCTGCGCGTGAGCGCTATGGGGCGCTGGTTCCAACGTTTGAGCTGATGCGCGACCTGGCTATGATTCTCAATCGCAAGCGCGAGCGGCGCGGATCGATTGATTTCGACCTGCCCGAGCCGGTCATCGAATTCGACGAATTCGGCCTGATGAAAGGCGTGACGCGCTCGGAGCGCAACATCGCCCATCGCCTCATCGAAGAATTCATGCTCTCGGCCAACGAGTGCGTGGCACAGTATCTGGAATCGAAGCGCGTCGCGTCGTTGTATCGAATTCACGAAAAGCCGGATGCCAAGCGCGTCTACGACTTCGAGGTGATCGCGGCGACGTTTGGATATTCGCTGGGCATGGGCGCGCTGCCGATTCATCGCGTGCAGATGAAAACCGATCGCCGCGCTGCCAGGGGCACCGGGAAACACGTGCGCACGATCGAAGTTCCCCAGGAAGTCCACATCACGCCGCGCATGTACCAGAAGCTGGCGGCGAAGATCGCGGGCAAGCCCGAGGAGCGAATCCTGAGCTACCTGATGCTGCGCTCGCTGAAGCAGGCGCGCTATTCGGAAGAGAACGTTGGCCACTTCGCATTGGCGGCGACGAGTTACACGCACTTCACGTCGCCGATCCGGCGCTATCCGGATTTGATCGTGCATCGCATTTTGAAAGAAGTGCTGCGCGATTCGGCAGAGCGCCGCGACGGAGATGTGCCGGTTGGAGTTTCGGGCGCGCTCGATGCGGGCGCTTCGCCGTGGTCCAAGCGGCGGACATCGCACGAGGAGACGCGGGCGGGGGCCCCCGCGCCACACGATCTTGGCGGGCCAATCTCGGTTGAGGAGTTGCACGAGATCGCGGAGGAGTCGAGCCAATCGGAGCGTCGCGCCGACGACGCCGAGCGTGAGTTGATGGAGTGGAAGAAGGTCAAGTTCATGCAGGATCGCGTCGGCGAAGATTTCGACGGCCTGATCACCAGCGTCACCAAGTTCGGGTTCTTTGTCGAGCTTACAGATTTGTTCGTCGAAGGCCTGGTTCCGCTGAACACGCTGAACGACGATTTCTACACCTACCACGAGAACACGCGGCAGATCATCGGGCAACGCTCGCGCAAGACATACAGCATGGGGCAGAGGATTCGCGTGCTGGTAGACCGCATCGATCCGGTGGAGAAAAAGATTCAGTTTGCAATTTTGGAGGAGGCGCCGGCGCGCCCAGCGCCGAGTTCTCCGCGGAAGAAGAAGCGCCGGTCTTAGATGTTAGGTGTTAGGCATTTCGCGGAGGTAGAGGTTTCCAAGGACCCAAGACCTGGGACGAAGACCTGGGGCAAGACCTGAGTACGAAACTGGTCCGCTAGTGGTAAAATTCTTGAGTCAACCCCATCCGCTGCGAAAGCGATGCAGCGGGTTCCTTCCTAGTCGGGACGTGGCTCAGCCTGGTAGAGCACTCGCTTGGGGTGCGAGGGGTCGGCAGTTCAAATCTGCCCGTCCCGACCATTGTTTTTCATCAAGAAAGCGGGGCGGACCTGTTTGGCCCACCCCGGAGTCTCACGCAGTTGCGCCATCGAATGCAGGCAACGTCTTCAACGGCCTGCAACCCCACTCCAAATTTTCCTACTGTGCTGGGGCCGATGGGCCATTCAGTTTGTACACCACCGGTCCCTCCTTGTCGTCAATCACCTTGTAGTCGGCGGGCACGGCAAACAGGGTGGCATCTGGTTCGGCGGTGCTCACGTTCTTGAGCTCGGTTTTCAGCTCACCGGACCACGGGTCATCATGAGTGGTCTTCACGTCCACCTTCAGTTCGGGCGAATACCAACGTTCCGAGGTCACGGTGATGGGTTTTTCGTTGTCCATTTTTCCCGCCGGAATGACCGTCGTCATGCGCGTGCCCCTGGCGCGGACTCCTTCAATCGTCTGATCGCCAAGGTTTTCGGTGCTGGGCGAGCCGCTCGCGTCGTCGCCCGACCGATTGACCGTCATCTTCCGCACCATAACGCCGGCTTCCGGCGTTCCCGAGCTTTCCACGATCATCGTGTGCTTGCCCTTCGCCGAGTCGCCGCCGGAAGCATCGCTGGTGACGAAGAACTTATCCGCCCCGATCGGCATTTTTTGCGCGGTCTTGCTGCCCGTGTCAAGTAGGTAGCGGAAGCCCGCGACGGGATCGGTAATCGTGATCATGCTGGGTGTCGGAGCCTGAGGAGCCGCGCCCAGCAGGTTGAGATCAGCCCCGCGGCGAGTGCGACCCTGGCTGTCGCGGCACAGCTGCGAGCTTTCTGAGCTGTGGATGCGGTTTCCGTCGCTGAGGTTTTGTGTATGTTCGGTGACGACAGTGGCACAGAAAGGAGCCCCTTTCACGGGGGCGCTGTCGGTATCGTACGTGATCTTGATGTTGGCGGCAGGCCCCTGCCCATTCGGTGGGGTGTCCATCATGTAGGTAACGTCAGACGATTGTGCAGACATGCCCGCAGCGAGCATGAGTACAGCTGCAAGTGCCAGAACATTCATTTTCAAACGCATGTTGTGTTCCTCCAGAGGGTTAATTGCAAAACCTATTGCTCGACTTCCTCGATCCGAATGCCGCGCGCAATGCCGTCCGGGCCGACAAGCACGTCGGCGTTGACGACCCCGTTGCGCTGCACCCGACTTACGGGTCTGGTAACGAAAGCAGACGGCAGTTGCACGTGGATGAGTTCCATCGCGCCAGCACAGCTCAGAGGATCGCAATACATGAGGCTGCGAAATTCCTCAGGAATCGGGCGGGGGCGCTGAGTCAATGAAACTTGTGTCGGAGCGTTTTCCACCGTTCGGGTTACCGGATGAGTCGCCGAATGCGGAGTCCGTTTTTGACTTGCCGCGGTCTGAACTGGTTTGAGCGAAACCGGCTGAGCCGGATCTTTCTTCGCGACTGGCGGGGATGGTAGGTGTACCGCGGGAGACTGGGTTGCTTCTTCAGCAATGCGCCCGTGCGGAGTTCGCGCCGAAAAATACAGGCCGATGGACAGCACAATGACTGCCGCTGCCAGAGCCCAGCGCCACCTCCCCAGCGGCCATCGGTCTTGAATTGGGGTAAGGTTCGCGCTCTCTCGCTCCGCTACATGACGGCGATAGGCCAGGAGCACGGTCGCGTCGAGCGACTCGGGCGCCGGAATCGCGGATTCGCGAACCAGGCGCAGGCCTTCCTGCAGCTGTTTTCGAGCACAGACGAATTGGCGGCAGTTCGCGCAACTGGCGATGTGTTGGTCAAACTGGCTGCGATCCGGCCCACCCGATTCGGCGCGATCTTGCTCGGCGCGACCCTGCTCATCGCGACCCTGCTCAAAATGCTCGTGAAGCTCTCGACAGTTCATATCAGGCACCCCTCGGTTCCGGCAGGCTCCGTGTCAGGATGCTTGCGCAGCGGTTTCAGTTTCTGCGCCAGAAGCGCGTGGGCGCGGTTCAAGCGCGAACGGATCGTTCCAACGGCACAGCTCAGGCGAGATGCTGCGTCTTCATATGTCAGCTCGCACAGGTCGCATAGCACAACCGCCTGGCGATAGTGGTCGGGCAGAGACGCGATTGCCGCCTGCACCCTGTTTGCCGTCTCGTTGCGAATCATTCGCATCGGGAGGGAATCTGACACGAGACTCCCATCCAATCCTTCGACCGCGACCTCGCTCGGAAGTGGCTGATAGGGACGCTCGCGACGGTCGATGCGACGAACCAGATTCCGGGCAATCCCGAAGGCAAAAGCGCCAACATCGCCGCGCTCTTCGCGGTACCTTGCCCCGTCCTTCAGCAGAGACATGAAGACTTCCTGCGTGACTTCCTCGGCAGCGCTTCTGGAATTCGTCATATAAAACGCGTAGCGGAAAATACTGCCTTTCAAACGCTGGTACAAAGCCATAAAGGCGCTCTCCTCGCCGGCGAGGGTGCGCTGCAGAAGACTGGCATCGGAGCCGTTTTCAGGGTGCGCCATGTTCTCCACGGTTAAAGTCATTGGCTATCAGTTTGGACTCGCTGGCTTCACTTTGTCTTCACACCGGAGGGACAAAAAGTTCCACGAAATTCTGGGGCGAACAAGGTTTTCACACGTGGGGCATAACAGAACAAAGCAGGGCTCTGAAGTTTAGTTCGGGACAGGTCAGTCGGAGGTTCAAGGATCCTCTCTTCCCCAACCAATTCGTAGCGGCGGGGCGACGAGGTGCGCTTATTTCGGCTTTTCTGAGGGTGCGATCTGGACTTGAACTGCGGGCTGCTGTGACTGTCGGTTGTATCCACGGACACCACTCCACGAGTGTCATTGGCGCCGCGGGTTTGGATGAGGGTGCGAGGGGTCGGCAGTTCAAATCTGCCCGTCCCGACCATTTCACATCAGCTTTCGAATGTCTCTCCGCCGACAATGCGAATGACTGCCGTCGCCTGATTCCGTGCTATCCGGCAATTGGTCTGCCTTCCGCTCGTGCTCCGGGTGCAAATTTCTTCATCTTGACACGCCTCCGCAAACCGTGGAATTCTTCGTACCTCTGCAGAAGGGATTGAGTTCATGCGCAGCCAGAAGTGCTCAAGCATAGGCTCGGTGTTAGCAGTCACGGCCCTCGCCCTGCTTGCGATGGCCACGCCCGCCCCCGCGCAAACGGAAACTATCCTCTACAGCTTCGGCTCGTACCGTGGAGACGGAAACTGCCCGAAGGGCGGCCCACTCGTGTTTGACATGAATGGAAATCTCTACGGCACGACCACCGGCGGCGGGCCTGAGAACGATTGGTGCACGGGAGGCACAGCCTTCGAACTTACCCCCGCAAGCGGTGGTTGGACCGAAAATCTTATCGGCTATTTCAACTTAAATAAGGAAGCTGGGGGTAGCGGACAAGGACCTATAACCGGCGTCATCCTCGACTCCTCGGGCAACATCTATGGCACCGCCATCGGCCAGCTCTACGGAATCTTTCAACACCAGTATTACGGCGAAGTGTTCGAAATATCGGTAACGGCAGAGGGTGGGTGGCAGCAGGAAGCACTCGTAAACGGCTCGGCCTTGAACGGCGAGTTTCCGGCCAATGCCCTTATCTCCGATGCAGCAGGCAACCTCTACGGCACGGCGTGGGAGGGTGGTGCGAATGGCGGCGGCGTGGTCTTCGAACTCACCCGCGCGGCGGATGGAACCTGGACAGAAAAAACTCTCTACAGTTTTGCCGATGGCGCGTTCGGCCCGAATGAGCCCTCTGGCCTCGTCATGGATGCGGGTGGGAATCTCTACGGCATGACTGTTGGCGGAGGCGCCTATGAAGCTGGCGTCGCTTACGAGCTCTCGCCACAGTCAAGCGGAGAGTGGACTTTCAAGCTGCTGCATGCGTTCGGCGCCCACGGGGACGGTGGTTGGCCAAACCAGCCCATGGTCTTTGACGCGACCGGCAACCTCTACGGCACTACCACGTCGGGCGGCTGCGCCACCTGCGGCTATCTGGACTCGGGAATAGTTTTCGAACTCACTCCGGGATCGGACGGCACGTGGACGGAGAAAATTCTGCACGACTTCGGCAAGATCCCCAAGGATGGAAGCTACCCGAATGCAGGCGTGATCCTCGATCGTGCGGGCAATCTCTACGGCACGACATACAGCGGCGGATCGGAGGGCCTGGGGATCGCCTACGAACTTACTTCCTCAGGAGGTGGTTGGACGGAAAAAATACTGCACAATTTCGGCAGCGGCAGCGACGGCGGATCGCCCTCATCTACCCTCGTTTTTGACTCCAGCGGCAACCTCTACGGAACCACGGTGAGGGGCGGCGCCTACGGTAGTGGCACGGTGTTCAAGATCACGCCGTAGCTTTAACCGTCCTCTCCACATGATCCCATAGAGCCGGACCCCATTCCGGCCATTCTTTCGGAATAGTATCCGCAGAGGTCCTTCACTTCGTTCAGGATTTCGCCAGCGGACTCCCGCTTCGCTCACGCCCGCTAAACGGCTCAAGTTGGGGTGCGAGGCGTCGGCAGTTCAAATCTGCCCGTCCCGACCATTTCACATCAGCTTCCGATTGTCTCTGCGCTCACAAATCTCAATGAGCGCTCTCGGCTCACTGTTTCAGGTCCGCCGGCCAGTTCGTGATCAGGGTCAGGGGTTCGGTGACGGATTGCGGCGGTACAGTGTTCATCACGAATTTCTTGCCGTCAGCGGAAACGGTGTAGGGGCCATTGGTACTGCTCACGGTGGTGGCTTTGAGCAGGGCGTGGGGTGTGCCTAGTTGCAGGCTGGCGCCGCTCTGGGCAACGTCAACCGCCATAATCTGCCCGTCAGCCTCAAAGAAAAAAAGTTCTTTGCCGTCCTTCCGCCAATTTGGTCTCGTTCCCCCAGAAGTTGACACCTGCCAGCGGCCGGCGCCGCTGGGGAACGGCTGGATGTAAACCTCCTGGCGTCCAGTCTCGTTGTTGGCATAGGCCAGCCATTTTCCGTCGGGTGAGAAAGAGGGTGCGACGTCCGTGAAATTCGTGGCTACGGCCGGAAACGGCTTTTGCTCGCCGGACTTATCCGGGAACATCGGCAGCACCCAGATATCCAAGCCGGTGCTCGATTTGGGATCGCTCCGCATGTAGGCGAGGTAGCGGCCATCGGGGGAGACGGAGAATGGTATTTCGGTTATACCGGGGGTGTCCAGGAGCTTCTCTTTGCTGCCAGTGCCGTCGGCGTTTTGACGGTAGAGAGTGTCCCCATTAGAACTCGACCCGTAGTCGAAGACAATCGATTTTCCGTCGGGCCACCAGATAGGCCAATCGCTATATTGCGGGCCAAAGGTGACGCGGGTTTTGGTGTGGCGGGCGAGGTCGAGCACCCAGATGTCGCCGACGCCGTTGCTTTCAAGGGCAAAGGCCAACTTGCTTCCGTCAGGTGACAGCGCGGGCTGGTAATAGTCGGCGGATTCGGGCAGCACCGGCTCACCTGGCTTGCCGGATGCGTCGTACCAGACGAGTTGAGAACCGCCGCCGGCGGAGCCATGCTGGTAGAGCAGCTCGCCGTTGGCCGAGGCAGTCATGACGCTTCGCCAAGTGTCGGTATTGACGGCGACATGGTCCGCCACGGGCTTCGCTTCGCCCTCCAAGGCGAGGCTGCGCGGGTTGAAACGTTGCGCCATCAGAGTGTTGTCGCGCACGAACAGAAGATATCCCGGGTCCGCGTAGATAGCGTTCGAATCATTGTGCAGGAGGAGCTTGCGCTCCTTCGAATCGAGCGCGGCCAGATAGATGCCATTGTCGGCGTTCGTCGTGCCGTGGGCGAAGTAGAGAAAATGGTTGCCGTCACCAAGAAAAGCGGGCCAGCGATGGGAAGTCTCTTTGGCGTCAAGGGTGGTCAACGGAACACGCGTTCCTCCAGTGGCTTCGACGCGAGACAGGCCTGAAAGAGTATCCGACGCAAACACGATGGTGCCCTTACTATTCCACGTTCCACCGCGTCCACTGGGCGCACCACAAAGTGCCTGTGGAGGACCACCGCTAGCGTCGACCTTGTTCAGCTTGGCTGCGGCGAAGAATCCTACGTAGCGGCTGTCGGCTGACCAGAACGGATAAGTGGCGCCCTCGGTTCCAGACATCGGCTGCGCGATTGCAGAGTTCAGCGGCCTGATACAAAGCATTTGCTTGCCATCTGCGTTCTTGGCCACGAAAGCGATTCGCAGGCCGTCCGGCGAGAGCATGGGTGGGCCGGCGGCGTTCCCGGTCAGCAAGAAAGTAGCTTTCTCCGGTGGGAGGATGTAGGAGTGGACAGAAACCTGCGGTACACGCGGGGATTGCAAGTAGGCCAGCGCGAACCCGATTGCGGCGAGTGCTAGCACTGCGGCGGCAACCCACGGCAGCCAACTGCGGCGCGCAGGGGCGGCGATGGACACCTGCGTCGTAGTCAACGGCGCTTCGCCAATCGCCTGCAATTGGAGCTTCAAATCGTGCGCGGTCTGAATGCGCTCGTCGGGATCTTTGTCGAGGCAGAGGCGGATGACGCGGTCCAACCCCGGCGGCGTCTGCGGACGCAGAGTGCTGACCGAGGGCGGATCCACTGCGAGAATCTGTCCCACGATGCTGGCCTGCGTCTTGCCTTCGAATGTGCGCTTGCCGGTGACCATCTCGAACAGCATCACTCCGAAAGAAAAAATGTCGGAGCGAGCGTCGGCCTCGATGCCCTGGATCTGCTCGGGCGACATGTATTGCACGGTCCCGATCACCGCTCCCGCGGTGGAAAGCGGCGTGGCCGGTGACTGGGCGGGCATGGTCTGCGTCAGGGCCGCGGCGAGAACCGATGCCGAGCCGCTGCTTCCCGTCGCGGCCCCAGCCGTTGCTCCGAGCGGCTTGGCCAGACCAAAATCGAGAAGCTTGGCGCCTGATTTCGTGAGCATCACGTTGCCCGGTTTCAGGTCGCGATGCACCACTCCGGCGCGGTGCGCTTTCTCGAGAGCATCGGCAATCTCGATGGCGACGGTCAGCACCAGCTCGGGAGCGAGCGGCCCCTTGCGCAACCGTTCGGCCAGAGACTCGCCTTGCAGGAACTCCATGACAAGGTAGTCGATGGGGCCTTCGTTGCCCACGTCATGGAGCACGCAGATATGCGGATGCTGAAGTTGCGAGATGACCTTGGCTTCACGTTCGAAGCGCGCGCGCAGCTCAGTGCTAGCCACCAGTTGCGCGTTCAATACTTTGATGGCAACGGTGCGCTCCAGGCGCGTGTCGCGTGCGCGATACACTTCGCCCATTCCACCCGCGCCCAGCGGCGATTGAATTTCGTACGGACCAAGTTTCGTGCCAGAGGTCAGAGCCATGCGTGGGCGCCATTATAGCCCAGGCAGCGCTTTAGACAGCGGGCGATGATACCGGGTCGGCAGGGCAAATCTGCCCGTCCCGACCATTTCACATCAGCTTCCGATGCCACTGCGCGCTGCGATGCCGTCGCCTATTTCGGCTTTTCTGACGGTGCGATCTGCACCTGAACTGTGGCGCTGCTGTGACTGTCGGTAGTATCCACGGACACAACTCCGAGGCTGTCGCCGGCGCCGAGTGTTTGGATGGTTCGCGTGCCTCGACTTCCCGAAGAGCCCGGTTGCGCCGTGTCGATCACGACGGTGGTTACTTGCAGATCAGATCCGGCATCGCCAGGATTTGCCTTCTCCACCTGCTCGACCGTCGTCTGCTTCCCCGTTGAACCGGTGCGCTGGATCGTCGTCTTGCGCTCGACCGGATGCAGGCCGCCGTCCCGCGGCGTTCCCGGAACGTCTGCGGAATACGTCTCCTCGGTCTTCTGGGATTCCCCCGGAGCGCGCTCGGTTTCGTGGCTCACGGTGCGGGAGACCTCGTCCAGATTACCGTCGAAATCTGAGCGCGAGATTCTGTCGTCCGTGGTGCGAGTCTTGCCATCCTGCCGGATCGTGGCGTGCTCGACCTGGCCGACTTGCCAGCTGCCATTGCCATCGGGAAGCAGCGTGGTTTTTTGAGAATCGATCGTGCCATTCCCTCCTCGCTGGCGGCGCTCCTGCGTTTGCATGGCGGGAGCGAGTTCTCCGTTGCCGCCGGGAAGTTCGACCGTGGTCTGCGTCTGCTCCACGTCCTTGCCGATTTTTTTCGTCTCCTCGATTTGCCGCTGCACCACCTGAAGATTGCCGTTGGCGTCGGGATTTGAGGTGGAGCGCACCAGGCGCGAATCTCCGCCGGGTGACGTATGCTTTTCTTCTTCGCTGACCTGCACCAGAGTTTTTGCGCCGTCGGAATTCCGGCCGTAGGTGCGGGTGACGGTGTGTACGGTCGTGGCGTTTACTTTGACGGTCTCGGTTTCGACGTCCTGGTAAGATTCAAAATCTCCATTGGAGCCGCGACGCTCGGTCGACCTTGTATCCACCGTGCGGTTGCCGCTGTGCGTGTGGGTTTCGACAGTGCGAGTCGGATTGATGTTGCTGCTCTGCGATTGGGTCGTGTCGGTGCGGGAGGTGTTGGGATCATCCGGCTGGGAAGCGGAGGATTGCGCCCAAAGAGCCAGGGTGGAGAAAAAACATAATCCGAGCGGGAGCAACAGCAACCGGCTTCGCATGGTTGTTAGTCTCTGCCATTGCAGAGTGGGTTGTCTAGGGGAGTCGCCGTGGGAGAATCTGGCGGTGATTAAACTGCACGCAAGCGGGTTGAACGAGGGAGATTACGCTATACCGTCTTGCTGAGCGGAGTCGGGACGACTGAAGGGAGGCCTGGCGGAGTCGAAGCATCCCTATCGGCGCCACGGGTGCCCCATTGCAGCGAGGGTTGGGTAGGGGTAGGGATTCTTCGACTGCGTGAGCGCTTCGCTCCGCTCGCGCTCACTTCGCTCAGAATGACAAGAGTGCCGGCTCCGCGAGCGTTTTCCACACGGCCCTACTCATTCCGGCGAACCAAGAAATGTACTTTGAAGCCGGCTGCGCATGGCCGACAATCTGGGAAGTTCTACCCGCGCCCCGCCGGGCGGCGCAAGCTTCGTCGCAGTTCTTTCGAAATGCACTAGAACGTAGTTCACAGTTGGGGGATTTCTATGTCCGGGCAAGTCATTTTGGATTTCGACGATCAGGCCGATGCACTGCGCTTTGCCTTGGCCGCGGGGTCGGTGATGGCGGGCGACCGCGAAAGCGTCACGGACGATTTGATTCAGGAAACAGCGAACGCCAAACGCGTTCGACTGGACGCCGCGAATGCGGGGAAAACCCAGGCTCCCAAGGACGCGGCGTAGTCCCGCACTCATGGGGTAGAAACTCGAGTGCGGTTGCGCTGAAGGCAAGCGGGCGGGGGCGCCCGCTCTACTCTAAGGCTTATCCCGTGCGGCGGGTGTTGAGCAGGTTCAGAATCTCGCGCAGACCCTGGCGGATGTGCTGAAGTTCGGCGGGCGAGTGCGTCGGGAACGGAATGGCCGCCTGCCCCTTCTCGGTTTTGGCTTCCGAACGGAGTTGCTGGCGCGCGCCCACGATGGTGAATCCCTGCTCGTATAGAAGTTGCTTGATGCGCAACACGCTTTCCACATCGCGGCGGCGGTACATGCGCTGCCCAGTGCTGCTCTTTACCGGCTTGAGTTGGGGGAACTCGCTCTCCCAGAAGCGGAGCACGTAGGCAGGCAGCCGGCACAAGGTCGCCACTTCGCCGATGCGGAAGTAAAGCTTGTCCGGGATGAAGACTTCATCGCTCTTGGCCTTGCCCGCGCTCTTTTTCCTGGCACTCATATCTCGAAGCCTCTAGGCCTTTCAATTGTGACATAACCTGGAAGATCGAGATGGAGAATTTCTCGAAAGCGGTTGGCCGTTAGCAATTGGCAATTAGCCAAGCAGTTAGCAATTGGCCATTAGCCAAGGGCTAATTGCCAACGGCTAATTGCTAACTGCTAAAAACGGAAACGCCTCTCAAGAGGTGCTTCTCCTGAGAGGCTGGTTCGAAAATCTCGGCCAGTTGCGAATTATCGATTCGCAAGAACAGTTAGTGCTTTTTCTTTTTTGCCTTCTTCTTCGTTGCCATTGAAGGTTCCTCCGTTGAACGATTTTCCCTTGCAAAGGATGTTTACTACGGGTCCCGATTGCCGAACGCCGCCCAACTTGTAGTACGGGTAGCGTCCTTTACACAAGATATTGCGGCACGGTGAACGTAGTGTCAACACAATTTTGCAGTCGGCGGAAGAAAATCTCACTGCGGGATTGTCTGGTTGCCAATTCCTTCTTCCGGTAAACTGCGGCACGGAGCAGAAAATCCCCTGGGGGAAAGATCAAGATGTCCAATCTCGCCGCTCACTATCTCGACGAAGCTCATCGCCAGATGCGCGGGCACAAGCGCCTGGCCGAGGGCGCGATGGCGCAACTCAAGGACCACGAGCTCTTCCTCGCGCTCGATGCGGAGTCGAATTCCATCGCCGTTATCGTGAAGCACATGGCGGGTAACATGCGCTCGCGCTTCACCGACTTCCTCACCAGCGATGGCGAGAAGGCCGACCGTTTTCGCGATCAGGAATTCGAGATGGGCCCCACCACCTCGCGCGCCGATCTTTCCAAATGGTGGGATGAAGGCTGGGCGCGTCTGTTTGCGGCCATCGATGCGCTCAAACCGGAAGACGTCATGCGCCACGTGACCATCCGCGGCGAACCCCACACCGTGATGCAGGCCATCAATCGCCAGATCGCGCACTACGCCTACCACACCGGGCAGATCGTATTTGTGGCCAAACATATTCGCGCCGGCAAGTGGAAGTCGCTGAGCATTCCGCGAGGGAAGTCGGAGGATTATAAGACGGTCGCGCCGAAACCTCGCCTGCCGATGAAGTAGCGGGCAGAAGTTAGAAGTCAGAGGTCAGAATGCAGAAGTAAACCCGTTTTTACTTCTGCATTCTTACTTCTGCCTTCTCACTTGCTCTACCGATCCGGTCCGAAATAGCGGTAGTGGCCGGTAATCTTCCAACTGAAGAGCACGTCTTCCATCTTCGGTCCCTCGCCAATGTTGTGTACGACGAGGTAGCGGCGGCTCCATCGCGCCTTCTGATCAACCACGATGCCAATGTGCGGGACGCCGCCGCCCAGATCCCATGTCACGAGGTCGCCGGGTGAATAGTCTTCGGCGCGAGTGGTGATCGGCAGAGTCTGGCCCTTGCGTGCGAAGAAAACCATCAGATTGGGCACGCGGCGGTGGTCGATGTTCGAATCGGGGCGGGCGAGTCCCCAGCGCCGTCGATTCGGGTAGGCGGAGAAATTATGCAGCATGTCCTCGTGAACTTCTTTTTGCAGATCGACGCCGACAGCGCGGTAAGAACGAATGATCTCATCGGTGCAGACGCCAGTGTCGGCAGGGACATCCCCGCCGGGATATGGAATCCGGACATATTCCGATACGTAACGGACGGAGTGATGCGTGCGCTCGATAGCCGCGGCGACCAGACGGTTCAGAAATTCCTGCCGGGAGTCAGGAGCGGGGCCCGTCTGGGCAACGACACTGGACAGAAATGCTGCACACAAAATCACAGGTGCCAGCCAGCGTCGGCTTGGCGGATGGGAATGCATGGGACCGATTGTAACTGGCTTGCGGTTGGGGTGCGCCGCAGCATGGGATGTCAGAAGTCAGAATTAAGAATTAAGAATGCAGAAGTAAACCCTCTTTTACTTCTGCATTCTGACTTCTGCCTTCTGACTTCTGCATTCTGACTTCTGCCTTCTGATTTCTGCCTTCTGACTTCTGCCTTGCTGCCCTCACTGACTCGGTTCCTCGGGCAGTGCTAGAATCATACGTTTTGAGTCTTAGTCTGAATCGATAAGGTAGCCCCATGCCATCCACCATGCTTGCCGTTGTAAAGGCCACAGCTGCGCCGGGTTCCGAGGTTCGCGAGGTCAAGATTCCCGCCTTTGGCCGGACCGACGTTCTGGTCAAAGTGAAGGTCGCATCCATTTGCGGCACCGACCTGCACATTTACAACTGGGACCGTTGGGCGCAGAACCGGATTCATCCTCCGCTGATTCCGGGGCACGAGTTTTGCGGCGAGGTCGCGGCATTCGGCGATGAGGTTACAAGCGTGAAGGAAGGCGACTTCGTTTCCGCCGAGATGCACGTTGCCTGCGGCAAGTGTCTGCAATGCCGCACCGGCGAAGCTCACATCTGTCAGAACGTGAAGATCATTGGCGTGGATGCCGACGGCGCCTTTGCCGAGTACGTGGTGATTCCGGAGTCGAATATCTGGAAGCTCGATCCCGCGATTCCGCTGGAGTACGCATCGATTCTCGATCCGCTGGGCAATGCGGTGCATACCGTGCTGGCGGGAGAAATCGCCGCGAAGACTGTCGCCGTCACTGGCGCCGGGCCGATCGGGCTGTTTGCCATTGCGGTGGCGCGGGCCGTGGGCGCAACTACAGTCTTTGCCATTGAAGTGAACGAGCACCGGCGCAAGATCGCGCGTGAAATGAAGGCTGATTACGTGCTCGATCCGTTCAACAGAAAATGTCGCCGAAATTGTGATGGAAAAAACTGGCGGATTGGGCGTGGATGTGGTGCTGGAAATGGCAGGGCATCCTAACTCGATTCGAACCGCATTCGACATTGTGCGGCGCGGCGGGAGAATTTCCCTCCTCGGCCTGACCTCCAAGCCCATCGCCGTGAACTTTTCTGAAGACATTATTTTCAAAGGCATCACCGTGCAGGGCATCAACGGACGCCGCATGTACCAGACCTGGTATCAAATGACCGCTCTGCTCAAGGCTGGCAAACTCGATCTGCATCCGGTAATCACCGACCGCATCCCCATGAAGGATTTCGCGAAGGCCATGGAGCGGCTGACCACAGGGGAAGCGAGTAAAATTCTGGTATACCCGAATGGAGTGCGCTGACGCGCCTGTGTAGAGCGGCCCCATGCCCGCTGTTTTTTTTAGCTGATGAGCCCCCGGGAAGACCAGCGCTGCAGCAGGAGTTAACTATGGCCCTCGATGCGTTCGTCCGCTGCACCTGCATTCGCGACGGCAAAGCCAAGCCCCACCCGCTTCCCGGCCGGCTCACTTTCGACGAGGCCGGTGACCCCATGCTGACGGGCGATCCGACCGAGGAGGAATGGGACGCGCATGACAAGTGGCTGGCCGATTCCTGCGAGCATGAGGGATTCTTGCTCGCGCTGTTTCTCGGCAATATTACGCGGGTGAAAAATCTGCGGAGCTTTCTGCGCGCGCTGCAGGGGACTCCAGGGCCGAAGTTTCCGATTTTGCTGCAAGAGGTTCTTTACGATGGCACCCACACCGGCGATTGGATTCCCGCGAAAGAATCTCCCGCGCTGCTGAAGGAAGTGCAGACCGTGCTGCAATCCAGCGACATCCTGGCCGACTCGGAGAAAGAATTCTTCAATAATATGAAACTTCTCTGCGAAGCCAGTATTCAGACGGGAAATCCGATCATGTTTTGAAGGACTATTGGCCACGGATTTTCACGGATGAACACGGATCCAAGCGAGAAGGGAACGTTGCCCCCGGTTCGCAGGCGATACACTAATCAGGTTCTATCTGTGTTGATCCGTGCAAATCCGCGGCAAGGTTTTTGAAATGACCACTGCAACCCGCACTAATCCGCTTTCTTATCTCACCGACCAGCTCAACGAGCTCAAGGCCAAAGGCACGCACTTCAAGCTGCGCGTGCTTGAGGACGAGCAGGCCGCGGTCTGCACCTTCGACGGCAAAAAAGTCATCAACCTGGCGTCGAACAATTACCTGGGGCTGACCACGCATCCCAAGCTGCGCGAGGCGGCGCTCGAGGCTACGCGCAAGTATGGTGTCGGCTCTGGCGCGGTGCGCACCATTGCCGGGACCATGAAGATCCACATGGATCTCGAAGAAAAGATCGCGCGCTTCAAGAACGTCGAGGCGTGTGTGGTCTTCCAGTCGGGCTTCGCCGCCAATGCCGGGACGGTGTCGGCAGTGCTGGGCAAAGATGATTTCATCATTTCCGACGCGCTGAACCACGCCTCGATCATCGATGGCGCGCGGCTGTCGAAGGCGCAGATTCTGGTCTTCCGCCACAAAGACATCGCCCACGCTGAAGAGCAACTGGCTAGCATCAAAGACAAGCCCGGCAAGAAGCTGCTGATCTCCGACGGCGTCTTCTCCATGGATGGCGACATCGGCCCGCTCCCTGGCCTGTGCGATGTAGCGGAAAAATACGGCGCCATTATGATGGTCGACGACGCGCACGCTTCGGGCGTGCTCGGGCGCAACGGACGCGGCACCATCGATCATTTCAAAATGCACGGTCGGGTGGATATTCAGGTGGGCACGTTATCGAAGGCCATCGGCGCGCTCGGCGGTTACGTCTGCGGCACGCGCGATCTCATCGACTTTCTCTATCACCGCGCGCGGCCGTTTTTGTTCTCGACCTCGCATCCGCCGTCGGTGGCGGCAACCTGCATTGCCGCTTTCGATGTCCTCGAAAACGAACCGGAGCGCATGGAAAAACTTTGGGAGAACACGCGCTTCTGGAAAAAAGAGTTGGGGCTGTTGGGGTTCGATATTGGCGGCAAGTCGACGCCGGCCAGTGAAACTCCGATCACCCCGATCATCATCGGCGACGGCAAGCTGACCATGGACTTCTCCCGCGAACTCTTCAAAGAAGGTGTGTTGGGGACGGGGATTGCGTTTCCAACCGTACCGGAGGGCAAAGCCCGCATCCGCACCATCATGAGCGCGACGCACACGCAAGAAGAACTGCAGCAGGCGCTCGAAGTGCTGGGGAGGGTGGGGAAGAGGATGGGGATTGTTGCTTGATTACTGATCGCCCGACGCGGCCAGAGAGGCCAGGACGCACAGGTCGGCGAATACGCGGGCATTGAACGGAGTTGACGATCCCGACGAGCGCAGCACACTTGGCAGGCGCGAGCTGAGCAGCCGGTAAATTGAATACATTTGTGGCACGGACGGCTTCCGACTCGTGCGCACGAATATGCTCGACAACTCCCGTAACAGCCCCCGCACGGTTCCAGAATGAATGAAAGGGTCCGTGCCGTTCAGATCGCTCAGCGATTTGAGTAGCCGATGTGGATGGGACTCCAGCACAATCCATGAGTGGCGGGTGATTTTTGATTTTTGCAGCGCGACAGTCAGTCCCAATTCGAACGGCATGTTGAAACGCGGTGTTCGAGGGGCGGTCAGATCCAGTTGGACGCGCGAAAGATCATGCAGTGAATAGTCCGATGACGAAATCAGAGAAAGAATGCGGTCCAGCCGGCGGCGCGAGGCTGGGATCTGCAGCGTGGCCTTCGGAATAAAACCGAACGCGGCAACGGCGGCAATATAGGCAATATAAAGACGAGTGAAGGATCGATCGTAAGGAATATTGAGGAATACAGATTTTGGCCGGCGCTTAGTGCGAGGTTTTCTTTTTCGCGGCGTTGCTCTGATCATGGCGGGAATGGCGTTTGCCATTGGCAGAATAACCGAAAGACCGGAATAGGGCATATAGGCGGCGCAGACGGCGCGGCGAAACGTGAAGAGCCGCCGCCGTTTGTGCGGGGGTTGCCGCCGGGGCCGTCGTGGCTATCGTGGTCATCTGCTCTAGTATACGATGCAGTGCCGGATCAAAGAAGGCATTCTTCAATCCCCCCGGTACACCATCTTCCCGCCCACCACCGTCGCCACAACCCTCCCCGTAAACTGGCAGCCATCAAACGGAGTGTTGCGCGAGAGCGACCGCGACTTGGCGGCTTCGAAGGTCCAACGCTTCTTGGGGTCGAAGATGGTTACGTCGGCGAAGTTGCCACGCTGCAGCGATCCGCGGCTGCGAAGATCGAAGACGCGGGCGGGGCCGGAGGTGAACAGTTCGACGATGCGCGGCAGGGAAATCTTGTGCTCGCGGTGAAGTTTCGTAATCGCTAGCGCCAAGGCGGTTTCGAGTCCGGTGATGCCGAAGGCGGCGCGCTCGAACTCCAACTGTTTTTCGTGACTGGCATGAGGAGCGTGGTCGGTGGCAATGGCGTCGATTGTGCCGTCGGCGAGTGCGACCAGAATGGCTTCGCGGTCCGAGGCCGAACGCAGCGGCGGGTTCATCTTGAAATTCGTGTTGTATTCGCCCACATCTTCGTCGAGCAGGGTGAAGTGGTGCGGCGTGACCTCGCAGGTGACACGGGCTTTGGCGCGCTTGCCGCGGCGGACGGCCTTGAGCGCGTCCGAGGTGGAAAGATGGGCCACGTGCAAGCGCGATTCGCGAATCTGCTGCGCCAATGTGACATCGCGCTCCACGATGCCGGCTTCGGCGGCCGCCGTCATGCCGTGCAGTCCAAGACGAAAGCTGGTGGGGCCTGCGTGCATGGAGCAGTGCTCGGTGAGGCGCGTATCCTCGGCGTGCTGTACGACCGGTAGGTTCAGTTCGGCGCCCAGGCGCAGGGCCGCCCGCATAACTTCGTCGTCGAGGATGGGCTTGCCGTCATCGGTCACGGCCACCGCGCCGGCACGCTGCAGTGCGGCGAAATCCGTAAGCGCCGAGCCGCGTGAACTGCGGGTTGCGGCGGCGATGGGAAAAACGTTGACCACGGCGCCGCGTTCAGGACGGCGCAACCACGCCACCCACTCGTCCGTGTCGACGACGGGCACGGTGTTGGGCATAGTGCAGACCGAGGTGAAGCCTCCAGCGGCGGCGGCGGCGGTGCCGCTGGCCATGGTTTCTTTATAGCTTTGCCCGGGCTCGCGCAGGTGGACGTGCAGGTCGATGAATCCGGGGGCAACGATCAGGCCGCGGGCGTCGAACTTCTCGTCGGCGCCGCCGCGGACCTTGTTGGGCAATGCGATCTCAGCCACACGGCCATCGCGCAGCAAAACGTCCATGGGCGCGTTGATTTTCGCGCTGGGATCGATCAGGTGGCCGCCTTTGATGAGGAGCGAGCCCGTTTTGGATTTATCGTTCGCCATACTTCAATCCGTGTAGATCCGTGAACATCCGTGGCTCATTTCGCCTTCCCCAGCGCGCGCGCCAGAATTGCCATGCGGGTGGCAACGCCGTTGTGAACTTCATCCAGAATCAGCGATTGCGGACCGTCCGCCACTTCCGAGGTCAGTTCGAGCCCGCGAATGATAGGGCCGGGATGCATGACGATGGCGTCGCGCTTCGCCAGCTTCAGCCGCGCCGGGGTCATCTGATAGTGCGCGATGTAATCTTCCAGGCGGATTTTCTGGCCCGCGAGGCGCTCTTTCTGCACCCGCAAGAGCGTGATCACGTCCGCGCCGCGCACCGCTTCTTCGAGATGGCGCGAGACGCGCAGACCAGGCGCGAGAGTGCCCGCAATCTCGGGCACAAACTCCGGCGGACCGCAGAGCGTGACCTTCACTCCAAACTTCGTGAGGAGATGGCACGCCGAGCGGGCCACGCGGCTGTGCACGATATCGCCGACAATCGCAACCTGCAGGCCTTTGAACGACTTCTTATGTTTCAGGATGGTGAAGGCATCGAGCAAGGCCTGCGAAGGATGCTCGTGCATGCCGTCCCCGGCATTGATAACGGGGATGTCGATGTTCTTCGCCATCAGGTGCGGCGCGCCAGCACAAGGATGCCGGATGACGATGGCGTCGGCACCCACCGCGCGCAAAGTGTAGCCGGTGTCGAGCAGAGATTCACCCTTCTCGATGCTCGATCCCGAGGCATGCACCAGAATGGTGATGGCACCCAGCGATTTGGCGGCAATTTCAAAGGAAGAGCGCGTGCGCGTGGAAGCTTCGTAAAACAGCAGCACGATCCGCTTGTTGCGCAGCAGGGGGCGCGCCTTGGAGGGATTCATCCGGCGGGCCAGTTTCAGCAGGCCCAGGATGTCCTTCTCGTCGAGATGCTCGATGTCGAGCAATGATCCGCGTGCCGGTGTGTTCATGAGGCTCAAAGGCAAACCGTGAATCATACGCGGCTCGGGCGGCGTCGGCAAGGGGAGGTGGAAGAAATCTGGCGAGGGCAGGTTAGGGACGGTTGCGCCGTCCCAGCAAAGCCGCACCCAGGGCTCCGCCAAGGCTACCCAGAACGATAAGAGCCAGCAAGCTGATAATCAGCGATGCCAGCAGAATGAAGGTGAAGCCGTCGGGTGATTTTGCAAAGTCGAGAAAGGGCTGTACGTCGGGGCCGGGATAGCGCACGGCAGCCTGCTGGATCGTCTCCATCATTTTGCTGCGCATCTCGGCGCCTTTATGCAGCAGGGCGACGGCCAGCATGCCGAGGATCGTCGAGATACCAAAAAGAAACAAGCCGGTAATCGCTCCGAGCTTGGCTCCCGTACCGGCGCGAACTGGAATTCCGAGATTGCGGCGACGAGCCAGGGCGACGGCGAGAAATCCGGCAGGGAGCGCGCCCATAAACGGATTCACGCCGACGAACATCAGCAACACAGCCACGCTGGCCGCGATCACGCATGGCTGCAGCGAGTGCAGCCAGCCAACCGGCAGCGAAGGAGTAGGAATTGCGGGATACGCTAATTCCATCGGGCTGACCGCTGCCGTCGAGGCTTCATGGCCTGCGGCAACGGGTACCGCCGTCGGTTCAGGCATGGCCACGCGAATCTGGGGCGCGCCGCATTCCGAGCAAAACGGCTTGCCATCTTCCATTTTGCGGCCGCACTTGTAGCAGGGATGATCCATGAAGGCTGGAGCAAGGCTAGATTGAAAGTACCGCACGACGAGCGGCAGGCGCAAGGAAGCGGCGGGGCCGCGCTAGACCGTTTGCCTCAGATATCCCCTTGCTTACGGGTGTGGACGTAGATCAGGGAGAAAATTGCGCCGCTGCCGTGGCCTTCACCTGGTTCGACAGCAACGACGTGCTGGTTGTCTTCAGTGCCGACTTTCAGTTCGGTAATCGGGCCGCCGTTGTCGCCATCACATTTCAGTTCTTTGGAACTCTTGTCACTGTCGCTGTCATTGATTTCAGCATGGGTGTCATTGTGGCGGGTATGGCACTCGAGAACCTTGCCATACTTTTTGAGTTTGTCGCGATAGAATGCGATGACTTTGCCGGTGGCATCATCCGATTCGTATTTTGCAACCACCAGCTTCAAGCCAAAGCTCTCGGTGAGGATCCCGAAATTCAACGGGTCGTTGTCTTTCTCGTGTTTCGGGCGCGCGCCCGGGTACAGAGGCAGGCCGGCTTTCTCGGCAGTGCCGTCCTTGCCGACGTGCAAATCGCCAACCGAGCTGCGGACGTCGAACGAGTCTTTATCTTTGTCGTTGCCGGACGCCTGCGCGGCGCAGTTGGAAGTCGCGGCAAGCATGCTAAGCCCCACAATGGCGGTAAAACTCAGAACGGATAAACGAAACATAACTTCCTCCCGGATAGCCGCGAAACAGCGGTCTAGATGTCGGCGTCTTTGCCGTGGGCGCGCATGTATACCAGCGAAAAACTCGATCCCTTGCTTTCGGTCTTGACGGCCACGATATGCTGATCGTCTTTCTTCCCAACTTTGAGTTCCACGTTGTTGCCGTGCTCGCCTTCGCAGGTCAGATCACCAGACTCGTGCGAACCCATTTTCATGTCGAGGTTCAGGCCGGAAGTGCGGCATTCGAGCACATTGCCGTATTTTTTCAATTGGTCCTTATAAAAAGCGACGATCTTGGCGGGGTCGTCGTCGGATTCGTATTCCAGGGCCACGACCTTCAGTCCGTAACCGAAGCCGGAGATGTTCACATTGGCACTCTTATCGCTGCCGTCGGAATCTTTTTCTCTTAAGCGGGCGCCGGGATAGACGGCCAGGCCGATATCGGCGACGTCTGCCTGTTTGCTGACGTGAATGCCGCCGGCAAAGGTTTTGATGTCGACCTGCTTATCCTGCCCGTTGGCTTCTTTTTTGACGTTCACGCTGCAGGCGGATAGAAGCAGGAACGCAGCCAGGCAGGCTGCCCCCGGCATTAGAAATTCACGAAATTTATTTCTGCGCATTTTGAGACCCTCCACTCGCGACTTGGACCGGATGCTCGATGCCGGCGCCGCGCTGAGCGATATTCGGAATGGTTACGGGAAGATGTCCGCGGATGGCGATCTCTCCAAAAAGCGCCTTGACCGCGCTCACCTCCGACACCGTCGCGTTGGAAAACGTGCACATGTAATTCTCGATCTTGGGGAAGTCCGCGGCCAGATACGGGCTCCCGAGAGCGACCACCATGGTCTTCTGGGCAGCGTGATCGAGCACCTGCTCCAGCAGCACGCCGGCCGGATCGCCCATCGCAACTGCGTTCGTCCCCGGGCTGGGCGCTACGGCGAACGTCAAGCCTGCCTTGCCAGACATCGGAATCACGTACACTGCCGCCACAACGGACTCGGCTGCATCCACCGCCTTTAGCACTTCGTCGCTCATTCCCGCAGCGATGCGTGAATCGACATAGATCAGGTGCGCATCCGGGATGCGGGCGCGTAATTCGCGTCCAAAAGCGCGGCCGGAATCGGTGCGCACATCGTCGGAAAACAAAACCGCGACCACCCGATTGCGCGTCTCCTCTTGAGTGGTATACGGAAGCGCACCCGTCGTGGTTCCCTTCGATTTAAGAGGCAAAACCTTGCCGTTATCGCGTACCAGTGTGACGGCGGCATCGGCGATCTGCTGGCCGGCTGCGAGGTTTTCCGGCTTGCCCACGACCTCGGCGATGGAGTTCAGGTCGACCATGCGGACGTCCTGCAAACCGAAAGATGCCTTTGCCCTCAGTATCTTAAGGACGGAGCGGTCGAGGCGTTCGCGGGAGATTTCCCCCGATTTCACAGCATCCAGCATGGCGTTGAAGGACGAGGGCAAGTCAACGGGCAGCAGCAACAAGTCATTCCCCGCCTTGAAAGCTTCGACCGCGGCCCGTCCAACGTTGTTGACAAACAGGCGCGTCAAGCCCGCCATGTCGAGCGCGTCGGTGACGACGATTCCGCGAAAGCCCATTTGTGTTTGCAGCAGGCTGGAGATGATCGCGGGCGAAATTGTGGCGTCGTGATCGGGATCGGGATCGAGCGCGGGCACGGTCAGGTGTCCCACCATCACCGAATCGACCCCTGCTGCGATGGCCTGGCGGAAAGGAGGCAGTTCAATGGAATCGACATGGGCACGGTCTCCATTTACCGTGGCTGCTCCGAGGTGAGAATTCGTCGAAGTGTCCCCGTGCCCGGGGAAATGCTTGGCCGTGGTCAGCATTCCACCCTCATGCGCTCCCTTGATATAGGCCGCGACCAGATCGCCAACCTGAGTGGGATCTTCGCCGAAAGAACGCGTGTTGATGATGGGATTGATGGGGTTCGAGTTGACATCGGCGACCGGAAAAAAATTCCAGTGAATGCCGATCGCTCGGGATTCCTGGGCGGTGATGCGGCCGAAGGTCTCGGCATCTTCCAGCTTACCGTCTGCAGCGAAAGCCATCGCGTGCGGGAAAACAGTCGTTCCCATAAGGCGCATCGAGACGCCGCGCTCGAAATCGGCGGCGAACAGCAGCGGCAGTTTTGAATCCTTCTGCAGGCGATTGAGAAGCTCCGCCGCTTCGTAGGGTTCGCTGCGCAGAAGATAGGGGCCGTCCACATGGACGGTCATGGCGAACGAGCCGAGGTGGTATTTCTGCATGGCGTCGCGCAGTTGCAGGTATTCGGGGCTCTCCACGTTCAGAAAACTGGCCCGGCACCAGATCATGAAGAGCTGTCCGATTTTTTCTTCGGTAGTCAGCTTGTGGAGCGTCTTCTGCGCCCACTTCTCGCCGGCGGGGGTGAGATGGATCGGGCCGGGGCGCTGGAATTTTTCTTTTTCTTTATCCTTGGCAGAGACAGTCGCGGTCAGTGCAACCGCAAGAAGCAGGATGGCTACTTTGCGCATGCTGAAAACATAGCAGATTCGTGGAGCGGCAATCGTGCCGCCCCACATCCATGTTTATCGGTGAAAATCACGGGCCCAAAAGGGATTCTGCTCGAGCCACCGCTTCCCGCTGAATTTCTGGATCGTCGCCGAAACCGCGCAGCCAGTGGACTTCGGGCTCGCGGCGAAACCAGGTCATCTGCCGTTTGGCATACTTGCGATGGCCCTGCTTAGCGGCGCTTAGCGCCTGCTCGCGCGTGAGCTCGCCGCGCAAGTCTTGCAGAGCCTGCTTGTATCCGAGGGATGACAGCGGGCCGCAGTCGTCTCCGTATTTCTGGCGCAGCCGCTGCGTTTCCTCGATCAGTCCGCCTTCAAACATTTGTTCCGCGCGATGGTTGATGCGGCCGTAAAGCAGCCTGCCGTTCGGGATCAAGACCGAGCCGCAGAATGCGAAAGCCGCGTAAAGGCTCGCTCCCGTGTTTCCAAAGTTCCGACATCTTCTGCCGCGACGCCAGGCAAACTTCAATAGCGCGAATGAGCTTGGGCGTGTCGTTGGCATGAATCTTCCCGGCGGCGACGCCATCGAGGCGGCGCAGAATGCGATGCAGGTAACTGGAAC
Source organism: uncultured Acidobacteriaceae bacterium (assembly GCA_963715875.1). Taxonomy (GTDB): domain Bacteria; phylum Acidobacteriota; class Terriglobia; order Terriglobales; family Acidobacteriaceae; genus Sulfotelmatobacter. The sequence continues at coordinate 189,283 of OY970281.1, read as the reverse complement.
CACGGCTCGCCGCCAGTTCGCGCAGCCGGTCGCGCAGCTCTTCCGAACGCTGCGGGCCGGGGAAAAGTCCTTCGAGCAGGGCGCGGAGGTAAAGGCCGGTTCCGCCAGCGACGATTGGCAAGCGGTTCCGCGCCTTGATCTCGGCGAGCACTTGCCGCGCCTGGCGGGCATATTCGCCGGACGTCATAGGGCTTGTGGGGGCGATGCAATCGAGCAGATGATGCGGGGCACGGGCTCGTTCCAGAGCGGTGGGTTTGGCCGTGCCAATGTCGAACTCACGGTACATGGCAACGGAATCGCAGTTTACGATCTCGCCGCCAAAGCGTTCCGCCAGCGCCAGAGAAAGCGCAGTTTTTCCGCTGGCCGTGGGGCCGAGCACGGCCACCAGCAACGGATCAGCCTGCAGCGAGGCCACCGTCAGCGCAGGCTCCAGTGGATGGCGTGCCAGTAGCGAATCAGAATCAGGACCATCAGCAAAATCGCCACAAACAGCAGGCCGGAGGTTTCGGCGGCATAGGCCTTGTGCCGGCGGTGCTTGCCGGTAGAATCGTTCTGGCGCTGGGCGTCAGGCACAGAGACATTGTACGCTCGCGAAATAGTCCGCCCGAACTTCTGCGGTCGCGGTCGCGCATTCGGCGGCCTCGCGGGTGTAAACTTTTCATTCCCCCTGCGTGTTTTTCTATTTTTCGATGGAGTTTCTCGTGAAGAAATACGTCGCGCTTTTCGCTGCTCTTATCTTTTGTTGCGGCCTGTCGATTTCAAACGTGCAGGCGCAGTCGACTCCGCCCTTAAAGCCACTCACTATTGAAGCAATTTACGCGCCGGGCGGCCTGAATGGGCGCGGTCCGGAAAATATGGAGTGGAGTCCTGACGGCGCCAGACTCTCGTTCGTGCAGCGCGATGGTGAACAAGGCGAGCTCTGGTACATGGACGCGGCTACCGGAGAAAAGAAAGTTCTGGTCAGCGCGGCCAAGCTGGCCATGCTCGATCCCGACGTGAACAAAGTGAAGAACGAGCGCGAGAAAGAACGCCTCACTCGTTATGGCGTCGCCGCCTACGTGTGGGCGCCCGATTCCAAGCACATGCTCTTCGACTCGCAGGGACAGCTCTGGCTTTACGATTTGACTACGGCCACTGCGGTGCAATTTACCTCTGCGCCGGATCCCAACGGCGATCCCAAGTTCTCTCCGGATGGCAGCAAGGTTTCCTACATCCGCAAGCACAATCTTTACGTGCGGCCGGCGAATGGCAAAAGCGAGAAACAGCTCACCAAAGATACGGCGGACGACTTATTCAACGGCGACATCGATTGGGTGTATGCCGAGGAGTTGAGCGTGCGTAGCAATTATTTCTGGTCGCCCGACAGCAAAGATATCGTCTTCCTGCACATGGACGAAACCAAGGTGCCCACCTATCCCCTGGTGAATTTGATCCCAACGCATCCCACGGTGGATAACGAAAAATATCCCAAGGTGGGAGATCCAAATCCCACCGTAAAACTGGGCGTAGTGGATGCGAGCAAAGGTAAGGTGCGCTGGATTTCTCTCACCAGCGATGAGGAAGCTTACATCCCGCGTTTCGGCTGGGTGCGCGATGGAGTGATTTGGGCAGAGGTTCTCAATCGCACCGAAGACAAACTGGATTTGTATTTCATCGACGCGCAATCCGGGAAGTCGCGCATCGTGCTGACCGAAAGCACGCCCGGAGCCTGGATCGATTTTGAGCACATCGAGATATCCGTTCTGAAATCTGGCACGGGATTCATATGGCCGAGCTGGCGGGACGGCAACATGCATCTCTACCTTTACAGCGTTGATAAACAGAATCCGATGGGCGCAGACGCCAAGCTGGAGCGGCAACTGACGCACGGCGATTTCGAGGTGCTCGACATCGAAGGCGTGGATGAAGCCGCGGGCACAGTTTTTTTCGCCGCCAACAAAGACGATCCCCGGCAGCGCCACATTTTTTCGGTGAAGATGGATGGCACCGGCATGCAGCAACTCACGCATGACGAGGGGCTTTCCTTCGGAAATTTTGCCGACGACGCTAAGCACTACCAGCAGATATCCGTGGGCCCCACAGCACCGGCGAAGATCTCGCTATGCACCGTGGGTGGGACGTGCGCGCCGGTGTGGCAGGCACGCGACGCGGCGGCGGAGTATGGGCTGCGCGCTCCGACGTTCCTTGACTTCAAGGCGGACGACGGCACCACTCTGTACGGGCGTTTGTTGCTCCCGCCAAATCCGCCGGCCGGCGGCAAGATTCCGGTGATCATCGATATCTACGGCGGTCCGGCAGCGCAGATGGTGATGAAAGGGCCGGCCAATGCATTCGACGAGATTCTGGCGCGCGACGGGTTTGCCATCTTTGCGGTCGACAATCGCGGCACTCCCGGCCGCGACCGCAAGTTTCAGACTGCGATTCGCCATGAGTTCGGCGCCATCGAACTGAAAGATCAACTGGCTGCGCTCGACCAGCTTCTGGCGCAGTATCCACAGCTCGATAAAGACCGTGTCGCCATCTGGGGATGGTCGAATGGCGGATCGATGACGCTCTACGCCATGACCCACTCCGACCGGTTCCGCGCCGGCATCGCTGTGGCGCCCGTCACCGACGCGCGCAACTACGACTCGATCTATATGGAGCGCTTCTTTGGCCTGCTCAAAGACGACAAAGAAGGTTACGACCAGTCGGACGTGACCAAGGCGGCCGCGAATCTGCATGGAGCCCTGTTGCTGGTCCATGGCACCGGCGACGACAACGTGCACTTTCAGAACAGCGTGCAGATGGTGGACGCGTTGATCAAGGCCGGCAAACAATTCCAGCTGATGATCTATCCCAATAAGACTCACAGCATCGCCGGCCCAGATGCCCGCGCGCATTTATTTCACATGATGGAAGATCACTGGAAGCGGGAACTGAAGTAGGGTTTGTAGCGCTGGCCTCTGGCCGGCAACTGCGAAGACTACTTGTGTTTCCTGGATTTCGAGGAAGAACGTTCTGTGGAAGAGCTGTCTTTGGATGAGCTTTCTTTGCTGGAGCTCTCTTTGCCGGAGCTGTCTTTCGCATTTTCGAGACTGCCCTTCGTGGAAGCATCCGATTTGGAGTTGTCGTCTTTCTTCGAGTCCATAATCACGCCGTCAGACGCGGGCGTGCCCGACTTCTTGGCGTAGTCCGTGACGTACCAGCCCGATCCCTTGAACTGCACGGCGGGTGCGGAAATCATCTGCTCGACCTTGCCGCCGCACTCCGGACACTTCTTGACCATCTTGTCGGAAAATTTCTGGATTTTCTCGAAGCGGTGACCGCACTTCTCGCACTCGTATTCGTAAAGGGGCATGGGCTGTGAAAGTTTGGACGAAACGGCCTTCCTATCGATTCTAGGGGCGCAGCTTCGATTGCGTCAATTCAGGGGAGGCAGTGTGAGCAGGCAGTCTGGAATGCAGAGATGCTTAGGTGGGCGTCCTCCCAGAAAATGTGCGTACGACAGCATAACGCCCGCGGAGCGATTGAGGTTACGCCGAAATCGTTACGTCTTCCCTGTTAGACTGCGCGCATGAAGGATTCCAGTCCCGAGCCAGGTTCGACCGCTACTCTCTCGCAGCGCGTGCCCGCCGGTCCGGCCTTATATCTCGTAGGTACGCCCATCGGAAACCTGGAAGACATCACGCTGCGCGCCGTTCGCATGCTCAAGGAAGTCGACGTCATCGCCTGCGAAGATACGCGCCAGACGCAAAAACTGCTCAACCATTACGGCATCACGACGCGCACCACCAGCTACCACGAGCACAACGAGATGACGCGCGCGGCGGAGTTGGTGAAGGAGATGCAGGAAGGGGCGAGCGTCGCGCTGGTGACGGATGCGGGCATGCCGGGAATCTCCGATCCGGGATTCCGGCTGATTACGCTGGCCATCCGGCATCATCTGCCGGTGGTGCCGATTCCGGGAGCGTCGGCGTTCCTGGCGGCGCTGGTGGCGAGCGGCCTGCCCACAGATTCGTTCCGCTTCAGCGGATTCTTACCGGCCAAGCGCGGGGAGCGAAGAGCTGCGCTGGAAGCGATTCGAACATCGCCGCGCACGCAGGTTTTTTATGAAGCTCCGCACCGTATCATTGAGGCGCTCGCGGATGTGGCCGAAGTTCTGGGGCAAGACCGGCATGTGGTAATCGCTCGCGAAGTGACAAAATTGCATGAGGAATTCCTGCGCGGTCGCGCGGGTGAAGTTTTAGAGACGTTGAAGGCTCGCGACGCAGTGAAAGGCGAAATCACGCTGCTGATCGGGAAGGCCGAAGAAGGCGAAGGCCGTGGAGGGGCGGACGCCTCGTCCGCCCGCATTCCAATCGGTAAGAGGTTGGAACAGATCATGGCGGAAGAGAAAGTCGACGAGAAGGCGGCGCTGAAGAAAGTGGCGAAGGAACGCGGGATTTCGAAGAGCGAGGCTTATCGGGAGTTGCAGAGGAGCCGATAAGACGCGGGCTTTACAGTCCCCGAGGGACCTCGGGACAGCCGAGGGCGGCTGTCTCCACATAAAACCGCTACTTCCCGGCCAACTCCCGTTTCACCGCGTCGCTCACCATCCTCCCATCCACCCGCATGCCGGCCGCGTTGAAACGTGCCATCACGTTCTTCATCACCGTCCCCATATCTTTCATGGTCGGCGAACTCATCTCCGAAATCACAACCCGAACCCCCGCAACTACTTCATCCTCGCCAGCGGATTTGGGCAGGTAGCTTTCGATCATCCCGATCTCAGCCGCTTCTTTGTCGGCCATTTCCTGGCGTCCGCCTTTGGTGAACTGTTCGACCGAGTCCTTGCGCTGCTTGATCAGCGTGTTGAGAACGGCGTGCGATTCTTTCTCGTCGAGCTCCGCCATTTTTTCGATCTTGCGGTTCTGCAGCGCGGCTTTGACCATGCGCAGGCAGGAAAGGCGGGCTTCGTCTTTTGCCTTCATGGCGGTGACAATGTCTTTTTGAATCTGTTCAACGAGGCTCATGAGGGGATTATAGCCGCTACCGGAACCGATTCCAGGTTGTGACGTTTATCACCGCGCCGCCGCCGCGCTTCCAGTAAACTTATCGACTATCCTGCTCGTGAGGGTCTTCCTATGTTGCGCAAGAACCGTCTTTTTACTCCCGGTCCCACGCCGCTGCTGCCAGCGGCGCAAACCGCCATGGCATCCTTTACCGCGCATCACCGCACCGCCGATTTCCGCTCGCTCTACCAGCGCGTGCTGGCAGACATGAAGGAATTCGTCGGCACGAAGAATGACGTTCTCGTGCTGGCTTGTTCCGGCACGGGGGTGATGGAGGCGTCGGTCTCGAATCTGACTTCACCCGGCGACAAAGTTCTGGTGCTTACGGCCGGAAAGTTCGGCGAGCGCTGGACCGGCCTGGGCAAGGCTTTCGGCTGCAACGTGGAAGTGCTGAGCGCGCCTTATGGCGAAACCTTTTCCCTGCCGGACATTCGCGCGAAACTGACTCCTGATGTGCGCGCTGTATTTGTGCAGGCTACGGAGAGCTCGACCGGCGTCCGCCACGATGTCGAAGGCATTGCGAAGATCGTGCGCGCCACCGGGGACGGGACGCTGCTGATCGTGGACGCGATCACCGGCCTGGGCACGACTCACTTCGACGTCGATGGCTGGGGCGTGGATGTGATCATCGGCGGATCGCAGAAGGCGCTGATGATTCCTCCGGGCCTCGCGTATTGCGCGGTGAGCGAGCGCGCGTGGCGGCGGATGGAGACCACCACTTCTCCGCGTTACTATTTTGATCTACGCAAAGAACGCAAGTCGGCGGCCAAGGGCGAGTCCGCCTACACGCCGGCGACCTCGCTGTTTGCGGCTCTGGGCGCGGCATTGGAGTTCGTGCGCGAGATGGGAAGCGGCGACCTGGCGAAAGGGCGCGAAGCGCTGGTGGAGAACGCCGAACTTTGCGCCGAGATGACGCGTGCCGGCGCACAGGCCCTGGGCCTGAAACTCTTCGCTCGGTCCCCTGCAGCCGCGCTGACTTCCATCTGCTCGCCGCAGGGAATTGATTCCGGCGCGATCATCAAAGAGTTCCGCGAAGCGTTCGACGCCGTGGTGGCGAACGGGCAGGGCGAAATGAAAGGCCAGCTCTTTCGCATTGCCCACATCGGCTACTACGATTACCTGGATACGATCGGCATCCTGGCCGCGCTCGAACACGTGCTAGGCCGCGTCACCGGAAAGGCGCCAGAGTATGGTGCGGCGGTGCGCGCGGCGCAAGAAGTCTATGCCCGCGGCTTCGCCGTCAAACGCCAGCTTGTTGGCGCGTGAGGAGCGCGCGGTGACGCCCCTCGAATCCTAGTTGATGGTGAACGTCATCGGATTGGACGATTCTGCCATGGTGCCGCCGCCGTAGATTCCACCGGCAGTTCCAGGATTAGTGACATTCACCGACGCGGTGCCGGCAGTTGCAATGTCCGCATCCGGGATCGTCGCCGTCAACTGGCCAGAGCTCACGAACTGTGTGGTCACCGCGGTGCCGTTCCAATTCACGGTGGCGTTGCCGTTGAAGTTGGCGCCGTTCACCGTGAGCACCACGCCGGTGCTGCCTGCTGGTGCGTTGTCGGGAGAGAGTGCGGTCACACTCGGCAATGTTCCCGCTGCTGCGGGAGTGCTCGCCTTCTTGCTGTAACCGCACGCCAAAGCTGCCGTAAGCAGAGCGGCTAGAAAAACTGTTTTCGCAATCTTCATAGGGTTCTCCTGCGGGTCGATGGCCCGCGATGGAAGAAGCTTAGGAGAATCGTGAGGCAGCAGTGTCAGGGCGCTGTCATTTTGTTGTCAATGTTTTGTCACATCAATCGTGATTCGTGTCCATAGCAGTTCAGCAGTCCAGAAGGGTCGGCACTCCATTGAAAATCATCATCGCAGAAAAAATCTCATCCGCCGCCGTAGAACAACTCAAGGAACCGGGCTGGACCGTCCTCACCGCAGATCAACTCGATGGCAAACTCGCCGAGCATCTTGAGTCGGCCGACGCGCTGATTGTGCGCTCGGCGGTGCAGGCGGATGCCGCGCTGCTGTCGCATGCGAAGAAGCTGCGCGTGGTGGGCCGAGCCGGCGTTGGCGTGGACAACATCGATCTGGACGCTGCTACGCGCCAGGGCATCGCGGTGATGAACACGCCGGGCGCCAACGCGATAGCGGTTGCGGAGCACACTCTGGGCATGATGCTGGCCATGGCGCGCCATCTTTGCCGTGCCGACGCGCTCATGCACGCCGGCAAGTGGGAAAAGAAATCGCTGCAAGGCACAGAACTGCGCGGCAAGACACTGGGCATCGCCGGCCTTGGCCGCATTGGCATGGAAGTGGCGCGGCGGGCACGTGCCTTCGGAATGGAAATCGTGGCGCACGATCCTTTTGTCTCGATCGCCGTAGCCAAAGAGCAAGGAATACGGCTGGCCAGCCTCGATGAACTCTACGCGGCCGCCGATTACATCACGCTGCACGTGGGCCTGACGCCTCAGACTACGGGCATGATCAACGCCGACGCGATCAAGAAAATGAAAAATGGCGTTCGCCTGGTGAACTGTGCTCGCGGAGAATTAGTACACGAAGCCGATCTGGTGGACGCGCTGAAACAAGGCTACGTCGCGGCCGCCGCGCTCGACGTGTTTGTCGAAGAGCCGCTGAAAAATTCTCCCCTTCAGGCGATGGAGAACGTTCTTCTGACGCCGCACATCGGCGGCCAGACTCACGAGGCGCAAGAAGCTGTCGGGGTGCAGATTGCGCGGCAGGTGCGGGAATACCTGAAGCATGGCGTCATTCAGAATGCGGTGAACGTGCCATCGGTTTCGGCGGAGGAGTATGCCGAAATGCAGCCCTATATCGTTCTGGCGGAGCGCATGGGGGCGTTTCTGGCGCAGATTTCCGCAGGATCGATTGAACAGATTTCGCTGCGCTACAGCGGCCACATCGCGGAGTGGAAGACGGAACTGATCCGCAACGGCGCCATCAAGGGCATCCTCAACCAGACGCTCGACGAGAAAGCCAATCTCGTGAATGCCGCGTCACTGGCGGAGTCTCGCGGACTCCTCGTTCACGAGGCGCACAAAGCGAAAGCCTCAACCGGCGGCGCCGGCAGCGTGTTGTCGATATTCCTGAAGAGTTCGACAGAAGAGCATATGGTCAAAGGCGCCGTGTTGCGCGGGACCGCACCCCGTCTGTTGCACATTGACGAGATTGACGTGGAAGCCCCGCTGGAGCGCGATCTGATTTACCTGCGCAATCGCGATGTGCCCGGAGTGATCGGCAAAGTCGGTACGATTCTGGGCGAAGCCGAGATCAACATCGCCGATTTTTCGTTGGGCCGGCGCAGCACCGAGGCGCCCGCGGAACCACGCGAAGCCATCGCCGTTGTGCACGTGGATGGACGTGTGCCGGACGACGTACTCAAGAGGCTGGAGAATATTTCTGCTGTGCAGCAGGCGAAAGCGGTGCGGCTGTTCTAGCCCGGTTTCACAGCTGTTAGATCATTACGGACTGTCACGCCAAGCGCCATCCCGTGCACGGGATGATGCGCCATCCCCGCATAGGTGTGCCATCCCGGCACGAGTCCGCCATCCCGACACGAATTGTCATCCACGCACGGGATGACAAGCGTGTTTTGGCTAACGCGATGCCTGAAATGTTTAGCGATTGAGAAGTAGCCATTGAGAAGTGAAGATGGCCGATCGAACTATGAGTTCGACTGGTCCCGCCGCAGTTTGCGACTCTCGGCCAGCAGTGCCATGGAGTGCATCAGATTCTGCAGCGTGACGATTCCCACCAGACGCTGATCTTCGACCACCGGAATGATGCTGAGATTGCGCGAGGTCAGCTTGCGGAAGGCCGAAGCCAGCGACTCCTGCCGCACCGAGACCTCAAAAATCTTGTTCATCACGGCCTGGACGTAGCCGTTGCCTTCCATGCGCAGCGCTTCGAGAATGCGTTGCCGCGAAATCACGCCCACCATGTCACTGCCGCGCACCACGGGAAAATCGTCCTGCAGCGAGTGCACGGCCTTTTCCAATGCATCTTCAAGCGTATCGGCGGGAGAGAGCGTCGCAAAGTCGGTGAGCATCACTTCTTCGAGGCGCACATTATCGAGCACGGACTGGAAGATGACTGCCCGCTCCTCCAACTGTGCCGCCGAAAAGATAATGAGCCCGACCATGGTGAGCCAATGACCGATACTGAACAAACCCGCCACCATCAGGACCATCGCGATGGCGTGGCTAATGGAGACGGCGCGTCGCGTCGCCGCAGCGGGATCGATGCTGCGCGCAAAATAAGCCCGCAGCACGCGGCCGCCATCGAGTGGATACGCCGGCAGAAGATTCAATCCCGCAATATAAAGGTTGGCCCACACCAGGCTGCGCGGCAGGTTGCTCGACTGCAAGAACGGCCACTTCCACAGGTTTGCTCCTGGGACCGCGGCGAATACCACTGCCGCCGCCAGCCCTGCGAAGGCAAGGTTCACCAGCGGCCCGGTGAGCGCGATCCGCACCTCCCGCTTCCATGCCGCCCCGGCCGGTTCCGGCTTCTGCACCCGCGATTCGTCGAACACTGTGACCCCGCCGAGCGGCAAAAGGATCACTGCCTTGGGAACCAGCGCGTAGCGCCGCGCCATCAGCATCTGTCCGATTTCATGCACGGCCACGCCGGCCAGCACAATTCCCACGAGAGCGAGGTCGCGCGCGCCGTTGGACGGATGCTGCGCGTTATATTCCGTCCAGAAAATGAACAGCGGCAAAATCACGAACGTCAGGTGAAGGCGAACCTCGACCCCGAACAACCGCCCGACGTGAATGGAGAAGCTTCTCATGATTCCGGCCCGGCTGCCGGCTGCTATCGTTATTTTACATGGTTCGATATATTGGCTCGGGGAATCGAAGGCACATTCTATGCGCGTGATCGCCGGCAAATATCGCGGGCGCCCGCTGCGGTCACTGCGCGGGATGGATATCCGTCCCACCTCGGACCGCCTGCGCGAGACGCTGTTCAACGTGCTCACGGCGGGCAATCCCGAGGCCCTGCGCGACACCGTGTGGCTGGATCTTTTTGCCGGTACCGGGGCGGTGGGAATTGAAGCCATCAGCCGCGGCGCCAAACAGACCTATTTCGTTGAGGTCGCCGATGCGGCGGCGAAGCTGATCGAGCGAAACCTGCAGAGCCTCGGCGTCGCCTCGGGATACAAGATTCTGCGCGACGATCTTTCCGGAGCCCTCTGGCGGCTGCAGCGCGAGCACGTTGCCGCCGACGTGATCTTCCTCGACCCGCCCTATCGCATGCGCGATTCCTACAGCCAGACCCTGACTGCGCTGGCCGATTCCGCGCTGGTGTGGGCTATGTCTCTGGTGATCGCGGAGCACGAAAAAAAATTTGATCCAGGAGCGGACTTCGGTCCGTTGCGCAGGATTCGTCTGTTAGTGCAGGGAGACACGGCGCTCAGTTTCTACCGCATCGGAGGGCAGCCAGATTTGAGCAGGTGACGGTTGGGCGCCCGGCTCAGCTTTCGCGCTACATCAACAGTTCGCCACCACGGCGCACGATGGGATGCTGCATTTCCTGCAGATCGTTTTTCACCATGTTGAGTCCATATACACATCCTTCGAACTCGCGCGCCATCTTGGCAAAGAGCGGAGCGACATTGGCGTATTCGAAGTGCTCGAACTTCGACACGATGTAGTAGCTTTCTTTCCCGGCCTTCATCCATTCGACAAAACTTTCCAGCCGGTGGCGGCGCAGGCGGTGATGATTAATGCTTTCGGGAAACATTCCGGCGAAGAACAGCGCGTAGTCGCCGATGTGTTTGCGCACCTGGCGCTCGCGATCGAACGATGGCGCGGGCCCGTAGACCGGATCGGACTCGAGCAGCATCTCGCCCACATCGGCAAGCGGACGGTTGGCCACGTCATGAATCTTGAACAGCTGATCGGCTTCGCAAAATTCCGTCAACAGATGCGAGACATAGGCAACCACCTGCGGATCGCGAATGCCGATCGCGTCGGCGTAGTGACGCCCGACCAATTCCTGAAAGAGCTGGCAAAGTGGATGTGATTCCGGAATCATGCCGATTGTGCTCCTCCTGAAAGCCTCTTCCCACAAGGGCTTTCGATCCTCGTGAGTAAGTAGTTATCCCAGTTCTCTGGCAAACGCAAGTGACTTTTGTTTATGAATCGCATCAATTTCACTAATGATTTAGAAGTATGCAAGTCCTTGCAAGGTTGCGGGCAGTTTTTGTTGGCACACGCAGCTCGCGGCTGCTAATCGCAACAAGTTGGCGCGACTAGAATGAGATTGTGCAGGAGGGATCTGAAAATGGAACGAAGGAATATCTCGAGCGGCACAGCCTGGGAGCCAATCGTGGGCTACTCGCGGGCCGTGAAAATTGGTCCGCTTATCCACGTGTCAGGCACAACGGCGACTGGGCCCGACGGCAAAATCGTTGGCGTGGGTGACTCGTACGCACAGGCAATCCAGACTCTGAAAAACATCGAGAGCGCGTTGCAGAAAGCTGGAGCCGGCATGAAGGATGTCGTCCGCACGCGAATGTTTGTCACCAACATCGCCGAATGGGAGAAGATCGGCAAAGCGCACGGAGAATTCTTCGGCGAAATTCGTCCTGCAACCTCGATGCTTCAGGTCAGCGCGCTGATCTCGCCCGAGATGCTGGTCGAGATCGAGGCCGAAGCTTACGTTTCGCAGTGAAGGGGAACTGCGGCGTCGTGCGGGCGCTCCGTTCGCCAGGCTTTGCACGGATGCCGAAATCGCTTCTGCAGCGTCGCGTCGACGCTTTCCTCCGCGAAACTTGACGCGCTCGAACGATGCGTCTCGAATGACGAGCCTGAAAGCCCCATGGCATCTTAGTGGACTAAGAATAGTTCTTCCTCGTGCGATTCGTCGTGAACCTCGACGCGCTGCAGCGCCGTTCCCCGTTCGGCAGGCGGTCGGAGCGGAGGCTTCGGCCTGGGATTTCGCAGAAGCAGAACAAAGGGCAGCATGACAAGAAAAATGATTCCCATGATCCAGAACGCTTCCACAAACGAGAGCATCGAGGCATGCAGTTGAACCGTCCCGTAGAGCGCAGCCAAGGCCTTCCGGGAGGCGACGTAGCTATCGACGCCCTGCGCCTGGAACCACGTTTGCATTCCTCGCAGCATGGTTTCAGTTTTCAAGTTTCCCGCCGTAATGTTGCCGACCAGCCGGTTCTGGTGCATCTGCGTGCGCCGTGCGAGGAAGGTTGTCATGACAGCAATGCCAACGCTGCCGCCGATATTTCGCATTAAGTTGAAGATGCTGGTGGCATTTCCCATCTTCTCTTTTGGAATGCCTGCCATGCTGAGCGCCATCAGTGGGATAAACAGAAAACTCAAAGCCACCCCCTGAAACACCTGTGGCCACAGAATGTCCCAATAGCCGGCATTCAAATTCAGTCCCGAGAGACTGAACATGGTGAGCGAGCCGAGGATGAGGCCGAATAACAGAAGCCTGCGGGGATCGGTTTTGCTGGTCAAATATCCGGCCAGCGGAGTTGTAGCCAGGGAGCCGATGCCGCGGGGCGAGAGCGCCAGTCCGGCATTGTAGGCGGGATATCCCAGAAGAGTTTGCAGGTAGATTGGCAACAACACCAGGCTGGAGTACAAAACAAAGCCCAGCAGGCTGATAAGAAATACTCCAGCGCTGAAGGATCGATTGGCGAGCGCGCGCAGATCCACGATGGGATTCGAAGCTTTCAGCTCGCGAATGACCAGTGCCACCAACCCGAAGACACAGAGCGCGAAGCAGATTCGGATGTTGGTGGAAGATAACCAATCCTTCCGCTGCCCGGTATCGAGAACAATTTGCAGTGCGCCCAAGCCCAGCGCGAGGAAGCCAATCCCCCAAAGGTCAACGCGTCCTGTAGTGCGCTTGATGTAGGGAGGATCGAAGACAAACCGGTTCATCATCAGCAGAGACAAGACGCCGACCGGAAGGTTGAGATAGAAAATCCAGCGCCAGCTGTAATTATCGGTAATCCAGCCACCCAGGGTTGGTCCGAGGATCGGCGCCAACAGGATGCCGATGCCGAATGCGGCCATCGCCTGACCGTGTTTTTTTTCCGGAAACGTCTCCAGCAGAATGGCTTGTGCCAGAGGCTGCAAGCCGCCGCCGGTAAGCCCCTGCAGCACGCGGAAAAAAATCAGCGAAGGAAGGCTCGTCGCCAATCCGCAGAGCAAAGATGTTACTGTGAACCCCGCCACGCAAGTTAGAAGAAGTTTTTTTCTGCCGATGTAGTTCGCCAGCCAGCCCGACATCGGCAGGATGATCGCATTGGAAACCAGATACGAGGTTACGACCCACGTGCCTTCTTCGACAGTGGCTGCCAGATTTCCGGCGATGTGAGGGATGGAAACGTTGACGACGGTGGTGTCGAGTATCTCCATGAAGGTCGCCAGCATCACGGAAAATGTGACGACCCAGGGATTCACTCGGGCGTGTGCTTCTCCATCCATGTGTAGATCGGATTCGCCGGCAGGAGATGGAAGCGGCCCTGTGGCAGCCGCCAGACTGCCTCTCTTACTTATAGGCGGGAATCGATTGCCGGGCGGTGATCGAGGTCACAAGCCGTGGGATGGCGGGGCAAAGCAAATGAAATTTGGTGGGGGAAATCAAAAGGCCGGCTCGCGCCGGCCTTTGTCGATCTCAAACACAAACTACTTCTTTGGCGCGATTGCGTCTTTCGCGGCTTTGGCCACGCGGAATTTCACCACGGTCTTGGCCTTGATCTGGATGGGTTCGCCGGTCTGCGGATTGCGACCGATGCGGGCTTTGCGGTGCGCTTTCACCAACCGGCCGAGGCCGGGCACAACGAACACGCCGTTCTTCTTGGTTTCTTTTACAGCGACGTCGGCCAGTTGCTCAAGAAATCCAGCAACCGTCTTGTTAGGGAGTTCGGTCTTCTCCGCCAGGTGACGGACGAGTTGAGTCTTGGTTAAACCTGATGCCATTGTTTCCTCCTTCAGGAAAATACTTGAATTTAAATTCCAGTGGGCTTTGATCTTATAACAGGCACCCTGTGGAAAACACCCTTATTCTACGCGGGTTCCACACATATAACACGCGAAAAAGGCCATTTTTACATGCTGATTCGCGGATGGCGGTCCCGGAATGGCGCTAATATGGGCAATGATCGCAGTGAGCAACTGGCAATTAGCAGTTAGAGCCTTCTCTGTAGCGAGTTGTTGCGAACGAGCCGCGGCCCTTTTTATTCTGAACTCGATGGCCAAACGCTAATTGCTAACTGCCAATTGCTAACCGCTAATTACCAGTTGCGCCCAAGCAGCCCAACTTCCGTTACCATGAATGCTGGTTCAGGAGTCCCATTTGAGTTGCGCCATCTGCGAGGTTCGCAAGGAAAAACGCTTCTGCCCCGCGGTTCACGGCCGCATCTGTCCGCAGTGTTGCGGCGAGCAGCGCGAGGTGACGCTCGATTGTCCCAGTGACTGCCCATATCTGCGGCAGGCGCGCGAGCACGAAAAGCCGCGTTCTGTCGACGAGTTCGACGCCGCCTCGCTGTTCCTGCAAGTTGAAATCTCCGAGCAGTTCACCTACGAGCGCGAACATTTGCTGATGGGACTCACCTATGCACTGGCCAAGGCCGCGCAGGCGGATCGCGGCTTGAACGATCGCGATCTGACTGCGGCGCTCAACGCGATGTGCACGAGTTATGAACGGCTGGCGAACTCCGGCCTGCACTATGAACAGCCGCTGACCAGCGCCGCACAACTCGCCGTTGCCGCGCAGGTGGATGAGATGTTGAAAGAGTTTCGAGAAGTTGAGCACAAGCAATTGGGTTACACCACGCTGAAAGATTCCGAGGTGCTCAAGGCGCTGGTGTTTTTGTTGCGGCTGGCTCACGCACGCACTTCGGGCCGGCCAAAATCGCGCGCCTTCGTCGATTTTCTAGTGGCTCAGTTTCCGGAGAAGCAATCGAGTGTTCTCGCGCCGCCGGAAGCTGGCAGCCGGCTGATTGTTCCTTAGGGCAATGGCTGATTTCTGATTCGTTTCCTAAGGGTCACGCGGTTCGTCGGCTCTCGCATCAACCATCAAAATCAATCAACCTTTTCAAATTGCTTTCTTAGTGCCTGCCCGGGCGGTAGTGCATCACGCAATTCGCGAATAGTTCTCTTCAATACTGGATGCAACACTTCGGGCGCAATTTCCGCCAGAGGTTCGAGGACGAACCTCCGCTGGTGCATCGCGGGATGAGGGATCGTGAGTTGCGCCGAGTCAACGATTTCATCCGCGAATAGCAAAATGTCGATATCGATCGACCTCGGTCCCTTTTTCTTCACCCGAAGCCGGCCCATCTCCTGCTCAATCTTCAAAACCGCCGCCATTAATTCCGGCGGAGTCCTGCCCGTTTCAAGCGCGACGGCGCAGTTCAGAAACCACGGCTGCTCGGTAAACTCGACGGGTTCGGTTTCATAGAAAGAAGATACAGCGATCACGTGGCCGGCAGCCGCCAGGCGGGTCAGCGCGTCCCGCAGTTGCGCCTCGCGGTCGCCGACATTCGATCCCATAGATAGATAAGCGATTTTGGGCATGGTACCCGAGCTAGTGTCAGGCTTTCGGCTGCTTGTTTCCAGCGGAAAGTTTCGAGAGTTCGCGCCGGTGCGGATGGCGGCACTTTGGTCACTTTGAGACATTTTCTCCCGCCGTTAGAATCCTACAATGACGTTAGAGTCGCTGCTTTTGAGCCACGATCACCACGTGGTCGGGGTGCTTCGCCCGACGCTGGAAAAGCTCTCGATCCAGGTCGAAATCTGCCAGGAAGCGAAGAAGGCGACCGACATCCTTATTGCGGAGAAGTTCGATGCAGTCATTGTCGACTGCGACGATCTGGTTGGGGGCTTAGAGGTATTGCAGGGCGTGCGCGCCACGCCGAGCAACCGGAATTCCGTGACCTTTGCCGTGCTCAACGGCAAGAAGACGACCACGCAGGAAGCCTTCGGCATGGGCGTGAATTTCGTTCTGCAGAAACCCATCACCCCGCTGAATGCGTCGCGCTGTTTTCACGCGGCGCTCGGCTTCATGGAACGCGAAAAACGCCGCTATTATCGCCAGCCGGTCAAAATGACGGTCAAGGTGATTCTGCAGGACAAGGAAATTAAAGCCACCAGTACGAATGTAAGCGAGGGTGGTATCGCCCTGCTGTTACACCAGGCGTTGCCGAAAAACGCTTCGCCTCGTTTGCAATTCACCCTGCCCGCAAGCAATCTGTCGATGGACGTCGAAGCCACGGTGGCATGGGCCGACATTAAGGGGCATGTGGGATTCCGCTTCCTCAATGTCCCGCAGAGTTCCCAGCAACGGCTTGAAAAATGGCTCGACGATCAGATGGAGAAACATCCTCCCGCCAAAGATGGGGCGGCCGGCCCGAGCGCTGAAGCGAACCATTAGCCAGCCCCATCCGCAAACTAATCCCGATTTATTCCTCATTTCCGCAGGTATTCAGTTTGTGACTTGTGCCTGCGCTCCCGCATGGCAAGCTGGAAGGATACCGGAGAATGATTCGCCATGCTTCCTGCCGCCTACCGCATCGATCGCGTACAGAAAACTCTGCGCTGGTTTGAAGAAGATATCCCGCTACTGAACATGCGTGTGAAAGATCTGTCGGTTGAGCGGCAGCGCTCCGCCCGGCAATTTGCGGAAGCTATGGTCCTCCTGACCCGCGCCGAATTGCGCCGTCTGCTCGACGAACAGCCTGAGGCGCTGGTCGTGGCAGGCGACGCGCCTTGCGAACCTGCGGACTGAACGCCCGCACCGGGGTCGAGACTGTATGCAGGTTCCTTCATCTTGACACCCAAAAATTGAGTGGACTACGATTCTCGCTCCCCCAGTGAGAGCCATCTCTCATTTCGGCGGCTTAGCGCCCGCCATCTCGTCACCTGAGTCAAACTGGCCCGTCCGACAGAACGTCTGGTTCAAGTTGCAATCTAAGGAGGATTCCAATGCCCAGCAAGAAACGTGACCTTACATCGACGATGGTCCTGGCGATCTTTGCCGTGATCGTGTTTTTGCCAAGCCAACCCGCAGCCGCTCAGACCGAAAGAATATTGCATGCGTACTCGAACAATGGTCAGGGGGAGTTCCCTTATATGGGCTTGCTGCTTGACGCGGCCGGAAATCTCTACGGCACTACCGGCGCGGGCGGCGCTGATGGCCTGGGTACCGTCTTCGAGTTGTCACCCAACGGGAGCGGAGGCTGGACGCAAAAGGTGCTTCATAACTTTGGAAGCGGAACCGACGGGCAATCGCCGTGGGGCGGCAACTTGCTGATGGACTCCTCCGGGAACCTTTATGGGACCACGCGATATGGCGGCACCAGCATGTGCGACTCTTTCAACCCGGTAGGCTGTGGCACGGTTTTTGAGTTGGTGCACAACGCCGATGGCAGTTGGACGGAAGAGGTCCTGCACAATTTCGATGGCGGCAGTAACCAAGAAGGTCCCAACGGGTACCACCCCTATGGTGGGCTGGTTATGGATGCCGCGGGCAACCTCTACGGCACAGCCTTATACGGCGGAGCGTTGGGAGGAAGCGCGGGCTTTGGTGGAGTGGTGTTCGAGCTCTCGCCCTCCAGCGGCGGCAGCTGGACCGAGCAAGTGCTATGGAATTTCGGCGCCGAAGGCGACGGGAACTTTCCTCAATGCGCGCTGGTTTTTGATAAGGCCGGCAATCTGTATGGGACCACTGAAAGTGGAACAGGAAGCAGCGCCGGCGGAACTGTGTTCGAGCTTTCTCCCGGCGTAAGTGGTTGGACCGAAAAAATTATTTTTCAATTCGACGTGGCTGGAAACTCACAAACCGGAAACGCACCGCAGGCCGGAGTGGCCTTCGACGCCAACGGCAACCTCTACGGCACCACCGGATTTGGCGGGCCTCACTTCATGGGTGACGTGTTCGAATTGTCGCCGTCAACCGGAGGAATGTGGACCGAGACGATTTTACATACCTTCGGCAGGGGAGATGGAAACTCCCCTGATGCGGGTGTGATTGTCGATGGCTCCGGCAATCTCTACGGCACGACCTATATGGGGGGCAAGGCAAATGTTGGCACTGTGTATGAGCTCTCGCCCTCATCGGGTGGAACCTGGACGGAAAAGATCCTGCATGATTTTCAGGCTGCCAGCGGCGACGGAGCCAATCCGGAAACTGGCCTGGTGATGGATTCGCACGGGTACCTCTATGGAACCACGGCGGGTGGCGGCATGGGCCGTTTCGGCACGGTGTTTCAAGTGAAGCCGTAGCGCGAGTTTCGATTCGTCATATGCAAGGCTGCCGGGAGTGCTCCGCGAATCGCGGACTGAACGCCTGCGCCGGAGTCGGGGCAATACCATGCAGAATCCTTCATCTTGACAGCCAAAATTGGCGTGGACTACGATTTCCACTCCCCCACGTGAGAGTACCTCTCACTTCAGCGGTTGATTGCGCCCAGCAATTCGTCACCTGAGTCAAACTGGCCCTGTCAGATAGAACGTCCGGTCGCGTTGCGACCAAGGAGGATTCCGATGCAAGCCAAGAGACTTTCCTTCGGATCGATTGTGGTTTTAGCGATCTTCACCGCGATTTTGTGTGCGGGAACGCACTCCGCGGCGCAGACGGAAACCGTGCTCTACGGTTTCAATAGCAGTGGCGCGGGTGGCGACTATCCCGCCGGCGCGGTCGTCGACACCGCCGGGAACATCTACGGCACAACTCAGTATGGTGGCTCCGCGTCGTGCCCTGAACTCGGCGGAGGCTGTGGCACGGTTTTCAAGTTGTCGCGCAACCGAAGCGGGGGATGGACGAAAAGGACTCTGCATAACTTTGCCAAGAACGGCAAAGATGGATTCTTTCCGACGGCCGGATTGGTCTTCGATAACGCCGGTAATCTCTACGGCACGACTCAGCAGGGCGGAACTCACCACTACGGAACCGTCTATGAGTTGACGCCGCAACCGAACGGGAACTGGTCCGAGAAGATTCTGCATAACTTCAGCTACAACGGCGTCGATGGAACCTTTCCCAAGGCCGGCGTGGTCTTCGATGGCGCGGGCAATCTTTACGGGACGACGTATGAGGGCGGCAACGTTAGCTGCTCTCCCTTCTTTCAGGGTTGCGGTACGGTATTCGAGCTGTCGCCCACCACGGAAGGAAATAACTGGACAGAGACCATTCTGCACAACTTCTCGAACACAGGCACGGACGGGTATTTACCTTGCTGTGGCCTCTTGGTATTGGACGGAGCCGGCAATGTCTATGGTGTGACCAGCAGCGGGGGAACGTTCACCTACGGGACGGTGTTCGAATTGACGCCGGCTGGAGGCGGAAACTGGACGGAGACGGTTCTGCACAGTTTCAGCTTGGGTACTGGGGATGGGTTTTTCCCCCAGGGCGGCTTGACCATCGACGGACAAGGCAATCTATACGGAACGACGGAAGATGGTGGTGTTTATAGCCACGGCACGGCGTTCGAGTTGACGCCCGCTGGGGGCGGGAGTTGGACCGAGACCATCCTGCATAGCTTCAACCAGACCATCGGCGGCACGGATGGGTCGGTGCCAGCCTCTGATTTGGTTCTCGATCGCGCTGGCAACCTCTATGGCACGACCGGCGCCGGCGGCGCTTACTCGTTAGGAACAGTGTTCGAGCTAAGCCCCGCCGCAGGCGGAACCTGGACCGAGTCAATCGTGCATAACTTCCAGCAAACATTCCCGGGCACTGATGGATACACTCCCGGCTCCATGCTGGTCATGGATTCCGCCGGCAATCTTTACGGTACGACATACTACGGTGCGGCCGAGAATGGCGGAACAGTGTTCGAAATAACGCCGTAGACTGTCACCTTTGATGACGGATGATGACGGAGGGCGATTCGGGAACGAATCCTCGTTCGTCTTGCAGATCTAAGGAGACGTGCTCATGCGAAACGGAAAGCTTTCTCGTGGTTTGACTGTGACGTCAGCCATCTTTGCTGCAATTCTGTGCGCGGGCGCGCTCGCCTCGGCGCAGACGGAAACCGTGCAGTATGGTTTTACCGAAAACGGCTCAGGGTATTCCCCGATCAGCGTGACCTTCGACGCGGCCGGCAACCTCTATGGCACTGTGGCTTACGGCGGGAGCGGAGTATGCCCTAATAAAACCGATGGCTGTGGCACGCTCTTCGAGCTGTCGCCCAGTGGAGGCGGGGGCTGGACCCGGAAGACGCTGCATAACTTTCCCACGAATGGCAGAGACGGATACTTTCCGGCGGCAAGATTGATCGTTGATGCCGCCGGGAATCTCTACGGCACAACGCTCTACGGCGGCTCTCACCATTTCGGAGTGGTCTTCGAGTTGACGCCGCAAGCCAACGGGAACTGGACCGAGAAGATTCTGCATACCTTCAGCGATGATGGTACCGACGGAAAATATCCATGGGCAGGCTTGGTTCTTGACGCAGCCGGGAATCTCTACGGGACAACGTTCGAGGGCGGGACTTTCTCCACCTGCGTTGGCGGCTGCGGTGTGGTGTTCGAGTTATCTCCGGTCGAGAACGGGATGTGGACGGAGAATATCCTGCTTGATTTCGGCGTCGGCTATACGACCACCTATACTCCCGACTTCGGTGCGTTGATTATCGACACCGCGGGCAATCTCTATGGCACCTCCGGCGGCGGAGGCACTTATGGATTGGGCACAGCCTTCGAACTCTCACCGGCGGGTGGCGGAATCTGGACTGAAGCGACTCTGTACAATTTTGGGGGCGCGGGGGACGGCTCGTTGCCGCAAGGCGGGTTGGCCTTCGATGCCTCAGGTAACCTATACGGCACGACCAGCGCCGGGGGCGCTTATGGCTTCGGCACGGCGTTCGAGTTGTCTCGCGGCGTGGGTGGGAACTGGACCGAGACGATCCTCCACAGCTTCGACCAGGAAACGGGCGATGGCACGCTTCCGCGCGCCAATCTTCTTCTCGATTCCAGCGGCAATGTCTACGGTACGACTCTGGAAGGCGGTGCCAGCGACATTGGGATGGTTTTCGAGTTAAGCCCGGGCCTCGGGGGGAACTGGACAGAAACAATCCTGCACAACTTCCAGGATAACGGGAAGGACGGCGCCACTCCTGGAGCCAGCCTCACCTTCGATTCTTCCGGCAACCTTTACGGCACGACGTTCGACGGCGGGACGAAGAAGGGCGGGACGGTGTTTAAGATTGCTCGTTAACTGCAATCCGGCCGGCGGTCAGGGAAAACTAGGGGTTCGTCGAGTTACGATTCGTGGCGTTGCGAGTAGAGGAGCATACAAATGCAGTGCAAGAGATTTTATATCGGGTCTATCGCTCTAACGGCGATCGCGGGCCTGCTCGTGCTTTCGTTGCCCAACAGCGCGATGGCGCAGCAAGAAACGGTGCTCCAGACTTTTAGCTACGGAGGTGGCGCGGGCAACCATCCCTATGGCGGGTTGGTCTTCGACAAGGCGGGAAATCTTTACGGCGCCAACCTCGATGGCGGCAGCTATAACGGTGGCACGGTTTTTGAATTGATTTCCAG
This sequence comes from uncultured Acidobacteriaceae bacterium, assembly GCA_963715875.1. GTDB lineage: Bacteria > Acidobacteriota > Terriglobia > Terriglobales > Acidobacteriaceae > Sulfotelmatobacter. The sequence goes on along the minus strand of OY970281.1, from coordinate 167,721 downwards.
GGGTGGAGGATGGGAGCTTGAGGTTGTGCATACCTTCACTTTGGGCATTTCCGATGGCACGTATCCGCAAGGAAATCTGATCTTCGACGCCTCCGGCAATCTCTATGGCACCACCTACAACGGAGGGAAGGGCGGCTTCGGCACGGTGTTCGAGATGACGCCGCAGGCGGGCGGCGGCTGGAGCGAGCGCGTTCTGCACAATTTCGCTTACACGCGAGGCGATGGCGGAATCCCCAATCCTGGCCTGGTATTCGACGCAGCGGGCAATCTCTACGGCACCACCGCCAATGGTGGTACGTCGAGCTGTGCCCATGGCTGCGGCACGGTTTTTGAGTTGACGCCCGGTGCAGGCGGCGTCTGGACCGAGACCATCGTGCACAATTTCACCGCCAGCGATGGCTTCGCCCCCACGGCAGGCTTAGTCGCCGACGCCGCCGGAAATCTCTACGGCACCACCACAGCGGGTGGGGCCTTCAACGCCGGGACTGTGTTTCAACTGACCCACACTGCAGGTGGGCAGTGGAACGAGACGGTGCTGCACAGCTTTCGTATCTACGGCCAGCCCAGCGACGGAGTTGAGCCTATCGCTGGCCTCGTCATCGATGCGACCGGCAATCTTTATGGAACGACGTCCGCAGGCGGAAGTTATCTCTCCGGCACAGTGTTCGAGTTAAGCCCCGGCGCTGGCGGCGCGTGGACCGAGACCGTGCTGCACAGCTTCGGCGCCCCGGGCGACGGGAATGATCCCGATTACGGCGCTCTCGTCATGGACGCCGCGGGCAATCTCTACGGTGCCACCAACCACGGCGGAGCCAACGGCGCGGGCACGGCCTACAAACTTGCTCCCGCAGTCGGAGGCAATTGGACGGAGACGGTGCTGCATAGTTTCACGGCACACTCCGATGATGGATCGTTTCCCTATGCAGGGTTGATTTTCGATGGCGCTGGAAATCTGTACGGCACCACCACCTCTGGCGGAGGCACGAGCCTGGACGGGACGGTGTTCGAGATCGCGCCGTAGCTCGGGTTGATATCAGAAGGACTTCGCGCTGTGTGAATTCCTGGCAGGCTGCGGAAAAACTCCGGTTCGAAGCGGTTCGGGAAAGGGCACGAGTTCCAGCCTGCCCTGAGCGAAGCCGAAGGGTGCCGCTAAGTCGCTGAAAATGGGTCCGCGCCTGAGGTAAGCTCTTCGCTGTTCCGATGAGTTTTCAGCAGCCTGCTACAGCGATGATCCAGCCGTGGCTTGCGCGCTGTAGTGGTGCGCGGCGTGGTTGTCTTCTTCCGGTTGGGTGACTTCTTCCCACAACGTTTTATCGCGGAGAATGCGGGATACCAGCGCGGTGTGCATGGCGTGGCCGGCGCGGTCCGCGACTATCTTCCCAAGAATCGGTTTGCCCAGCAGCGCTAGATCCCCAACCAGATCGAGAACTTTGTGCCGGACGAACTCGTCGGGGTAGCGCAGCGGGCCGTTTTCGACTCCATCGCGCGTCAACACGATGCAGTTTTCGCTCGATGCGCCGCGGATCAATCCCATGTTGCGCATGGCTTTCTCGTCCTCGCGCGAGCCGAAGGTGCGAGCGCCGGCAAGATGCCGCAGATAGTTGCCATTCGAGAGTTCGACCTGAAAAGTTTCCTTGCCGATCAGCGGATGCGGGAAGTTGATTGCGTACGAAACCGAATACGTGTCGGCGGGATACACCGAGATGAATTTGTTGCCCTCGCGCATCTCCACTTCGCGGAGAATTCTCAGATATTTCCGCGGACGGCGCTGTTTGCGCAAGCCGGCCTTCTGAATCAGCTCGACGAACGGCAGGGCGCTGCCATCGAGGATGGGGAGTTCCAGGTTGTCGAGTTCGACGATGGCGTTATCCACGCCCAGGCCCATAAACGCCGAAAGCAGGTGCTCGGTGGTGGAGATGAGCACGCCTTTTTTCATCAGGCTGGTGGCATAGCTGACGCGGGCCACGTTGCGGCTAATGGCCTCGACTTCAAAGCCATCCAAATCGACTCGCTGAAAAACAATTCCCGTTCCGGGAGGCGCGGGCACGATGCGCATCGACACCTGTGCGCCGCTATGCAGACCGACTCCACTGCATTCCACGGACGAGCGGACTGTCTGCTCCTGAATCAAATTTCTCTTCGTATGTCCCGAGTATTGAATAGATTACCGCCCGGCAAGGATTCGCGACTGTGGTAAAAAAGCCACACTGCGTGGCCCGTGGGCGGGAGGAATCCGCTTGGTCAAGCCCCCATCCGGCCTCCTAAACAACGGCCTGTCAGTGAGTTATGTGGGACTCAAATCAGGGACGAATCGCGAAGGAATCTTTCAGTGCTTGGCCTGAGCTTTATTGGGATCGTAGCCGGAATTGGGGTCAAACATGGCCTCGTTCATACCCTGGTTGTAGTGAACCCCGTGCAGAAAGCGCTGGCTCTGCATGTCGCCGTTGTAGTAGCGAGTGAACCCCCAAGGGGTCATTACGCCCTGCACCGGGCGGTAATTGTCGTAAATTTCCTCTTCGAGATTACGTTCTTTATCGACCGGGTCGCGCCAGGTATAGCTCTTCTTGATCGGGAGATGGGTATCGAGATCGAGGAAGATGTGGACGGCCTCGTCCTTGGAATTGATCAGCGTAACCTGCTGCGCGGGAAGGTTGCCGGCCAGGGCGTTGCCATCGAAAAACAGGGCCACCCCGGGATCGTTGACCCAGGAGCGCAGCATCGTCTCCAGAGAAAACTTGCGGCGGCGCAGGTAGTCGTCGAGGTCTTTTTTCTCCAAAGGATGCGCGCCTTTGTAGGTGACTTCGCAACCCTTATCGCCGCTATAGACTACGGCCACGTCGCGCTGCTTGGTGACCTCGACGCGCTCCTTGTCGGGATACTCCACAAAGCGCCAGAACAGGACGCCGTTGCTGGTGGGCCGCCCGTGGTAGAAGCTGTAGCTGCGTCCTTCCTGTTCAACGTCGTGAATGCTCAGGTAGGCCTGTCCGCCCAGGGCCTGGATGGCCTGATCCAACAGGGCGCGGGCTTTGTGGGCATTTTCCAGGTCCGATGCGGGAATCGATTGGCCGATGCCGGTCCCTGGCGAAAACGCCAACACAAGGATAAGAACGAGATATTTCATTCAGCCGTCAGTGAGATGCCTGAACAAGAATTGTAGCTGCTTTGCCCATGTGGCGCGGGCGCTCCTTCGGCAGGCTCAGGACAAGCTCGCCCGCGAAAACCCGGTGGCGCCCAGAAGCCACGAGGATAGCCCACTTTGCCTGTCTGTTGGGCTTTCTGGCTGGTTCTGATACTGATTAACGGCTTTTTTCGTGGTTAGCCTTCGTGGGCAAGCCTGCCCTGAGCTTGTCGAAGGGGTGCCCGCGCCACACCACCCTACCCCACCAGCACGGCCCCGCCGTTCACATTGAAGATCTCACCCGTGATGAAGCCGGCGTGCTCCGTGCATAAGAACAGCACGGGAGCGGCGATCTCCTCAGGCTTGCCCACGCGGCCGAGGGGGATGGTGCGGCGAATCTCCTCGCCACTCTTGGGATCATCGAGCGCTGGCCGCGACATATCGGTATCCACCCAGCCGGGAGCGACGCAATTTACATAGATTCCGGCGGACGCCAGCTCCGCCCCAAGGCTTTTCGTCAGGCTGATGATTGCGCCCTTGCTGGCGGAGTAATCGCAATGTCCCGCTTCGCCGCGCTGTCCGCTGGTCGAGCTGATGAGCACGATATGTCCGGCAGGGGCGGCGGTGCGGGGCTGAGCTTTCATTTGCGCCACCGTGTGTTTCACCAGTCCGAAGACGGAGTCGAGATTGACGGAAAGAGTGTTGCGCCATTGCTCATCGGTCATCTTCTCAATGGCAACGTCTTCCGCCGGCCACACACCGTGATTCGCAACGAGGATGTCGAGGCGTCCGAAATGCTTGATAGTGGCGGCGACCAGGGTGCGGGCGGAATCTGGGCTCATAAGATTGCTGGCGATGGCGTGACAGTTTGACGCGCCACATTCTTTTGCCAGCGCTTCGGCCTGCTCGCGGGCCTTCTGGTAGCTGAACGCAACTTTCGCGCCGGCCGCGGTGAACATGCGAACCGTGGCTGCGCCGATGCCGCGCGAACCTCCGGTGATCAGGGCCACTTTGTTGGAGAGGGAGAGGGAGACGGGCATGGATTGTAGTTTCGTGCTTCCAGGGCGGAGTTGCAAGTCGCAACCTACGTTTGGTAGGCGGTTTTGATAACGTGCCCGGGGAGAAAAGCTGATTTTTTGGAAACCGGAAACTAGAAACTATCCTTCGTCGACGACGCCCGCTCCGACTTCAACTCCCGCAGCAGCAACCGCACCAGCATGCCGTCAAAGCCGGTGCCGCTCATTTTCGACAGTTCGTCAAGAGCTTGTTCGGGAGTGCGCGCCGCCGCGATCGATTGTTCGCTGAGCATGTTGGTGTAAGCGTCGGCGAGCGCGACAATGCGCGCCCACAGGGGAATCTGCTCACCCTTGGCGCCGTCGGGATAGCCTGTTCCATCGAAGCGCTGGTGGTGATGTTCAATCGCCTGGCGCATCTTGCCACTGTTGGGCAGAATGCCGACAATTTCGGCGCCCACGCGCGCATGCATCCGCACCAGAAAGAATTCGTCGTCGGTGAGCGGCCCCGGTTTATTCAAAATGCGCTCCGGGACGAAAATTTTGCCCACATCGTGTACTCGCGCAGCATAGACCAGATCGGTAGTCTCCTCCGGAGGCAGATGCAGCGCCCGCGCCAGAATTTCGGTATAGCGGGCCACCAGGTCGCCGTGGCCCGAGGTGCGCAGTTCGCGGGATTCGGCCGCCCGGCTCAGAACTTCGATCGACTCCTTCAGCAGCGCAACGTTGCAGTTTTCTTCGCCACCGCAAAATCTCACCAGCATCGCGCCCAGTTCTTCGAGATGCTCCGGGCCATTATGCTCGCGCTGCAGAAAGCCTTCGATATAAGAGGAGATCTGCTGGCGCTGCGAGGCGAACTCTTCGCCCTCGGCAAATTCCTCGGCCGCCGATACCAGATTGCCGCCGGAACGCTTGGAAACGTACATGCCGGCGTCGGCCACGCGAATGATGTCTTCAATCGAAAATCCATGCGTCGGAAAGCTAGCCACGCCGAAGCTGCCGGTGATGTGATGCTCGCTGAGCATGGGATCCTGGACGATCCACTGCCGCAAGCGCTCGGCCAGCACCTGCGCCTGGTCCGGCCCGGTTTCGGGCATGAGGATAATGAACTCGTCTCCACCGTAGCGCGCCACCACGTTCGATTGCCGCGATTTTTGTTCCAGCAGACGCCCCACGCGAGCCAGCACGAGGTCGCCTTCGAAGTGGCCCATGGTGTCGTTCACTTCTTTGAATTTGTCGAGATCGATCAGCACCACCGAGAACGGCCGTCCCGAGCGGGAGGCGCGCTTCCACTCCGCCGAGAGAGCCTCCCAGAAAAATCGCCGGGTCTTGATTCCCGTCAAACCGTCGGTGATCGATTGCTGCTGCAGTTTCTGGAAAACGAAAGCGTTGTGCAGAGCCGTCGCCAGCAGGTCAGCCAGAGTGTTGAGAATGAGGACGTCCTGCGGAGTGAACGCGCTCTCGTTGCGGCTCTCGATGTTGAGCGCGCCCAGCAGCGTTTCGCTGTAAGTGATGGGAATGCACAACACCGAGCGCGACTCCGGCAGGATCGCGCCGATCTGGCCTTCGGCTCCGTTCTGCACCAGCGCCCGCTCGCCGGTACGCGCCACCCGACCCAGAATCCCGATGCCCAGGGGAATCCGCCGGCCCATGGCGTGGGCGGTTGCTCCCGCTTCGGCTTTGATTTCAATTTCTTTGGTTCCGTAATCGAGCAGGCCAATGCCGATGTGGTCGAAGCTGAAGTTCTTCTGGATCTCGCCCACGATCTGTCCCAGCATGTGCATGGGATCGTCATTCGAAATGGCGGTGCGCGAGATATTGTTGAGAAACGCGAGTTGCCGCGAGCGCCGCTGTTCTTCGGCGAACAGGCGCGCATTCTCTACAGCAACCGATACCTGCCCGGCCGCGGTTACCAGCACGTCAAGATCGCGTTGCTCGAAGATAAATTCCCGCTCCGTGCTCATGGCCACCATTACGCCTGCGGGTTTGTTGCCCATAAGAATGGGGGCCGCGCATAAGCATTTGGCGGGCTGCTCGGGCCGGTAGGTGATGCCCAGGCGAGTCCGCGTTTTTTCCAGTTCGGAGCGGATCAGCAGCGGCTGCCCAGTCCGAATCACGTATTCAGTGAATGCATTCTCCAGTTTGCGCGAGCGCTTGGGCAGAATGCGATCGGCCTCCACTTCGAGTTCAAAGCGGATTACATCCCCTTCCTGAAACGCGATATAGAAATTGCTGGTATTGAAAATCTGTCCCAGTTCGGTGTGGATGGTGCGCAGCACTTCATCCTGATCGAGGCGGGAGCTGATGGCCTGCCCGATTTCGGTGAGCAATTCGTATTCTTGCGTGCGCCGGTGCGCGTCGTGCGTGGTGAGGTAGTTCTCGAGCGTCAGGCCGAGTTGCAACGCCAAGCCGACCATGAGGCGCGGGCCCGAGGCGCCAAAGGCTTTGCGCTGCGCGTGCGGAAATAGAATCACGCCGAAGGGATATTCCCGGGTCTGCAGGCTGACCGCAGTCAGATTGCGGATTGCAGCGCCGGTGAGCAATTTCTTGAAATCGGCAAATGTCCCCACCGATGCGATGGGCAGCGGCTCCGTGGTTTGGGCAATGTCGTGCACGGTGAACAGCCCACCCTGGCGATAGGCCAGCTCGCAAATGTATTCGCCGGCTCCAGAGTGCGCCAGAAGGTCGAGAAATTCCGGAGAAAATCCGCGCTGCACCGAGGGCAATAATCCGCGCCAGCGTTCGGAGATATAAATGACCGCGCGCCGAGCGGAAAGGGCCGTCGCCAGCCGATCGAGCGCCGCCTGCATGCTGGGCAGCAGATCGTCCGCCGATAGCAGTCGCCGGGGATCGACCCCCAGCGTGGAGAGCGCGAGAGTGTTCTCCTGGACGGCGTTGCGTTCGTTCTCAAACAACACCATCACCATGGCGATGCCCAGCAGCATCTGCGGGATCGGCCCGAGGATATTCCCCACGCTGCCAAACATTTCCATCCACGGATTGGTGGACTGAATGGAACCCAGCAGCACGGCCCAAAATGCCAGCGAAATGCCCAGCAACTTGAAAGCACCCGAGCCCCTGCGGTGAGCGTGCAGGTAGAACGCCGCCGAACAGTACAGCAGCACCGCGCTCAGAAAAATAACCGACAGGCTGTAAGGATGGTCTCCGGTCTGCCTGGCGAGAACATGCATGCGCAGGTCGATGACGGAGGTCGCCGCTCCCACCGCTGCCAGCGCCCAGTCAAACCAGCGGAAGCGGAACGTCCCCCGCGTCATCCGGGTCGAGACGAAAATGCTCACTCCCATCGCCACCGAGAACAACGAGCTGAATAAAAACGCCGCCGGCGCTGGAGGGTAGAAATAACGGAAAGCGTCCAGCGCATAGTGGATGAAATAGCAGGCCCACGCAATCTGCCAGGCGCGAAAATAAGCCTGCCGGCTCTGCTGGAAAAGATAAGTGAACAGCAGGCACAGCATCATTGCGACGACGCCGGGAATGATTACGATGCTGGTGGCGATGCTATTCATGGGGGCTAGGCAAGGTTTCCCAGGGAGATCGGTTTAGCGATATTGCGGGAACATGAGTGGCTAATGTTTTCACAGCCGGGGGTGTGAACACAACAAGATTTAAGTACAGTGTCCCCGTTGTCGTGCCCGGAAATACTTGGATTCAATCACTTAGCTTGGGGATGGTTTCGATTCCTCCGCTTGACGGCTCTTTTCTCCCGCCCATACCATCAAGATTCCGCTTATGCCTGAATCTTTTTCTTCATCCTCCTCCAAGCCGCGCGTGCGCTTCGCACCTTCGCCGACGGGCTTCTTGCACGTCGGCAGCGCCCGCACTTTTATCTTCAACTGGCTCTATGCCCGCCGCAACGGCGGGGCCATGATCCTGCGCCTCGACGATACCGACGTCGAACGCAACTCCCAGGCCTCGGTCGATTCCATTTTCGATGGCTTGAAGTGGCTGAACCTGGGCTGGGACGAGGAGTACAAGCAATCGGAGCGCATTGACCTGCACCGCAAAACCGCGTGGGCGATCTTTGAGAAAGGTCTTGCCTATCGTGACTTCACGCCCGCCCACAGTGGCGATGCCGAAAAATCGGGCGCGCAGGGGACATGGCTGTTTAATCCCGGAGCACGCGAATTGTCGCGCGCCGAAAGCGACCGCCGCGCCGCTGCTGGAGAGCCATTTGCCTTGCGTTTTCTCGTGCCGCGCAGCCAGGTCGTGCGCTTTAGCGACGCGGTTTACGGCGAGCAGATGAAAGCCGCCGCCGATATTGAAGACTTCGCGCTGCTTCGTTCCGATGGCATGCCGACTTACCATGTCGCCTCTTGCGCCGACGACGCCGACCTCGGCATCACACACATCATCCGCGGCCAGGATCATTTGACGAATACTTTCAAGCACGTTCTGATCTTCGAAGCCGCCGGTTGCCAGCCGCCGCAGTTCGCGCACCTGCCGCTTCTGGTCGCCCCCGATGGAACCAAGCTTTCCAAGCGCCGCCACGGGCCGGTGGTCAGTGTCACGACTTATCGCGATGCCGGATTTCTCTCTGCAGCCTTCATTAATTTCTTGTGCCTGCTCGGCTGGTCGCCCAAGGATGATCGCGAAAATTTATCGCTCTCAGAATTGACCGGAATTTTCTCGCTGGAAGGCATTAACCGCTCGAATGCGGTAGTGAATTTCAAAGAATCAGCCGCTGCAGCCGGCACAATTCCCGGCAAGGTTGTCATCCCGAGCGAAGCGAGGGATCCTGGTGTTGCCGCCCCGGAAGAAACCTTCGACCCCAAAGCCCTCTGGCTGAACGCCGAGCACATCCGCGGCTTGCCCGTGGAGGATTTAAGCGCGCGCTTACTGCCCATCGTGCAGGGCGCAGGATTCAACGTTACGCCGGAGAAAATGTTGCGGGTCACGCCGCTGATTCGCGAACGCATCAAGCTGCTGCGCGATGTGCTCACCGCTGCTGATTTCTTCTTTGTCGAACAGTTACCTGCCTATGATCCCGCCGAACTCATCCCGCAAAAGGGAGACGCAGCCATGGCGCTGAAAGTCCTTACCCGAGCGAAAGAAGTGTTAGCTGATGTGGAATTCAAACATGACCCTCTCGATCAGGCCCTTCGCGCCGCCGCCCAGGAGTTGGGAGTGAAGGCCGGACAGATGTTTCAGCCGATTCGCGTAGCCGTTTGTGGGCGCAAGAACGCGCCGCCATTGTTTGAAACGCTGGAAGTGCTGGGCAAGGAAACGACGCTGGCGCGGGTCGGGCAGGCTCTTCAGAAGATGGCCTAGTGAAGGGCGTCATCCCGAAGCCCGGCGCATTTTCCTCCCCCGATAAATTTTCTTTGTGTCGTCCTGAGCGGAGTGAGCGCGTCGCGAAGCGAAAGCGCTCGCGCAGTCGAAGAGCCTGCCCCGAGCTTGTCGAGGGGATCCCTATTCTCACCCAACGCCGCATCCCCGCTCTGCTGATTTTTGTTGCATCCCGACCACGTTATTTCTTATCTACTCAACACGGGCCGGGTTTGATCAGACTACAAGCCTCCACAGGTTTTTTCGTCGCAACCTTGCATTTAGACCTCATTGAAAGGAACTCCCATGAAAGCCGTCCAAATCAGCAAAGCAGGTGGAAATTTCGAAATCGTAGAGCGCCCCATTCCGCAGCCCGGTCGCGGGCAGGTGCGCATCAAAGTGGAAGCCTGCGGCATTTGTCACAGCGACGCACTGGTCAAGGAAGGGCATTGGCCGGGCATTCAGTATCCGCGAGTGCCGGGCCACGAAATTGCCGGACGCATTGACGCGATCGGCCCTGAGGTCACGCTCTGGAAGCCCGGCCAGAGAGTTGGGCTGGGTTGGCACGGTGGACACTGCTTCCAGTGCGATCCCTGCCGTCGCGGCGATTTCGTTCTCTGCCAGAATGGAAAGATCACCGCCATTAGTTACGACGGGGGCTATGCGGAATACATGATCGCTCAGGCGGAAGCCGTGGCTGCAATGCCCGACGATTTGCCCGCCGATGAAGCCGCTCCGCTGCTCTGCGCCGGAATCACGGTTTTCAACGCGCTGCGAAATTCAGGAGCGCGTGGCGGAGATTTGGTGGCCGTCCAGGGCATTGGGGGCCTTGGCCACCTCGGAATCCAGTACGCCCGCCAGATGGGCTTTCGCACCGTTGCCATCGGTAGAGGCAAAGACAAACAGCCTCTGGCCCAGAAGTTGGGTGCTCATGAATACGTTGACACCAGCGCCGGTGCGCCTGCGGACGCGCTGCAAAAACTGGGAGGAGCGCGTGTGATCCTCGCCACCGCGCCAGACTCGAAATCGATGTCCGCTCTGGTCGATGGTCTGGCGGGAAACGGAACCTTACTGGTCGTAGGAGCAGGCATGGAATCGCTCACGGTCACGCCGTTGCAACTGATTGGCGGGCGCAAGTCTGTTAAGGGCTGGGCCTCGGGAACGGGCAAAGACTCGGAAGACACACTGCAATTCAGTTCTCTCACCGGAGTGCGTCCCATGATCGAGCGCTATCCGCTGGAGAAGGCCGCGGAGGCCTATGAGCAAATGATCAGCGGAAGGGCGAGATTCCGAGTAGTGCTGACGATGGGCGGATAATGGCAGGCGCGAGAGCGCTGGTTTGGAGAATGGTAACATTTATGTTGCCATCAGGGAGAGACAGGCGAAATAGTGGCTCTCACGCGAGATTTCAAACAAACGATTCAGGCGCGGGCACAGCGTGATTCGGCATTTCGCAAGGAACTCCTGCGCGAAGCTGTCGAGAGTTTTCTTTCCGGAGACGTGGAGACCGGGAAGGCGGTGTTGCGTGACTATATTCATGCCACGGTGGGCTTCAGGGAACTGGCAGCGGACACGCACCACTCCCCCAAGAGCCTGATGCGGATGCTCGGCCCCGACGGAAATCCGCAAGCTCGCAACCTGTTCGAGATCGTTCATTATCTTCAGCAGAAGGAGCAGGTTCGGTTCAGAGTGCACGCGGCTGCGGCCAGATAGCTCGCTGAAGTTCGATCCTGCGTTAAGATCAAAGAGCAATGAATTCATCCCATCCCCCTACCGAAGCTGGAGAAAAGCCCGTGGCTGCCTCGGCCCCGCCCGCTCCCTCGAATTTTATTCGCGACATTATCGTCGAAGACCTTAAGGCCAACAAGCACGGTGGCCGCGTGCAGACGCGCTTTCCTCCCGAGCCCAACGGATACCTCCACATCGGGCATGCCAAGGCCATCTGCATCGATTTCGGACTCGCCGACGAATTTGGCGGACATACGAATCTTCGCTTCGACGACACCAATCCCGAGAAGGAAGAAACCGAATACGTCGAGTCAATCAAGGCTGACGTCAACTGGCTCGGCTTCCGCTGGGACGGCCTGTTCTACGCTTCCGATTATTTCGATCAGCTTTACGAGTGGGCGATCAAGCTGATCAAGGACGGCAAGGCCTACGTTGACGATCTGACCGCCGAAGAAATTCGCAAGCATCGCGGCACGCTCACCGAGCCGGGCAAAGATAGCCCGTACCGCAATCGTTCGGTGGAAGAGAATCTATCCCTGTTTGAGCGCATGCGCGCCGGCGAGTTCCCTGACGGCTCGCGCACTCTGCGGGCCAAGATCGACATGGCCTCGCCGAATCTCAACTTCCGCGATCCCGTCATGTACCGCATTCTGCACGCCGAACATCACCGCACCGGCACCAAGTGGTGCATTTATCCGATGTACGACTACGCGCACGGCCAGTCGGATTCGATCGAGCGGGTCACGCATTCCATTTGCACGCTCGAATTCGAAGATCATCGCCCGCTCTACAACTGGTTCATCCAGCAGTTGGGCATCTTTCCGTCGCGGCAGATCGAGTTCGACCGGCTGAACCTTACCTACACGCTGTTGAGCAAGCGCAAGCTGCTGCAACTGGTGCAGGAAGGGCGCGTGCGCGGGTGGGACGATCCGCGCATGCCGACGCTTGGCGGCATTCGCCGCCGCGGATACACGCCCGAGGCGATCCGCAATTTTATCGGCGCGATCGGCGTGTCGAAAACGACGGGTTCGATCGAGCTGGCCATGCTCGAACACTTCGTCCGCGAAGACCTGAACAAGCGCGCCCCGCGGGTGATGGCGGTGCTGCGCCCGCTGAAAGTGGTGATCGACAACTATCCCGAGAATCAGGTTGAAGAAATGGATGCGGTGAACAATCCCGAGGACGAGAGCGCGGGCACGCGCAAAGTGCCGTTCTCGCGCGTGCTCTACATCGAGCAGGACGACTTCCGCGAAGTTCCGCCGCCCAAATTCTTCCGCCTCTCGCCGGGACGCGAAGTGCGCTTGCGCTATGGCTATCTCGTCACCTGTACCAGCGTCGTCAAGAACGATAAGAGTGAAGTGGTCGAGGTGCATTGCAGCTACGATCCGGCAACCCGCGGCGGCAATACTCCTGACGGCCGCAAAGTGAAATCGACCATTCACTGGGTTGCGGCAGCCAGCGCGGTCGATGCCGAGGTGCGGATTTACGAGACGCTGTTCAGCAAAGAGGATCCCAGCAAGGTCGAGGCCGGCGGAGATGTTCTGGACAACCTAAACCCGAATTCCCTCGAAGTGATCGCGAATGCCAAGGTAGAGCCGTCTTTGGCGAACGCGCCAGCGGGCACCCGCTATCAATTTGAGCGCCTGGGATATTTCTGCGTCGATCCGGATTCGAAACCGGGCAAGCCGGTCTTCAATCGCACTGTGGCCTTGAAAGACACTTGGGCCAGGGTAGAGAAGAAGCAGGGCGGAAAGGCCTAGGTCGGGAAATCCAGCCGACAAAGCAAAACCCCGAGCGGAGAATTCAACTCGGGCCGTAAGCCTATCCAGCTCACAAATAGTTATCGACAGAAACTCGAGCCGGCTTGAATAGAAGCTATGAGCAAGTAGCTAGAAGCTAGTAGCTGAAAGCTAGTTATGTATATGCGGGCTCTGCGCCGGATTGGCGTGGTGCGTCGCCGGTTCCTTCACCACTTTCACTTCAAAACTCACCGGCAAATTCTTCGGCGGATAGCAGGCCGAGTTATCGCAGGCCTGGTATCGCAACACGCCATGGATCTCATATTTTCCCGGCACTACGGTTTTCAGCGGGTGCACGCCGACGGAGATGGTGAAGTCTCCGGTGTAGACGCTCAGCTTTTCGTCGGGAGAGAAGGGGAAAGTCGCGTCCTCGCCCGCAGGGTATTCGGTTTTCCCGAGAACGATGTCCGTGGGTGGATCCATCTTCAATGCGGTCGGAATCAGAAATTCGGACTTGGGCGTATTCGAGTTAATGTGGTAGCCCGCGGGTATGCGAAAAATGAGATTCACCATGGTCTGCGAGGCGCGCTCGGCGGTGGTTAGCGGCACCGGGGCCGTGGTGACAGTGGGAGCCTTGCCCGGAGTCTGCGCGGAAGCGATTGCCACCGTGAAAACTGTCAGAGAAACCAGTGCCGACCACCCGCGCAACCTGGCGCGGCCAATCGCGGTGCTTCGAAACTCTCGCCGGTTGGCCGTCATTATTGTGCACTCGCTTGTGACTTCACCGTCGAAGCCTGGCTCGTGGCAGCCTTGGTGTCCAGCGCCTTCTTGATGGCGTCCTCGATTTCGGCTTTGCCGCGGAGGCCAATGATCCTGTCCACAACCTTGCCGTCGCGGCCAATCAGGAATGTTTCCGGCAAAGCTGGGATGCCTCCATACTGATCTCCCACCGATTCTTTCCCGATCAAGATCGGGTAGTTCACACCCATGTCTTTGGCGAACTTGCTGATGTCTTCTTTGCTGGCATCGTCCATGGCGACGCCGACAATCTGCAAGCCCTGCGCGCCGTATTGTTTCTGCAAGTTGACGAACCAGGGCATCTCGATCTTGCAGGGACCACACCAGGTTGCCCAGAAGTTAAGCAGAACGGCCTTACCGCGCAGGTCGGAGAGGCGCATGGTTTTGCCATCGAGAGCCGGCAGAGAGAAATCCGGCGCCAGCGACGACTGTGTGAGGCGCGCCGTGGACGCGCCCTGGCGCCGCACTTGATGCAGGCCGAAATACAGCATGAGCGCGACCACGACTGCGACGACTACGAGTGCAAAAGGACTACGTTTCACAGCAAATCTCCATTCGAAGTTACAGGGCGAACCGGTTCAGGAACGAAAGCCAGTTCGAGATCAAAGTAAAGCGGCCAATCATCAGCAACACTCCCAGGGCGATCAGCAGAACTCCGGAAGCAATTTCCAGCGCATGCATGTGCGAACGGAAGCGGCTGTAGAACTTGAGAAAACGCTCAACCCCGAGCGCGGTCAACAAAAACGGTACCGCCAGCCCCAGCGAATAAATCGCCAGCAGCAGCATCCCTTTTAGAAGCGTGTCCTCGGCGGCTGCGAGAGTTAAGATGCCAGCCAGGATCGGCCCGATGCACGGAGTCCATCCGAAGGCAAAAGCAAAACCAATCACGAATGCGCCGAACACGGTGCTTCCGCCCCCGCCCTTCAGTTCATGCATCCGCGTATCGGCATAGAGCGCTTTGATCTTAAGAATGCCGGTCAAATGCAGCCCGAAGAGAATAATGACTGCTCCCGCCCCGATCGCCAGCACGTGTTTGTACTGCGCCGCGAGTTGACCGATTTCAGTGGAGATGGCGCCCAGCGTAATGAACACCACGCTGAAGCCAAAAATAAATCCCACCGAATTTGTCATCACGCGCCGCATCAGGCGGCCTTGCGACGACTTCAACTCGTCGATGCCCGCTCCCGAAATCAGCGAAACATAGCCCGGTACCAGCGGCAGCACGCAGGGCGACAGAAAAGAAATCAGTCCGGCGAAAAATGCCGTGATCGGATGTGGGAAGCTCGACATTGTTCCTTATTGTACCCGCACCACTACTGCACAACTCATTTGATCCCAGAGAATAAGACGCGCCAAGCTCCGGATAGTTTCAGCGCTGCCGCCTAATGCTTCGTCGTCGGTGCCGTTGCAGGAGGACTGAAAGCGGGCGCTCCGGGCGGTTCCGACAGCAATTTCTTCAAGAAACCCGGCGGCACGGTCGCGCTCAAGATGGCGCGCTCGTTTTCCTGCCGGATCTGCAGGCTGTCGAACATCGCCTTCACATCGGTGTCGCTGCCGCGGCCTCCCACCGAGTTCTCCGCGCTGTGAAATATGGAAAGAAAGGTGATCGCTTTTTCGGTGATGGATCGGGCATCGTCCGCGTTGGCGGTCAGGGCCTCGGCGCGCAGATGAATCGCTCCGGGATGCAGCGACAAATGCAGGGGATTGTAGCTGGCCGAAATCACAAGGTCGGCGGGATGCGGTAGAAAATCACTCCATCCGCCGAATTCGGCAGATGTCGGATCGATGTGCGCCACGATCCAGACCGGGCTGGAAAACTGCACTCGCTTGTAATAGCGGCGTAGAAGCGCGGGCCCTCCGAAGGGAGACGCCAGTCTCCGTGACCGGTCCACCATGCCGCGGATCACCACCGGATCGTCCACGTTGGAAGCGGCCACGGAATCCGCGCCCAAAATCGCGACGCGCAGCGTCCGATTTTCGATCGCGATGCTGAAAATATCAACCGACCCGTAATTCTCAACCGCTTTCGCGTGTTCCTTCAGGTAGGCGGCCAGCTTGACGCCGTCGAATTTTCCCACGAAGACTTCCGAGAAGCGCGGCTCGGGAGCGACCTTCACCGGCCTTCCGCTGAGATCCCGCTCCGGGTAGTGGACCGTGAAAGCAGCTTCATCCAGATCGCGCTCGAACTGAAAACCTGTTTCCCGGATGAAATTCTCGTATTCCGGATCGTGGCTTACTGGCGGCAGTTCTTTCTCCGCGCTGGCACGGCGCGCCCATCCCAGGTTGATATAAAAAAATGCGTCGCCTCCGGGCAGCAAACGCGCAGGTTCGGGCGGCGCGTGTTTTCGCAGTTGCACGGTGAGGGTCACCGCCGCGGCGATGATCACGACCACCAGAACGATGGGGAAAGTGCGCCTAATTCGCATGGAATGCGGTCAGGGCTGAAATGATAACACTGCGCGGAAACCAGCAGCTCTCGTGAGTTTGAAACGGCCTTTTTCTGACTGGATTCAGATCCGAAGAGGATCGACTGATATGACCTTGACTTTGCGTCCTCCGCGGAATTTCTCTGCGTCCTCCGCGGTTAAGAGCTTTGGCCAGCGGCGGCAACGGATCTAGGGCTCTTCCTCGTTTCAACCTCCGGTTGCGCCTAAGATTGCGGTTGTGATAACTTAACTAATTGTCCCGGACATCTGGAAGGGATCAAGGGTCTACTTGTGCCCGAATGGGTGCTGGTACCCGAATGCTGGCGTAGCTCAGTCGGTAGAGCATCGGTTTTGTAAACCGAGGGTCGGGGGTTCGAATCCCTTCGCCAGCTCCAGGAAACGAGTGATCCGGCAGGCAGCAGGACTTCGTAGGCGGCGCAACAGGTTTTTCCAACGCACTCCATTCGGAACTTTTCCGGCGTGTAGTGATCTTCGCGTGATGGTTCGTAGGCGCGAGTCTTGGTTTCCCTGGTTGGCTGGGCTGATTCGCAGATTCTGTATTGCGCGGGCAAAGATTGTAGTGTGTTGCCACGGCCTGCGGGTTCGCCAGATGGTTTGCGTGCCCGGATGAGATTGCCTGCGGGATGAAGCGCGATGGCTGCATCACCCGGCAGGTGTGCACAGGTGGGTGAGTGGTTAAAGCCAACAGACTGTAAATCTGTCCCTCCTAGCGAGGTACGAAGGTTCGAATCCTTCCCTGTGCACCAGTTATGTTGTGCCAGCTTAGGGCGTGTCAGGAATTATGAGCCGCTTGGCCATGGCGATGGTTGCGTACCTGATGTTGGGCGCGCTGGCGCTGGCCACCCTGAGCGATCAGCGGTTGCGGATAGGAACGCTGCTGATTCTGGCGCTGTTCGCGTTCAAAAGCTGGGTGCGGCGCAAAGACTTGCTGCACCCGGACGATGAAAGCGATTCGGAGTAGAGAGTATTTTGAGCTGACAGCTGATGGCTGACAGCTGCTTTTAGGGCCGATGTAGCTCAGTTGGTAGAGCACTCCCTTGGTAAGGGAGAGGTCATCAGTTCAATCCTGATCATCGGCTCCATTTTGAGTTGCGAGTAGCGGGTCCCGAGTTGAGAGCAAGATAGCGACTCGATTCGTGGAAGGGCGCCACTTCAGTCGTGCTGTGAGCGTTGTAGAAACGAGCGGCTTTTGCCGCTGAGGGTTTGCTGAAGGCTGACAGCTGACAGCTGACAGCTGGGTACGGGCGGGAGTAACTCAGTGGTAGAGTCACAGCCTTCCAAGCTGTTGGTCGCGGGTTCGATTCCCGTCTCCCGCTCCAGAAATTTGGTTCAGGTGTGACGAACGTGGGCTTCGAACAGGCTGCAATCAAGATCGCGAAGCAGCAGGAATTTACGAATCTGCAAGTCGCAGTGGAGCAGGCGTTTTTGCCTGCGACGGCAGAGCGCTTCCTGAAGCAGTTGGACCGCAAGGGAATTCGCGTCCGCGATTTTGATGCGGTATTGGCAGCCCGGGCGTTGGAAGAGGTCGCAGGTGGATCGGTGGCGAACTCGGATTTGAGTGCGTGGCAGTTGTACCAGGCGCTGCCGCTTTCCGATCAGGCGCAGATGCGCGAGTTTTACCTGTCGAAACTGGAAACAGTCGACGTCGCGCTGCGGCACAAGTTCAAGAAGCTGTATCAGTATTACTAGGGTAGCGCCGGCGTCTCGCCGGCCGAATAGCGGGCGACAGCCCGCGGCGACGGAAGATTGGTTCGGCACAGCGGTTGGTGTCGAATGAAAGTGCGCGGGCGAGACGCACGCGCGACAGCCGGCAAGATGCCGGCGCTACGGGTTTTAAGCTAAGAGCTAGGAGCTAGAGGCTGATTTATGGCGAAAGAAAAATTTGACCGTACAAAGCCGCACTGCAACGTAGGGACGATTGGCCACATCGATCACGGCAAGACCACGTTGACGGCGGCCATCACCAAGGTTTTGTCGAAGCACAATCCGAAGAACACGTTCCGGTCGTTTGACTCGATCGACAACGCTCCGGAAGAAAAGGCGCGCGGAATCACGATTGCGACGGCGCACGTTGAGTATGAGACGGCGAACCGGCACTACGCGCACGTGGATTGTCCGGGCCACGCCGACTACATCAAGAACATGATCACGGGCGCGGCGCAGATGGATGGCGGCATTCTGGTTGTCGCCGCGACCGACGGCCCCATGCCGCAAACGCGCGAACACGTGCTGTTGGCACGCCAGGTGGGCGTTCCGTATCTTGTCGTCGCGCTGAACAAAGTTGATGCGGTTGACGATCCGGAGTTGCTCGAGTTGGTCGAATTGGAAGTGCGCGAACTGCTGAAGAGCTACAAGTTCCCCGGCGACGATGTGCCGGTGGTGCGGGTATCGGCGCTGAACGCGCTGAATGGCGACCCCAAGGCGGAAGCGCAGATCGACGAGTTGATGGCGGCGGTCGATAAGGCTGTGCCACAACCGGCGCGCGAACTGGACAAGCCGTTCCTGATGCCGATTGAAGATATCTTCTCGATTCAGGGGCGCGGCACGGTTGTGACCGGACGTATCGAGCGCGGCAAAGTGAAAGTCGGCGAGGAAGTGGAAATCGTGGGCTTCCGCGACACGCGCAAGACGGTTGTAACCGGCGTGGAAATGTTCAAGAAGCAGCTCGACGAAGGGTTGGCGGGTGACAATGCCGGACTGCTGCTGCGTGGCATTGGCAAAGACGATGTGGAGCGCGGCATGGTGCTGGCGAAGCCGGGATCGATCACTCCGCATACCAAGTTTAAGGCGGAAGTCTACATCCTGACCAAAGAAGAAGGTGGACGTCATACGCCGTTCTTCAAGGGATACCGTCCTCAGTTTTATCTGCGCACGACGGATGTGACGGGCGTAGCCGAGTTGCCGGCGGGTACGGAGATGGTGATGCCTGGCGACAATGTGAGCCTGGTGATTGAGCTGATCACTCCGGTGGCGATGGAAAAGGGCTTGCGCTTCGCGATTCGCGAAGGCGGGCACACGGTGGGCGCAGGAACGATTGCGGAGATTGTGCAGTAAATGCAGAAGTCAGAAGGATGAATGCAGAAGTAAGAAAAAGCCGGAGCGGCAAATTTTAACTTCTGCACTCTGACTTCTTACTTCTGACTTGATCAGGAGTGAGCGATGCCCCGAGAAATTGTGACATTACAATGCGGTGATTGCAAAGAGCGGAATTATTCGACCACCAAGAACCGGAAGACGACGACGGAACGGCTGGAGTTCAAAAAGTTCTGCAGCCGTTGCCGCAAGCACACGCCGCATAAAGAAGTGAAGTAGCTAGTACGCGGTACCTAGTAGCCAGAACGGCACGACTGGGTACTGGCAACTGAGTACTGGTTCACAGGGGCGTAAGCTCAACGGTTAAACTGTCGGTCTCCAAAACCGAACTTGGGGGTTCGAATCCCTCCGCCCCTGCCAGATTTTGGAAGGACGACCGGAAAGGTTACAAGCAGTATGAGTGTAGAGACGAAAAAAATGACAAACTCAATCGCAACCACGGGCGGGAATTTAGGGGAGCGGATCAAGGCTTGGCCCGAGCAGATTAAGTCGTTTTACAGCGACGTTCGCACCGAAATGCGCAAGGTCACTGCGCCCTCGTGGAAGGAAGTGCAGGCCACTACCGCGGTGGTTGTGGTGACGGTTTTCATTTTTGGAGTTTTCTTTTTCGTTGTCGATAACGTGCTTCAGCGCGGAGTCTCGTACTTGTTCAGCGCTTTCGGAAGCCGCTAAGTCAGAAATGCGTAGTGCGGAGTTAACTTGATCATGCAGGACGAAGAAAAAAACCAAGCAGCAGCGGCTGGCGCGGAGCAGGCATCCGGCGCCGAAGGCGTTGCCGCGACCAGCGAAGCGCCTCGCAATCCGAACATGAAGTGGTACATCATCCACTCCTATTCGGGATTCGAGCGCAAGGTGAAAGAGTCGCTGGAGTCGCGGGTCGCAGCTTTTGGTTTACAAGACAAGATCGGCAAAGTGCTGATCCCCACCGAGTCGGTCACCGAGGTGCGCGGCGGCAAGAAGTACACCTCCGAACGCATGTTCTATCCCGGCTACGTGCTGGTGGAAATGGACATGGACGATCATGTGTGGCACGTGGTGAAGTCCACGCCGCGCGTGACCGGATTCGTCGGCACCGGCCAGCAGCCCACGCCGCTTTCCGACGAAGAAGTGCAGCATATCGTTTATAAGGTCGCCGACAGCCGCGAGAAGCCCAAGCTGAAGGTGAAGTTCGAAAAGAACGAAACCGTCCGCATTTCCGAAGGGCCCTTCGCCACCTTCCAGGGCATCGTCGACGAGGTGAACGAAGATCGCGAAACGCTGAAGGTGATGGTAACGATTTTTGGCCGCTCGACCCCGGTCGAACTCGAGTTCAACCAGGTGGAGAAAGTGGCGTAGGAATTGGGTAATTTGTAATTTAGTAATTGGAACCCCAAAGCAAATCGCCTAGCTAGAAGCTAGGAGCTAGAAGCTAGGAGCTCACGAAGTCATGGCAAAAAAAGTTACAGGTTTCGTTAAGTTGCAGATCGCCGCAGGCAAGGCGACTCCGGCGCCGCCGGTAGGTCCCGCTCTCGGCCAGGCCCAGATCAACATCATGGAGTTCTGCAAACAGTTCAACGCGCGCACCAACCAGAAAGAGATGGAGGGGTTGATCATCCCGGTCGTGGTGTCGGTGTACAGCGACCGTTCGTTCACCTTCATCACCAAGACGCCTCCGGCTTCGATTCTTCTGAAGCGCGCCGCCGGCATCGCCAAGGGATCGGGTACGCCCAACAAAGACAAGGTCGGCAAGGTCACGCTGAAGCAAGTCGAGGAGATCGCAAAACAGAAGATGCCCGATCTGAACGCGGCCTCGATCGAGACCGCCATCAAGAGCGTCAGCGGCACGGCGCGGTCGATGGGAATCGAAGTTATCGGGTGAGCGGGCGATTGAGTCATGGCGCGATTGAAAAATCGCCCGATCACTCAAGCGCACAATGACCCAATGTCAAATGCACCACGGCTGATCGAAGCATCGTTCGGCGGTGGGAGACGAGGAAAGCAAAATGAAAAAAGAAGGAAAGAATATAACCAAGGCGCACGCTGCAGTCGAGAAGCGCCCGTACACCCTGCAGGATGCGGTTCCGCTCCTGCAGAAAGTCAAGTTCGCTAAATTTGATGAGACCGTTGAGATCACTCTGCGGCTCGGGGTCGATCCCAAACACGCCGATCAGATGGTCCGCGGCACGGTGGTTCTGCCGCACGGCCTGGGCAAGTCGAAAAAAGTTCTGGTCATCGCCACCGGAGACAAGATCAAGGAAGCCGAAGCGGCAGGCGCCGATTTCGCCGGCGGCGAAGAGATGGTCGAGAAGATCACCAAGGAAAATTGGACCGACTTCGACGCTCTCATCGCCACTCCCGACGTGATGAAGTCCGTCGGAAGGCTCGGTAAAATCCTCGGCCCCAAAGGCCTGATGCCGAACCCCAAGACGGGCACGGTCACTATGGACGTGGGCAAGGCGGTGCAGGAAGTAAAGGCAGGCAAGGTCGAGTTCCGCACCGATAAGACGGCGCTGGTGCACGTGCCGGTGGGCAAAATTTCGTTCACGCCCGACAAGCTAATTGAAAACGCGACCGTTCTGATCACCAGCGTGATCAAGGCCAAACCGTCCGTAGCCAAGGGCAAATACATCAAAGGCTGCACGCTGAGCTCGAGCATGGGACCTGGAATTTTGCTGGATACGGCTCCGATCGAGACGGCGTCGAAGGCCTAGCTGCGCCGGCGGTTAAGGTAAACGAGATCCTTCGACGACGATGAACCTGTCGCCTCAGGATGACAAGCTTGGATTAGAGATCATAAGAGGAACAAAGCGATGCCAGTTACCAAAGCGAAAAAGAAGGAACAGGTCGAGAAGCTGAGCGCCGATCTGCAGAATGTTTCCAACGCGGTCGTTGCCACCTATAGCAAGCTGACCGTCGCCAAGGACTATGAGCTGCGCAAGGCTCTCCGTGGCGCGGGCGCGAAATATCAGGTCGTGAAAAACACTCTGGCTGAGCTTGCCGCCAAGGGCACCAAGATTGAGGGCGGCCTGAAGAATCTCGCCGGAGTCACCTCGATCGCCTACACCACCGGCGATCCCGTGGCCATGGCCAAAGCGCTGACCAAATACGCCAAAGACACGCCGGAGTTCACCTTCAAGGTAGGCGTAGTCGAAGGCCGCGTAATTTCGATCAAGGAGATCGAAGCGCTGGCCAGCATGCCGTCGAAGGAAGAGATTCATGCCAAGCTGCTGTTCCTGATCAATTCTCCGGCTCAGCGTTTGGTGACGGTGATGAACGCCGTGGGCCGCGACGTCGCAGTCGTCCTCGGCCAGGGCGTGGAGAAGGGCAAGTTCGCTGGCGGCAGCGAGGCTCCCGCAGGAGCCTAGGCTTGTGTGGAGCGGGCACTCTTGCCCGCTTGCATGCAGTGCCGCAAGAGCTGTGCGGGCGAAGGCGCCCGCGCTACAAAAAGTTTGGTTGTCCGAAGTCAGGGGTTGCGCGGTTCAGAATCCAGGCGTTGTCTGGCGCAGGAAATGAACTTGCCGCACTGGAAACCCGGCCAAGGATAACGAAAGCAAGCAAATTCATAACTTGAAGAGTGGAGAAAAGAAAATGGCAGACCTGCAACAGTTGGAAGATTCAATCGTAGCCCTGTCGCTGCTGGATGCGGCGGCGCTGGTCAAGCAATTGGAAGCGCGGCTGGGCGTCTCGGCGGCAGCGGCGGCTCCGGTCATGATGGCCGGCGGCGGCGGTGCGGCGGCAGCGGCTCCGGCTGAGGAGAAGACGGAATTCACCGTCATGCTCAAGGAAGTCGGCGCTAACAAGATCAACGTGATCAAAGCCGTCCGCGAAGTCACCAGCCTGGGCTTGAAAGAAGCCAAGGAACTGGTCGATGGAGCGCCCAAAGCCATCAAGGAAGGCGTTTCCAAGGACGAAGCCGAGACCATCAAGAAGAAGTTTACTGAGGCTGGCGCAGTAGTAGAAGTGAAATAGCTAGTAGCGCCGCCCGTCCCGGCGGCTGTCGTGGCGGCGTCTCGCCGCCACCTGCGAGGGCGAGACTCTCTCGCGACAGCCGGCCAGAGGCCGGCGCTACGCAAGTCTCAGGAAATCTTCACGTTCTAGTTGTGAAGCCGGGGCGGTGGTGTTAGCATCTATATAACACCGCTTCCCCTGGCCTCACTCAAGGCGGGCGAGACCCGCAGGGAAGCTTGGGCACTGTTCCGTGGGCAGGCGGAACGGAAACGGCCGAACAGAACTGGCGCGAAACGTTACAAATTCAGATTGGCGAAACGCCTTGCACGGCGTCTGCGGGAACCACTGTCCCCGTGGGCGCATCGTTGTGTTTTTCTGGGTTCACTAGGTTCAACCAGGTTTGAACAGCTAAGCAGCGCGGCGCGATCAGCGCCCCACATTCCGCGGGTAATCGCAGCGCACGGCTGCGCCTGACATTGGGAGTTCTTGACGATGAAGAATAATGCCTTCCGTAAACGCTTTGATTTTTCCAAAATTCCGGCCACCATCCAGATCCCGAACCTGATCGAGGTTCAGAAGCGCTCCTACGACCGCTTTCTCCAGATGGACAAGCTGCCCAGCGAGCGCGAAGACGGCGGATTGCAGGCGGTCTTCCAGTCCGTCTTTCCGATCACCGACTTCCGCAACGTATCACAACTTGAGTTTGTGGATTACGCCATTGGTAACTGGGAGTGCAAGTGCGGCCACCTCAAGGGCCTGCACCACCTCCGTACCACTTGTAAGAATTGCGGCAACACCGTCATCACCGACCCGTTCCATCCCGGCGAGGTGTTGTGCGCCAAGTGCGGCACCTACAACTCCAATACGCCGGACTTCTGCAACAAGTGCGGCGACCCGGTCGGACTGCAACTGAAATATGACGTGGCCGAGTGCGAAGAGCGCGGCATGACTTACTCCGCGCCCCTCAAGGTCACCATGCGCCTCACAATTTTCGACAAGGACGCCGAGACCGGCAACCGCTCCATCCGCGACATTAAGGAGCAGGAAGTATTTTTTGGCGACGTTCCGCTGATGACGCAGAACGGGACGTTCATCATCAACGGCACCGAGCGCGTCATCGTCAGCCAGTTGCACCGCTCGCCCGGCGTGTTCTTCGAGACCGCCAACAACCGCACCTATTTCCTCGGCAAAATTATTCCCTACCGCGGATCGTGGGTGGAATTCGAATACGACCAGAAGAACGTGCTCTACGTCCGCATCGATCGCAAGCGCAAATTTCTGGGAACGATTTTCCTGCGCGCCCTCGGCCTCCGTTCCGGCGAAGACATTCTGCGCGCTTTCTATACCGTCGACCGCATCGCGGTCAGGGACAACAAGCTGTTCTGGACACTCGACCCGGCCAGCGAAAAGCCCACCAACCTGCTGGGCATGAAGCTGGCGCACAGCATCAAGAACAAGTCCGGGGACGAGATTGCGCACTCCGGCCGCAAGCTGAATGCTGCCACCCTGAAAGAAATTCAGAAGGCGAAAATCTCCGAGATCGAAGTCGATGTCACCGATCTCGAAGGCGCATGGGCCGCCGCTGACGTGGTCGACACCACCACTGGCGAAGTGCTGCTCGAGGCCAACACCGAAATCACTGCCGATAAAGTTTCGAAGATTCTCGAATCCGGCGTGGTCGAGATGAACCTGTTCTTCCCCGAGCGCGACGACGTGGGTACGGTCATCAGCCAGACCCTGAAGCGCGATTCGGTGAAGACTCCGCAGGAAGCACTGATCGAAATCTACCGCAAGTTGCGTCCCGGCGATCCGCCGACGCTCGATACCGCGACGGCGCTGTTCCACGGGATGTTCTTCGATCCGCGCAAGTACGACTTTTCCAAAGTCGGTCGCCTGAAGTTCAACATCAAGCTGTTCGAGAACCAGGACGCGACCAGCCTCGACAAGCGCACCCTCGATCCCGACGATTTCTACGCCACCATTGGCTACCTGCTGAAGCTGCGCAAGAACATCGGCGCGGTCGACGACATCGACCATCTCGGCAACCGCCGCGTGCGCGCGGTCGGCGAGTTGATGGAGAACCAGTTCCGCATCGGCTTGGTCCGCATGGAACGCGCCATCAAAGAAAAAATGTCCGTCTACCAGGAAATGTCGACGGCCATGCCTCACGACCTGGTCAACGCCAAGCCAGTGATGGCTGCGATCCGCGAATTTTTCGGATCGTCGCAGCTGTCGCAGTTCATGGATCAGACCAACCCGCTCTCCGAGATTACGCACAAGCGGCGTCTCTCGGCCCTTGGGCCGGGTGGTCTCTCTCGTGAACGAGCGGGATTCGAAGTCCGCGACGTTCACCCCACGCACTACGGCCGCATTTGCCCGATTGAAACGCCGGAAGGCCCGAACATCGGACTGATTTCGTCGCTGAGCTGCTACGCCCGCATCAACGACTACGGCTTCATCGAGTCGCCCTATCGCAAGATCAAGGGCGGACGCGTGATCGACTATGTCACCGTCGTCAACACCGGCGATGGCGAATACAAAGTCGGCGATCACATGGAGAAACACGAGATCGAGAAACTCAACGCCGAGCTGAAAGAGAAGCGCAAGAAGCCGGTGCAGGTCGATCCGTTCTCCTTCTATCTTTCCGCGTGGGAAGAAGACCGGCACACCATCGCGCAGGCCAACGTGGAGCTTGACGACAAAGGCCGTATCGTGGCCGATCTGGTCAACGCCCGCAAGGCCGGCAACTTTGTGCTGGTGAGCCGCGACGAAGTCGATTATGTTGACGTCAGCCCCAAGCAATTGGTTTCCGTCGCCGCGTCGCTGGTTCCGTTCCTCGAGCACGACGACGCCAACCGCGCGCTGATGGGCGCGAACATGCAACGCCAGTCCGTGCCGCTGCTCCGCGCGCAAGCGCCGATCGTAGGCACCGGAATGGAAGGCGTCACCGCCCGCGATTCCGGCGCGGTGGTTTTGGCTCGACGCAACGGCATCGTCGATTCTGTCGACTCCGACCGCATCATCGTGCGCGTCGAAGGCGAGCACCATCCCACGCAGTTATCGCGTGAGGTGGGCAGCGACATTTACCAGCTCACCAAGTTCAAGCGCTCCAACCAGAACACCTGCATCAACCAGAAGCCGGTGGTCAAGAAGGGTCAGCGCGTAGTAAAGGGTGAAGTGATCGCCGACGGTCCTTGCACCGATCACGGCGAACTGGCGCTCGGACGCAACGTGCTGGTGGCCTTCATGCCCTGGCGCGGTTACAACTTTGAGGACGCGATTCTCGTCTCCGAAAAAATGGTGAAGGACGATTACTACACTTCGCTGCACATCGAGGAGTACGAGATCGAAGCGCGCGACACCAAGCTCGGTCCGGAAGAAGTCACGCGCGATATTCCCAACGTCAGCGAATCCATGCTGCGCAATCTGGACGAAGCGGGCGTGATCCGCATCGGCGCCTCGATCAAGCAGGGCGACATTCTGGTCGGCAAGGTTACGCCCAAGGGCGAGACCCAGCTCACGCCGGAAGAAAAACTGTTGCGTGCCATCTTCGGCGAAAAAGCCGGCGACGTGCGCGACGCGTCCCTCTACTGTCCGCCGGGCATCGAGGGCGTCATCGTCGATGTGAAGATTTTCTCCCGTAAGGGGCAGGAAAAGGACGAGCGCGCCAAGTCGATCGAAGCCACGCAGATCGGCAAGTTGGAGAAAAACCTCTCCGACGAAATCCGCATTCTTACCGACGAGCGCCTCAAGCGTCTGGAAAACATTCTCGGCGGCAAGGAAGTGCAGGCCGACCTGCACGACGAGCGCACCAACAAGCGCCTGCTGACCAAGGGAGTGGTGCTGACTCGCGAGGAAATCGAGCGCATCTCCACCCGCAACCTGAAGCGCATTAAATATGCCGACAAGGATCCGCGAGTAAACGAGCAGATCGACGAGATCGAGGAAATGACCTCGCGCCAGATCGACGTGCTCAAGAAGATCGTCAACGAGAAGAAAGAAAAACTCACCAAGGGCGACGAACTGCCCCCGGGCGTGATCAAGCTGGTCAAGGTCTACATCGCCATGAAGCGCAAGCTGAGTGTCGGTGACAAGATGGCAGGTCGTCACGGCAACAAGGGCGTCATCGCGCGCATTCTGCCGGAAGAGGATATGCCGTACCTCGAAGACGGAACGCCGGTCGAGATCGTTCTCAATCCCCTCGGCGTACCCAGCCGTATGAATGTGGGCCAGATTCTCGAAACCCACCTGGGTTGGGCCGGCTTTGTGCTCGGCGAGAAGATCGGCAGGCTGCTCAAGGAAAATTCCCGCACGGAATCGGTGCGCCGTGAGTTGAAAGCCCTGTTCAAGGACTCGCAACTTGCCGACATCATCGCCGAAACCAGCGACGAAGAGCTGGATGCGTTGGCTCCCACACTGGCTCGCGGCGTTTTCATGGGTTCGCCCGTGTTCGACGGCGCCAAGGAAGGCGAGATCAAGGCGCTGCTCGAGCATGCAGGCCTGCCGACTTCGGGCAAGACCACTTTGCACGACGGCATGACCGGCGATCAGTTCGAACAGCCAGTCACCGTTGGATACATCTACATGCTTAAGCTGTCCCACTTGGTGGACGACAAGATTCACGCGCGTTCCATCGGGCCGTACTCGCTCATCACCCAGCAGCCGCTGGGCGGCAAGGCGCAGTTCGGCGGACAGCGCTTCGGAGAAATGGAAGTCTGGGCGCTCGAAGCCTACGGCGCAGCGTTCATTCTGCAGGAGCTGCTGACGGCGAAGTCCGACGACGTTTACGGCCGCACCAAGATTTACGAGGCCATCGTCAAAGGCGAAGCCGCCATGGAGCCGGGCGTGCCCGAGTCGTTCAACGTGCTGATCCGCGAATTGCAATCGCTCTGCCTCGACGTAGAGCTGATCAAGACCGGGGAAAAGAAACCCACGGCCAGCGCGGCAGCGGACTGAGGAGCAGTACCCAGTACCCAGTGTGAAGCGGTCCACTGCTTGCTGGGGTGAAGGGACTGGGGCGGCACCAAGTTTTTGATAAGAAACGTTTCGCGGAATTAAGTGCTCTCGGATATTCGCGGAACATAGAACTTTCAGTACTGGGTACTGGCAACTGGGTACTGGGTACTGCTTTCCGAGAGCAGGAAGCGGAGGAATCCCTTGTTTCGTTCGAGCCCGTTCGAAATGCAAAACACGATTGCTGACTTCGATGCCATCCGCATCAGCCTCGCGTCCCCGGAAAAAATCCGGAGCTGGTCTCATGGCGAAGTCACTAAGCCTGAGACCATCAACTACCGCACCTTTAAGCCCGAGCGCGACGGCCTGTTCTGCGCCCGCATCTTCGGTCCCGTAACCGACTGGGAGTGCCTCTGCGGCAAGTACAAGCGCATGAAGCACCGCGGAGTCATCTGCGACAAGTGCGGCGTCGAAGTCACGCTGTCGAAAGTCCGCCGCGAGCGCCTCGGACACATCGAGCTGGCTTCGCCCTGCTCGCACGTCTGGTTCTTCAAGGGCCTGCCCAGCCGCATCGGCCACCTGCTCGATATTTCCCTGCGTGATCTCGAATCCGTTCTCTACTTCGAGGCTTACGTAGTCGTCGAGCCCGGCGACGCTCCTGTCAAAGAGCGCGAAGTTATTAAAGACGAAGCCAAGTTCCGCGAGCTCGACCAGCAATATCGTCCCGCAGGCTTCAAAGCCATGATGGGCGCCGAGGCGATCAAGGAACTGCTCAAGCGCATCGACACCGACGGCCTCGCCGTCGAACTGCGCGAGAAGATGAAGAATGAGAGCTCGCTGCAGAAGCGGCTCAAGTACACCAAGCGCCTGAAGGTGGTCGAAGCCTTCCGCCGCAGCGGCAACAAGCCCAGCTGGATGATTCTCGATGTCATCCCGGTCATTCCGCCGGAGCTTCGCCCGCTGGTTCCACTCGATGGCGGCCGCTTCGCGACCTCCGATTTGAACGATCTTTACCGCCGCGTCATCAACCGCAACAACCGGTTGAAGAAGCTGATGGACCTGCACGCTCCCGAAGTGATCGTGCGCAACGAAAAGCGCATGCTGCAGGAAGCCGTCGACGCGCTGTTCGACAACGGCCGACGTGGCCGCGTGCTGCGCGGCGCCAATAACCGTCCTCTGAAATCTCTTTCCGACACGCTCAAAGGCAAGCAGGGACGCTTCCGCCAAAACCTGCTCGGCAAGCGCGTCGATTATTCCGGACGCTCCGTTATCGTGGTCGGTCCCGAACTGAAGCTGCACCAGTGCGGACTGCCCAAGAAGATGGCGCTCGAACTGTTCAAGCCTTTCATCTATCACCGGCTCGAACAGACCGGCAACGTCACCACCATCAAGCAAGCCAAAGAAATGGTGGAGCAGCAGGAGCCCATCGTTTGGGACATCCTCGAAGAAGTCATCAAAGATCACCCCGTGCTGCTGAACCGCGCTCCTACGCTGCATCGCCTCGGCATTCAGGCGTTTGAGCCGGTTCTTGTCGAAGGCAAGGCCATCAAGATTCACCCGCTGGTCTGCACCGCGTTCAACGCCGATTTCGACGGCGATCAGATGGCGGTTCACATTCCGCTGTCGCCCGAAGCGCAGGTCGAAGCGAGCGTCTTGATGCTGGCCTCGCACAACATTCTTTCGCCCGCCTCCGGCCAGCCCATCACCGTTCCTACCCAGGACATGGTGCTCGGTCTTTACTACCTGACCAAAGGCAAGCCGGGCGCGAAGGGTGAAGGCCGCGTCTTCGCCAACATCGAAGAGGTATTGATGGCGCTCGAAATGGGCCAAGTGGAAACGCTCACGCCCATCCGCTTGCGCTACAGCGGCGAACTCATCGACCTGACCACCGCCTACGACGATCAGGACATCATTCACACCGAGCCGGTTCAAGTGGATCGCTCTTTCATCAACACCACGGTGGGACGCGCCATTCTGAACGATCACCTGCCCGAGGGCATGCCCTACATCAACGGCTTGCTCAAGAAAAAAGGCATCGGCGCGCTGGTGAACTATGGTTACCTGCGCTTCGGCCTCGAGACCACGGTCAAGATGCTCGACGAAGTAAAGGAGTTCGGCTTCAAGTACGCAACCCGCGCCGGCCTCTCCATCGGCATCGACGACATGGTCATCCCTGACAGCAAGAAGACGCTGGTCAAGGACGCCGAGCGGCAGGTCGTCGCCGTACAACAGCAGTATCTCGACGGAGCCATCACCAACGGCGAGCGCTACAACAAGGTCATCGAAATCTGGTCCGGCATCACGGAAAAAGTTGCCGACGAGATGTTCGGCCAAATGCAGCGCGCCGACAAGGAAGGCTTCATCAACCCGATTTACGTCATGGCCGATTCCGGCGCTCGCGGATCGAAACAGCAGATTCGCCAGCTCTCCGGCATGCGCGGACTGATGGCCAAGCCCTCCGGCGAAATTATCGAGTCCCCCATCACGGCAAACTTCCGTGAAGGTCTGACGGTGCTCGAATACTTCGTCTCGACGCACGGCGCCCGCAAGGGATTGGCCGATACCGCTTTGAAGACCGCGGATTCCGGCTACCTGACTCGGCGTCTCGTCGACGTGGCGCAGGACGTGATCATCAGCGAATACGATTGCGGCACTGTGGACGGCATTTACGTCCAGGGTATCGTCGAAGCCGGCGAAATTATCGAGCCTTTGCGCGACCGCATTGTGGGCCGCGTATCGCTCGAAAAAATCAAAGACTACGACGGCAATGTGATCGTCGACATCAACAACGAGATCACCGAAGAACTCGCCGGATCGATTCAGGCTGCGGGTATCGAGCGCGTCAAGATTCGCTCGGTGCTCACCTGCGAATCGAAGCGCGGCGTCTGCGTCATGTGCTACGGCCGTAACTTGGCCTCTGGACGCCTCGTCGAACTCGGCGAAGCCACCGGAGTCATCGCCGCTCAGTCGATCGGCGAGCCTGGAACCCAGCTCACCATGCGTACCTTCCACATCGGCGGTACGGCGTCGCGAGTTTCCGAACAGTCGCGACTCGATGCCAAGAACAAGGGCATGGTGCGCTTTATTGGATTGCAAACGGTCAAGTCGAAGTCTGGCGATCTGGTCGTCATGAACCGCCAGGGCTCGATTGCAGTCGTCGACGAAAAGAACCGCGAGCGCGAGCGCTACTCGGTAATTTACGGCGCCAAACTCAAAGTCAATGATGGCGATCCGGTCGAGCAGGGCAAGGTCATGGTCGAGTGGGATCCTTACACCTTCGCCATCCTCACCGAAATCGGCGGCACGGCGCAGTTCAAAGACTTGCAGGAAGGCGTCACGCTGCACGAAGAAGTGGACGAAGTCACCGGACTGTCCCGTCACGTGGTCGGCGATTCGCCCGACGAGAAGCGCCAGCCCGCGGTCGTGGTCAAAGGCAAGAGCAGCAAGCGCTACCTCATGCCCTCCCGCGCTCACTTGATGGTGCAGGATGGCGACACCGTGTTCCCAGGCGACGTGCTGGCCAAGATCCCGCGCGAAACCACCAAGACCAAGGACATCACCGGCGGTCTGCCGCGCGTCGTCGAACTGTTCGAAGCCCGCAAGCCGCACGAAACCGCGGTCATCAGCGAAATCGATGGCACGGTGAAATTCGGTGAAGTCTCCAAGGGACAGCGCAAACTCTACGTGCAGGCCGACAACGGCACCGAGAAGGAATACCAGGTGCCGCGCGGCGTTCACATCAACGTGCAGGAAGGCGAGCGCGTCAAGGCGGGCGAACCCTTGATGGACGGCCCGCTCAACCCGCACGACATTCTCGCCGTCCTCGGCGAAAAAGAGCTGCAGGCTTACCTGGTGAACGAAATCCAGGAAGTCTACCGCTTGCAGGGCGTCAACATCAGCGACAAGCACATCGAAGTGATTGTCCGCCAGATGATGCGCTGGGTGAAGGTCGAGGACGTGGGCGACACCACGTTCCTGCTGGAGCAGCAACTGGATAAGTTCCGCTTCCGCGAAGAGAACGAGCGCGTGATCAAGGAGGGCGGCAAGCCGGCTACCGGACGCCCGCTCCTCCTCGGCATCACGAAGGCTTCGCTCTCCACCGATTCGTTCATCTCGGCGGCGTCGTTCCAGGAGACTACGCGCGTGCTCACCGAAGCTTCGATTCAGGGCTCGGTCGATCACCTGCGCGGCCTCAAGGAAAACGTCATCGTCGGCCGCCTCATCCCTGCCGGAACCGGCATGGAGTACTACCGCAACGTGCGCCTCTCGCCTGAGATGGAAGAGGCCGCGGCCAAGGTTCAGGCGGAAGTCTCGGCAGCTTACGAAGAAGCCGAGCGCGCTCTCGAAATGATGCGCCACGAGGGCGAGACCGAAGAACTGGCAGCGGAGTAAGCAAACGAAAACAACCTTCGGGGGCGAATCATTCGCCCCCGAAACATTTTGTGATTGTCATTCATGATTGTAATTTCGTAATTGTCGTTCTTGACGTTTTGGGACTGTCATCCCGAGCGAAGCGAGGGATCTTGGTGTTTGCCCGCAGCAGTTACGTGGTCGGCGCAGGCAAAGACCACGCCCCTCGCGTCGCTCAAGATAACGTCTGATTTCTAACCACTGATGCACGCCAACCCCAAGCGATTGCCGACCGAGGAACCTGGTCCGCTTCCCTCATTGCAACCCGCGCTTCCTGGCCCTAAGCTAGGATCAGCGATGCTCCGTTTTCTACGCCTTCTGCGGCTGGCCTTCTGGCGTGCCTTCCAGCACGACGCTTTTTCCACCGCCAAAGCTTCCGCCTATTCCTCGATTCTCACTTTTTTCCCGTCTTTGCTGGTGGTCGGTTCCGTGCTTGCAACCTGGCGTAAAGGCGCGCCCTTCTTGCGTGAGATTTCCTACGCGCTCTCCCGCATCTTGCCCGCAGGCAGCAATACCGCCATGAACTTTCTACGCGGCGCGGCGCAACGCCCCTTCGGCTTGCTGGTCAGCGCTTCGCTGCTCACGCTGTGGACCGCCTCCGGCGTCATGATCTCCTGGATGGAAGGCTTTCGCCGTTGTTATGAACTGCCCAAAATCTGGGGTCTGATCAAAGAGCGCTTCATCGCTTTCGCGCTGGTCATCTTCGCCCTCATTCCCATGACCTTCGCCACCCTGCTGGTCGCCCTCGGCAGCGAAATCGAAACCAACATCCTGTTCTATACCGCGCGTGAATACAGCGTATATATCCTGCTGATGTGGGCCTCGATCCGTTGGGTCATTGCCACCCTCACCAGCATCGCCGTAATCGCCCTCATTTATCACAACGCGGTTCCGCGCACTCAGCCCTGGCACAGCGTGATTCCCGGCGCAACCCTCGCCACCGGCCTGTGGTTTACCTCCACCTTATTGTTCGGCTCCTACCTGCGGCATTATGCCGACTACAGCATTTTCTACGGATCGCTCGGCGCCGGCGTCGCCCTGCTGGTCTGGATGTATATGGTTTCACTGGTCGTGCTGGTAGGCGCGGAATTCAACGCCATGCTGTTCCCCCGCGCGATGCTCGGAAAAGAATTGATCGCGGTCAGCGGTCCCAAGGCAGCAGGCTAGCATCGGCATCGCGGTTCGCTTCGCGGTTCTGAAATGTTACTTGTCATCCCGAGCGGAGTCTTGCTTGTCATCCCTCGCGAAGCGAGGGATCTTGGTTTCTGCTCTCACACTTGGAATGTCGTAGCGCAGGCAAGAACCAAGATCCCTCGCTGCGCTCGGGATGACAAGACGGAGGGTTGACAACGGAGGGTTGACGACGAAGAAATGAAGTCCAACAAGCCACAGCTCGCAACACAAAACTCCCTCACCGCGGCGATTTCCGATTTGCCTCACGCGGTCCCCGCATCCCGCCGCGCCAAAATCATCTGCACCATCGGCCCCGCCTGCCACTCTGAGGCCGCCATGCGCGACCTGCTTCGCCTCGGCATGGACGTTGCCCGCCTCAACTTCTCCCACGGCACCCACGAAGACCACGCCCACAACATCGAGCGCCTGCGCCTCGCCGCCGAGAAGGAGAATCGCACCGTCTGCATTCTCCAGGATCTGCAAGGCCCTAAGATCCGCACTGGACGCCTCGAGCGCCACGAACCCATCGAGCTCAAAAGCGGTTCGACCGTGATCATCACCCCGCGCGACATCGCAGGCACTCCGACCCGTATTTCGACCACCTTCCCCGACCTCGCCCGCGAAGTTTCATCCGGCGCGCGCATTCTGTTGCGCGACGGCCTGATCGAACTGCGCGTGCGCACCGTGCGCGGCAAAGACGTTGTCTGTGACATCCTGAACGGCGGAACTTTGGGCGAACACCAGGGCATCAATCTGCCCGGCACAGCGTTGTCGATTCCCGCCATGACCGACAAAGATCGTAAGGATCTCGAGTTCGGCCTCCACCACGGCGTTGACGCGGTTGCTCTTTCTTTTGTCCGCACCGCCGCCGACGTAAACATGGTCAAGCAAATCGTGCACGCCCATGGCAGAAACACTCCAGTGATTGCCAAGCTCGAGAAGCCGCAGGCCATCGACCACCTCGAAGAAATCCTCGAAGCCGCCGACGGAGTCATGGTCGCCCGCGGCGATCTGGGCGTCGAAATGGCTCCGGAAAAAGTCCCTGTCATTCAGAAGCATGTGATCCACCGCGCCGCGCAGTGGCGCAAGCCGGTGATCACGGCCACGCAAATGCTCGAGTCGATGATCGAAAATCCGCGCCCCACGCGCGCCGAAGCCAGCGACGTGGCCAACGCCATTTTCGACGGCACCGATTCTGTCATGCTTTCCGCCGAAACTGCCAGCGGCCGCTACCCGCGCGAAGCCGTGGCCATGATGGCGCGCATTGTGATCGAAGCCGAAAGCAATATGGCCGAGTACACCCACCGCCGCCGCCGCGACCACCATGGCCTCTCCGTCGCCGAAACCATCTGCGAATCGATCGCGCACGCCGCCGAGGATCTCCCCATGGGTGCAATTGCGGTGTTCACCGAGACCGGCAACACCGCCCGCATGATTTCCAAATATCGGCCGCAGGCTCCCATCTATGCGTTCACTTACAACTCCGCCGTGGCCCAGCGCACGAACCTCTATTGGGGAGCGCATCCCATGAAGTGCGCCCAGGCGCTCTCGGCCGAACAAATGGTGACTACGGCCGAGCAGGAATTGCTGAGCCGCGGCCTGCTCAAGCCCGGAGACGTGCTCGGAGTCGTCGCCGGCACCAGTCAGACTTCCGGATCCACCAATTTCATGCGCCTCCACATGGTCACCTCGGCCGACGCCCTCGCGGCTTCGCATCCCAAAACAAAGCGCAGCCCCGCTCGCAAGAAGCTATAATCCCGAAATATGCCGCAGTCATTCCTTTCCGTCGCGATCTGGCAGCCTCTGCCCGGCCTGGAGGCCGCCTCGCTCGCCACCATCCGCGAACTGAATGCCATCGTGCTGAATAAAGGATATGGCCGCGATTTTCTTTACCGCAATCGCGACGATCACTACGTTCTGCTGCGCTACTGGAAGTCCGAAGGCGCCCGCGACACCGCGCAGGAAGACCCCGAAGTGCTTCGCTGCTGGGCTCGCCTGGGAAACGAAATTCAAATTGTGAAAGTGTACCCAAAGCTGGAAGAAGTCGGCGTATGACACCTCGATTCTTCCGGCCTCGCGCCCAGCGCGAAGATCCCTCTGCCACCGGGCCGATGGAATCCGCTCCCGAGGTTTTCACCGATGTGACCGTGGACCCATTCGTGCGCGGCTTGCTGCATCGCCCCGCCCATACCAACGGACACAGCCTGGTTCTCACCCACGGCGCCGGGTCGAACTGTCAGGCTCCTCTGCTGGTTGCCCTCGCGAACGCCTTTGCTGGCGCGGGATTCGTCGTGCTGCGCTGCGATCTGCCTTACCGTCAGGATCGTCCCTACGGCCCACCGGGACCACACGACGGCAAGCGCGATCGCGCCGGACTGAAGAACGCTCTCACCGCGCTGCAGAACCGTTCGGCGAAACAGGTTTTTCTAGGCGGCCATTCTTATGGCGGACGCCAGGCCAGCATGCTCTGCTCCGAGCAGCCGGAAGCAGCGCCGGGCCTGCTGCTCCTGTCTTATCCGCTGCACCCGCCGCGCAAGCCGGAACAGCTTCGCACCCAGCATTTTTTCAATCTGCAAACCCCTGCCCTCTTCGTCGAAGGCACCCGCGATCCCTTCGCCTCGATCGCAGAACTCGAGCAAGCCCTGAAACTGATCCCCGCAAAAACGAACCTGCTGACGGTAGAAGGTGCAGGTCACGACCTAGGATTCAAAGGAAAAGCAAAGAAAGAAGAGTTGCCGGCAAAGGTGCTGGCGGAATTCCAGAACTTCTTCGTGGGATAAAGCTAAGCCCCCGACCCTTTGTCACCCCGACCGGAGCGAGCGAACGCGAGCGTAGTGGAGGGACCTGCTTTTTTGTTCAGTCCTTGAAACCTTGCAACTCTGAAACCTTGCCCTAATTCACCCACCCAGACTTCCCGCCGCCGTTGCCCTTGCGCGGATTGTCATCCGGTGGAATGTAATTCCCGTGCTCGTCGAAATGCACGTCGCGGTCGTGCTTCCGCATGTAGACTTCGAACTTCTTCGCGGCCTTGCGCCGCTTCCAGCGGTAATAGGAGTTATTCAATCCATACCACCACTCCGAAATCGAGAAGCCGCCCGACATCCCCCGCACCGGCGCCAGCTTCACGTACAAATATCCAAACAGGAGGCCGCCCAGGTGAGCCAGATATGCGACCCCGCCCCCGCCGCTGATGGCAAACGCCACCGTCACCACGATCAGGATCAGAACAAAATATTTCGCTTTGATCAGAAAGGGGAACGGGATCATCATGATCTCGTTCTCGCCAAACACCATGCCGAAAGCCATGAGGATGGCAAACACGCCGCCGGACGCCCCAATTGTGATCGTGTTCGGAGAGGCGAGAATGTGGAGAAAGGAAAACACAAGCGTGGAGAGCGCCGCTCCGATCACGCCACTGAAGAACAGCTCCAGAAACCGCCGCATGCCCCACGAAGCTTCAAAGCTTGCGCCGAACATCCACAGGCCCAGCATGTTTCCGAACCAATGCCAGAACGCGAAGTGAATAAAGCTGTAGGTGACGATTTGCCACACCGCAAGATGGAAAATCGTTCGGCTCGGGACCAGGCCCAGATTCAGCTCCACCCAGTCTCTGACATTCGGAGTTCCGAAGGCTAACAGGAACAGATATACGGCCGTATTGATGCTCAGCAGCCATATCACCGCCCGCGTAAACGGCGGGAAGCTCAACGTCATCTCTCGACCACGCAAGGAAACGCTCCTGTCAACACAGATCCGTTGGCGCCGGTTCGTACAACGCCCGCTACCTTAGCAGTAGATACCGAAACTCACCGTTGGGGCAAGGGCACGATGGGGAGGCTCGGATGTCCCTCGGCGTCAACCGCCCTCACAGCAAAGATGACGTTATCTTTGGAAAGTTTCAGGGTTGCACGCCGCGCCGCGCCCGCGCGCTGGACGTGCTCCCATTCCGGACTCGCCGTATCCCGCCACAGAACTTCATATTCCGCCGCCCGTCCCCCCGGAGACGCTTCCCAGGTAAGGGTTGAGTCGTTCTCCAGATCTTTGGTCAGCAGTCGGACATTCGCCGGTGGCGCGGGCGCCGCGCCAGCGACGCCAGCGTCGCCGCATTCAGCCGCGCCACTCCGGCCACGTAATCGAAGTCCACGAATTTCGGCAGGTCGCCATATTCAATGCCATTTTCTGTGCGCACATTCTGATGCTGGTGATGGAAGTCTTCGCGCCATTCGGTGAAGCGCACCGCGGTGAATCCCTGCTGGTTGAAGGCGGAATGATCGCCGCCGCGCAGGTAGCGATCCAGGCGGAACACCAGCACCGGCTTCACGCCGGCATCGTAGCTGCTCCCGACGTCGACGATGTAGCGCGCCAGTTGCCGCGAGCCGGAGTCATTCTCGCCGCCCAGTCCGCGAATGCGCCGGATGTCCTGCTCGCTGGCTGCAGCCGGCAGGCCTTCGGAAAACACGCGCACCACCGAGTGATCCTGCTCGGCGCTCTTGTCGCCGCCCACGATGTCGTTGTTCAGCACGGCCTCGAGGTTCCATCCCTGTTCTTTTGCCAGCTTGGCGAAATGCTGGCTGCCGTTGAGTCCCTGTTCTTCGCCGGCGACAGTCAGAAAAATAATCGTCGCGGGAAACTTCAGCTTGCTCAGGATGCGCGCGCATTCCAGGCTGACGGCCGCGCCGCTGCCGTCGTCGTTCGCTCCCGGCGCGTCGCCCTTGATGTCGAGGGTGTCGCTGTTGCGCGAATCGTAGTGTCCGGTCACCAGCACGATGCGCTTCGCGTTCTCCGGGTCCGTGCCCTTCAGGACCGCATAAACATTGGTGATTTCAGTCGGCTGCGGAATGCGGTCGGCGGCCGGTTCGGTGAAAGTGTCGGTCTTCACTTCCAGGCACCCGCCGCAAGCCTTGGAGTAGTGCCCGAACTCCGACTTGATCCACTCGCGCGCCGCGCCAATGCCGCGTCCCGCAGCGATCGATGCCGGATCTTGCGCCGAGATGGTCGAACGCGTTCCGAAGCTGACCAGCTTTTCGATATTTGCGCGGATGTGATCGGCGGAAACCTGCTTGATCGCGGCGGCGATGCGGAGATCGGCCGCCATGGATTTGGATTCGCGCGCGGGCGATTGCGCCGCCGATTGCGCGCTCGCGGCCATGGTGGCAGTCATCAGCAGAACGGAAAGCAGGGACAATTTATTTTGGGAAAGGATCATACGCATTCTGCCAGATAACGGCTTTCGTAGGGTGATAGTCCGCTAGCGAGTTTACTTCGATCCTCGATCTGGATCAAAAAAAAATCACAGATCAAAACTGTAAAATATCTGGAATCAGATAGTTGCAGAGTGCCCAAGGTGCGGAATCTGACCAAAATCTTGAAAACAAATAACTTACATGCAAAATCTTCCATACAAAGGACTTATAGGTGCCAGAGGCGGATCTGAGGAACGTTTTTGGAAGCTCGTTTCTCAAAGCCCTTATCTGGCGCGGGTTTCGCAAGATTGAATCCGCCAAAATCTTGATTTCAAAGAGCTAAACAAAGACCGATGTTGCGAACGAGGCAACCGGGACGGTGTGACTCTGGGTCACTGAAACGTTTCGGCTTCGACCATGATCGCGCATTGAAATTGAGGGCGCAAGGTCAGATGTCACAGTGAGCTTGTGGATATCTCAGGCGATTTTGGGGCGGCTGGGTTGATTGCGGAAGGCGGAGATGTTTTGAGGCGAGACTCGTATCAGGGCACGCCTTTCAGGCGTGCCGCCGAGAGCAGGTTGAGTGGGCAGGCTTTAGCCGCTGTGACGCAGCAACCCCAGCGGCTAAAGCCGTTCAGAATTGTCGCTGTTGGCGGCATCGCTGAAGCGATGCCCTGATACGAATCTTTTTTCAAACTTCACCACCGCCAGATTGAAGCCGCAAAAATCTGAAAACACTCACCGGCCTTTATTCTTCGAAAAAGAACTTAAATTGCGTTATAGTAAATTTGCTATGCGCATGAGTTCGAAAAAGCGAAAAACAACTAAGTTTGAAGTTGGGTCGGGAAACGTCTTCGCCGATCTGGGTCTGCGCGATGCTGACCCGTTGATGGCGCGAGCGCAGATCGGTTTCCAGGTCTTCAAGATCCTTGAAGCGAAGAAGCTGAAGCAGCGGGAAATGTCAGACATTTTGGGCATTGCGCAGTCTGACGTGTCGCATCTCATGAATGGCCATTTCAGCCGCTTCACCACGGACAAGCTGCTGGACTTTCTAAAACGCCTTGACCGCAAGGTGACCATCGAGGTCAGCCGTCATCAGAAGGGCGAACCCTACCAGCAGGTAATTCTGGCCCCGTAGAGGGCTGCGGAAAAACTCGGTTCAGCAGCAAAGAGCATACCTCGGGCGCTAAAGCGCAAACCAATTTTCAGCGACGTAGCGGCGCCCTTCGACTGCGCTCAGGGCAGGCTCAAGAGTGGAACTCGTGCCCTTCCCGAACCTCGTCGAACCGGGGTTTTTCCGCAGCCTGCTGGGCGGCCGAGTGTTCCTCGTCGCCCGGCGCAACACAATCTGGCCGTGGTTACAGAAGGCCAAATCAAGCTTACAATCGCTCAAAATGGCCTGCGCCCGCTTCTGGCGCGGCGGGGCGCGGGCAGTCAAATTTTTGCCTTCTACAGCATTCGCCCCTTGACCTTTTGCGGGGAAAGAATCTAAAAATTATGAGGGGTATCTAAGCAGGTTATTGGGGTGTCAAAATGGGGAGTGGAGGAATCATGGTTCATTGTCCTGAATGCGAAACTAATCTGGATGTGGATGACGAAGAGGTTGACGAGGGCGAGATCGTCTCTTGCCCCGAGTGTGGCACGGACTTCGAAGTGGTCACCACCAGCCCGCTCGAGCTGAAGGCGATCGAGGAAGGCTACGTGGAAGAAGATGAAGAAGTGGAAAGCGAAGACGGTGAGGATTCGTAATCTGCGGCCCACCGTCCGTACGATCTCCCCCTGTTTTTGCCTGCTGCTTTTCTTCTTCTCTACTCTGGGGCCGCGCATCGCCGGCCCCGCTATCGCCGCACCTGCACCGCGCGCTCCTGCCGACAAGAAGCTGAAGCCAACCGATCGATATGCGCTGATCTTCGGAACGGTCTGGGGGCCGGACAATCGTGCCGTATACGGCGTGAAGGTGACGATCCGGCGCGTGCCCGATAAAAAGCCGAAATGGGAGGTTTATTCCAACCATTCCGGCGAATTCGCTCAGCGCGTGGCCGCGACCACGGCCGACTACGTGGTGGGCGCCGACCTGAAAGGCGTGAAAACCGCCGATGGACATCCCTTACATCTGGCGCAAGAGGTCGATGTCCACGTAGAGTATGACGAGCGGGTTGATATTGGGTTGCATCTGGAGAAGTAGGATTCAAAGTTTCAAGGTTTCAAGGTTTCAACGTCTCGCGGCCTTGAAGCCTTGCAACTCTGAAACTTTGCAACCTTGCAATGCTGAGACCTTGAGACCTTGAAACTTTCTATGAAAGTCGTGCTGATCGCCGGGTTGCTGCTGCTGTCGATGACTGCCTATGCCGGGCCCGACAAGAAAGACAAGCCTCAGGGGCGGCTGCTTTATGGCAAGGTGCTCGACCAGCAGGATAATCCCGTGGTCGATTCGGTGGTCTACTTGACCAACCTGCGCACTCACGCGGTGAAAACCTACATTGTGGGCGAGGATGGCGCCTATCGCTTTCCCGGGCTTTCCACGGTCGATTATGAGGTGTATGCCCAATCCAAGGGGCACAAGAGCGACACCAGATCAGTGAGCCAGTTCGACGACCGGCCGCAGGTCAATATTAACTTGAAGATCAACACCCAGTGACCGCCGCCAAAAAGGGCGCTCCCCACAACTTTTGCCGGAAATAGGGGTTCCTAAATAAGGATGTTTTTGCCTGGGAGGAGAACCTTGAGATTATCGGATTTTTACCACAACAATCGTTCTGCCCGAGCCGCGCGGCTACGGACGATCGCGTCAATGTTTGCGGCGTTTGTTTTGCTGGCCGTGGCGGCGGTTTCGGCCTCGGCGCAACAGGGCGCGATGAGTCCCTATCAGGGCGAACGCGATGGCGTGAGCGCCGGCGGCAAGTGGATGGAGTTCCAGTCGGAAGACAAGATGACGGGCGCAAAGAAAGTGCGCTTCGAATTGCAGGCGAACAATTACTTCCGCCAGGATCCGGATTACAAGCCGCGCGTCGAATTATTCTGCAGCAACGATAAATACACGCATGCCAACTTCGATCCCGGGTCCCGGCTGGGACGGCCCGATTATCCTGGCTTCTGGGGACAACCGAAGATGGAGGTGCGGGTGCGCTTTGACGGCAGCCATGACCACAAGGGCTGGAACTGGGAGGGGGGCCGCTACCTCGCCATGGACAAGGGCACGGTTCGTGCCGCCATGAGAAGCGAAGTTTTTAATATCGAAGTGAAGACCAGGACGGGTTACGCGATCGCCGAATTCTCGCCTGCGGGTTTGAACCTGGACGAGGTAAAGCACGCCTGCGATCTGACCCCGCATAAGCCCTGATTTGCATGTCGTGTCCTTAGGCAAGCTCTTCAGAAGCTAATCGACTTTCGCGTTAGCTTCTGGAGAGCGTCGTTTTTTGATCTCCCGCGAGGAAGCTCAGTCATCCTGAGCAAGCCGGGAGGACCGAGGGGAGTCCCGGCGCAGTCGAAGGATCCCTACCCACGCCCCTAGTGCGGGCGCTGTGAGGAAGCTAGACCGAGTTCTC
This sequence comes from uncultured Acidobacteriaceae bacterium, assembly GCA_963715875.1. GTDB lineage: Bacteria > Acidobacteriota > Terriglobia > Terriglobales > Acidobacteriaceae > Sulfotelmatobacter. Next base: position 125,308 of record OY970281.1, on the reverse strand, counting down.
CCCCGAGCAAGAAACGGGCTCCGGCTTTCTGAGAGTGTGGAACTGGATTGACGTTCTTTTTCCCGGTTATTTCGCGGGCAGGAGTGCCCGCGCCACACAGGCCCGCGACGGTCAACTAGAGTTGCGGATGAATCCTGGGGAAGCCAGGTCCGGTTGCGGAACGGCGCAATGCGGGCGGGACGATTCCTTGGAACACTTAGCGCCGATCAGCCCATCACGGCGCGAAAAGGGTCACGAGCCTTCCACTACCTCGAAGTAACTTGCGCGTCCACCCTCGCTCCTGTTTCACTGGAGCCATTCTGGCAGGAGAGGCGGCGATGGATAGCAATGTGATCACCGAGGCGGCATTCCTGCTGTTCGCAGTGGGAGTGGCAGTCTACGTCGTCATTCTCTACAACGAACTGGTGCGGCTGCGCAACGACAACGACCGCGCCTGGGCCAACATCGACGTGCTGCTCAAGCAGAGGCATGATGAAATCCCGAATCTGGTCGAGACGGTCAAGGGATACATGCAGCACGAGCAGCAGACCCTCACGGCGGTGACGCAAGCGCGGGCGGCGTCGATGAACGCGGCCAGCATCGGGCAGAAAGCGACTGCGGATCTGATGATGATGGGCGCATTGCGCGGACTGTTCGCGGTTGCGGAAAATTATCCTCAGCTTAAAGCCAACGAAAACTTCCTCAAACTCCAGCAGCGCATCAGCGAACTGGAAGATCACATCGCCGACCGCCGCGAGTTCTTCAACGACGACGTCAACACCTACAACACCCGCATCGGGCAGATCCCGGAGGTGTTTGTGGCCAGCTTCATGAAATTGAAACCGCGGGCGTTCTTCAAAGTGTCGGAGGAAGACCGCAAGCTGGTCGAGGTCAAGTTCCAGAACGCAGCAGGGGCGTAGGTACTAACCGCAGTTTGAATTTATTCTCCTTCGAAGGTGTCATCCCGAAACGCGGCGCACTTCAGCCGCGTGAGGGATCTTCCGCTCCCGGCGGGACTTTTATTGCGGCGCGTATTCCTCGTACGCCGGAATCGCCTCTGCCGATTCGGAGCCGACTGACAAACTGAATACAGTGCCGCAGCCTGAGAAGCAAGCATCCGATCCCCCGTAGTATGTTTCGCCATAGAACTTGCGGTCAGTGCCTTGCACGAGGGTTGTTCGCGGCCAATCGCCGTCGGTGCAGCCCGTCTCTGCGCAGAAGTCGTAGAGTTTGGTGAATGTTCCATGGGTCGTAATCGAGAAAATCGTGCCGCATGTTCCGGAGCAGGTATCGTTTGCGCCGCCTTGCTGGGTTGTGCCGTAAAGCTTCCCATCCAAACCCAGCACGAGTCCACCGAAGGGGAGTGCCCCATCCACACAACTCGTCTGATTGCAGAACGTGTACAGGGTGGTGAGCTTTCCGTTTGCAAATTTGAAGATTGTTCCCACTAGCGGAGCTCCGCCCTGGGAGGTCGCTCCATACAGGTTGCCGGCGCGGTCTTGCACCAACCCAGCCGATGGGTTCTGGCCGTCAACGCAGGGAAAACCCAACGCGCAAAAGCTGTATACCGTCTGGAACTTCCCGTTTGATGAGACCCGGAAGATCGTTCCCGCATCTTTTTCGCCGCCGATATACGTCGTCCCGTAGAAATTGCCATCCTTGGCCTGGGTGAGGCCGGCGTAGGGGCTGGAGCCGTCAAGGCAGACCTGACCCGACGACTTCTGCTTACAAAATGCATAGAGCGTGGTTAGCTTGCCAGCGGGCGTAATTTTGAAGACTGTGCCTTGGCCCGTGACCACGCCGCCGGCAAAGGTTGTGCCGTAAAAGTCGCCGTCTGTTCCCTGCACTAATGCTGCCGTCGGAAGGCCACCGTCGCTGCATTTCGACAAAGAGCAAAAGCTGTACACGGTGCGGAGCTTTCCCGCCTGACTGATTGCGAATACCGTGCCGAAGCCATTCGCGCCGCCACCATCGGTGGTGCCGTAGAGGCTCCCGTCCTTGCCCAGCACCAGGCCCGCTTCTGGGTTGGCTCCATCCGTACAGGTTGTCTTCGAGCAGAAGTTGTAGAGCGTTGTCAGCTCACCGCTTGTCGAAACTGAAAAGACAGAACCTTGGCCGTTGGCGCCGCCATTGAATGTTGTTCCGTAAAACTCGCCATTCTTGCCTTGCACCATAGAACCCCAGTAAGGGTTGGCGCCGTCAGTCGAATCGAAAGATACAAGGGTGGTCAAGGTTTGCGCCGGAGACGGTATGGTCAACACGATACACAACAGGAAAAAAGTGCCGGTGATCTTCGCCAATTGCCGCGCCATGCTAACAAACCCCCTCATTCTCGTGCGATCTGAAGCTCATCAGAGGCGACGTTATCGTGTCCCAAATACGCCGTCAAGATGAAGAAACCTGCACGATGAAGGAACCTGCGCATACCAGGGTGCACCGGCCCCGCCCGAATCAGGGTTCAACCCTGCCATAAAAATCTTCCTCACTACCCTTTGCCTCTCATTCTGCAACTAACCTTCGTACGCTGAATTTTCATGACGAATTCGAGAGGTGGACAATGAGGCACTTGTTGAAGTCAGTTCTCAAAACCGTGGTTTATCTGCTGGATCAGACCGAGAGCATGGCGGACGACGTCCGCAACCGCGTTGCCAAGGGCGTGGACCGGGCCAGCGATCAAATCTCCGATCTCCAGGACCAGGCGCAGGATCTTTATGAGGGCGAAAGTCACACCCTGCGGCACGTTCTCACCTTCGCCACCGGCGTAGGGGTTGGCATCGGCGCCGCGATTTTGTTTGCGCCCGCCAGCGGTCAGGAAGTTCGCAGCCAGATCGGGGAAAAAGTTCAGAACATCGGCAGCCAGGTGCGCGACCGCTTTTCCTCCGAACGCCGGGGATCGGCCACGGGCACGGAAAACTTCTAATTTTCCGTCCGCACTCCAGTAATCGCTGCGACCAGGGGATTCGTGTCGCCGCGGTCCAATCACCACAATCAAGACAACTAAATTCGAAGGAGAAACTTACTTATGGCAGGTAAAAATACGGCAGTGTTTGGCATTTATCCGACATACCAGAGCGTGGAAAACGGCGTCGATACCCTGCGGGCAGCGGGATATCGCAACACCGACATCTCCGTGCTCTTTCCCGAAAACGTGGGCACCAAAGACTTCGCGCACGAAAAGGGCACGAAGGCACCCGAGGGCGCCACGGCTGGCGCAGGCACTGGCGCAGTCATCGGCGGCGGGTTGGGATGGCTAGCGGGAATCGGCGCTCTGGCAATTCCCGGAATCGGGCCCTTCATCGCGGCCGGGCCGATTGTGGCGGCTCTGGCTGGCGTGGGAGCGGGCGGCGTAATCGGCGGCGTGACCGGAGCTTTGATCGGCATGGGCATTCCCGAATACGAAGCCAAGCGCTACGAAGGACGCGTGAAGAGCGGCGGCATCCTGCTCTCGGTGCATTCGGATAATTCGGAGTGGACCAAGCGCGCCAAGGAAATTCTCGAAAACACCGGCGCGCAGGATATTTCTTCCACGGGAGAGGCCGGCGCGGATTTCGCCGAGAGCGACAGGCCCATGCGGCGGGCAAGCTAGTTCATGTTTTGTGGATGACGCTGCAGATGCGAATGCCCCATTTCTCGCGTTTCTTGCGGGAAATGGGGCTTTTGATTTTCGTAGCGTCCCTCGAATTATGCCAGCAGTCTGGCAGCATCCTTCGCGTGGTAAGTGAGGATGATGCTCGCTCCCGCCCGTCGAATGCTCTGCAGCGATTCCATCATCACGCGTTCGCGCTCAATCCAGCCGTTGCGGGCGGCGGCTTCGATCATGGCGTATTCGCCCGATACCTGATAGGCAGCGAGCGGGAGATCGAAACGCAGGCGCGCTGCGGCAATCACATCGAGATAGGGCATCGCAGGCTTGACCATAATCATGTCGGCGCCCTCTTCGATGTCGAGTTCGATTTCGCGCATGGCCTCGCGCACGTTCGCGCCATCCATTTGATACGACCGGCGATCGCCGAACTGCGGCGCCGAGTCGGCTGCCTCGCGGAACGGTCCATAGAATCCGGAGGCGAACTTCGCCGCATAAGAGAGGATCGGCGTATTGATGAAGCCGGCGTCGTCGAGTCCTTTGCGGATCGCGGCCACGCGGCCATCCATCATGTCGGAGGGCGCGATGATGTCGATGCCGGCGCGCGTGAGCGAAACGGAAGTGCGGGCCAGAAGTTCGAGGGAGGCATCGTTTTCGATTTCGTAGTCGCTATCGGCAGCTGCAGCGGCCAGATTCGGCTTTTCGGCCACTGCGGCGCCCAGCGATTGCGTTGCCGCTGTCTTGCGCACGATGCCGCAATGCCCATGCGACATGTATTCGCAGAGGCAGACGTCGCCCATCAGCACCAGTCCGGGCACTTCGCGCTTCATGGCGCGAGCCGCCTGCTGCACGATACCGTTATCGGCCCACGCTCCGGTGGCGATTTCGTCTTTCTTGTCGGGAAGTCCGAACAGGATCACCGACGGCACCCCTAACGAATAAACTTCCCGCGCCTCTTTCACCGCCTCATCCACCGAGAGATTAAACACGCCCGGCATGGAGCCAATCGCTTTGCGCACGCCTTCCCCCGGGCAAACGAACATCGGATAGACAAATGCGTCGGGAGTAAGACGGGTTTCGCGCACCATATTGCGCAGTTGCGATGTGCGGCGAAGACGTCGAAGCCGGGTGACTGGGAAGGCCATGGGAACCACCTGGGAGAATTGAATGCCCTTGAACCCTTGATTTTAGCAGGATTTCGTGGGCACAAGCGGCCTGCGGCCGAATCTCATACCGGATATGCTTCACGTCGCGGCCTGAAGCTATAGCTCCAAATCGCCTGCTTGATAGGTGACAAAAGTAACCAGCTCCGCTCCGAAGCCATCCGAAAACTCCATACCTTATCCATAGAATAAAAACGGATGGGTCTGTTCGGACGCAATCGCTGGTTTGTGCTCGCAGGCGGAATCACGCTGGCATTCGCCGTAGTGTCGCTGACCCTGCGCCCGGGCCCGCTACTGACCGCGATTTCCGATATTCTCTATCTTCTGGTCACGCTCGCGCTGGTTGCGGCCTTCTGCACGAAAGCGTGGACCGAGCGCGGAGCCAGCCGCCGCTTTTGGGCGCTCATGGGTGTGGGCGCTGTGCTCTGGGCCTGTAATCCATCGGCCTGGGCTTATTACGAGGTTGTGCTGCACAAGACCGTCCCCGATCCCTGGTCGATGGACGTGATTTTGTTCCTCCACCTGGTTCCGATGATCGCGGCAGTGGGGCTGCGTCCTGACTTGGACGACAGCCCCAATAAATTTCGCGCCGGTGCTCTGGACTTCCTTCTGCTCACCATCTGGTGGGTCTTCCTCTACGCTTTTGTCGTCATTCCTTCGCAATACGTCTGGCTGGATGTAGCGGAATACGACCGAACCTACTGCACGCTCTATGTGGTCGAAAGCGGAATGCTGGTGCTGGTGCTGGGGCTCGCGGCCCGCGGCGCTTCCGGTGGATGGAAAAGGGTGTACCTGAATTTGATGGTGGCCGGCGCATTGTATGCCGCCGATTCGCAGGTGATCAACCTCGCAGTCTCAGACGGAAAATATTACACCGGCAGTCTCCTCGACGTGCCCTTGATCGGCGCAGTTTGCTGGATGGCGGCAACGGCGCTTTCGGCGCAGCAGTGGGCTCCCATGGCCGCGTTGCCTCGCAAAGATGACCGGTGGAGCGCCCGCACGCTGCGCCTCGCCATGCTGACGATTCTTTCGCTGCCGCTGCTCGGAGTGTGGGCCTTCCTCATGGACCGGTCGCCCGCTCCCGCCCGGACCTTTCGACTGTTCACGGTTCTCACGACCATGATGGTCCTGGCTGTGTTCGTGTTCATGCGCCAGTATTTTCAGGACCGCGCGTTAATGCACTTGCTCGAAGATTCACGACGCAGCTTCGAGAACGAGCAACGCCTGCAGACACACCTGGTGCAGCGCGAAAAACTGGCGTCGTTGGGCCAACTGATTGCCGGGGCGGCGCATGAGATTAACCATCCGCTCACTGCCATCATGGAGTTCTCCGAAAAGCTGTGGTCGAACGAGCGCCTCACCACCGAGCAGGATTCTTTATTGCGCAAGATTGTGAATCAATCGCAGCGCACCCGCGATCTGATCTCGAGCCTGCTCAGCTTCGCACAGCAAAGTTCAGGCGAGAAAATGATGGTGGATGTCTGCATGCTCCTTCACCGTAGCGTGCAAATGCGCGAACTGCAGCGCCACGACCAGAAGATCCACATCGAGACCTCGATTGAACCCAACCTGCGGGTGTGGGGCGATGGACACCAGTTGTTCCAGGCATTCGTTCAGATTGTCGAGAACGCCCTCGACGCGCTCGAAGAAGCCGGCGGAGGCCTGCTCTGGGTCAGCGCCTACAGCCAGGGAGAAGAAGTGGTGGTGCAGTTCTCCGACAACGGCCCCGGCATCAAAGAACCGGACCGCGTATTCGATCCGTTCTATACCACCAAGCCCATCGGCAAAGGCACCGGCTTGGGATTGAGCGCGGTGTACGGCGTGGTGCAGGAACATCGCGGCCAGATCACATGCCATAACCAGCCCGAGCGCGGAGCCGTGTTCATGCTGCGGCTGCCCGTAGCAAAACCAGCCGAAGTCCAGGCGCTAGCAGCAGCGCACTCCTAGAAGGTTGTAAGGTTCCCCTATGTTCCCTGTGGTAGAGATGTTTTGAATGGGCTGTAAGTTCTGCAGTCGCAGTTTTCCATCCCGATCCCGCCATTCCTGTAACATAAAATCCAATGTCGGAACTGATTCACAACTCCGCCCGGGTGCTGGAGTTCGACGCTCTTCGCCAACTGCTGCGCGGATACACGTCATCTCCCCTGGGGCAGGGACGGGTGGCGGCGCTCACGCCTTCCACCGACGCCGCCTGGATCGATGAGCAACAGAAGTTGACTGCCGAAGTGCGCGAGTTCCGGCGAGTGGGCGGGCGCTTTGAATTTTCCGGACTGCTCGACGTTACGAAATCGATCCAACGCGCCCGCATCGGCGGAGCCGTGCTCGAAACCACCGAGATTCGCGACGTCTTGCTCGTGGTCGATCGCGCCGCGGAGTGGCGTGAGATCGCTTTTCATCCTCCCGCTGCCATGCGGACCCAGTGGAACGGCATGCGCATGCTGGCGGAAGACGTCCTCGATTTTTCCCAGTTCCTGCGCTCGTTTCGCAACAAGATTCAGCCCGACGGAACTCTCGAAGACCACGCCTCGCCGGAACTGGCGCGCATTCGCCGCGAAATCGAAAAGCAGAGACGCGGTATCCAGGAATCGCTGCAGGGATATTTACGCCGCCTCGCCGGCGATGGCGCGGTGCAGGACGAGCTGGTCACGATTCGCGGCGAACGCTTTGTGATCCCGGTCAAGGTCGAACAGAAACGGAGAGTGCAGGGAGTCGTTCACGGCGCCAGTTCCAGTGGACAAACCGTTTTTGTCGAGCCCCTCGAAACCATCGAGCAAAACAACGAATTAGTGCGCCTGCTCGACGAAGAACAAGCGGAGATTCACCGCATCCTTCTGGAAATGACGCGCAACATCGGCGAGCAATCGGAAGACATTCTAGCGGCCATCGAAGTCCTCGCCGAACTCGAACTGCAGTTCGCCAAAGCCCGCTTCGCCGAAGACTACAACTGCGTGGCCGTGCAGTTAAGCGCAGAAAGCGGGAACCAGTCCGGGAACGATCCCGGCAGCCAGCAAGAACCATGTGGGGACGGGCGCCTTCGCCCGTCCAGCGAGCGAAGCGAGCCAGCCCTGAGGGGAAGCGAGAAGGAACCTGCCCTGAGCGGTATCGCGAAGGGTCCAGCGAGCGCAGCGCGCCTGCTTCTCCACAACGCCCGCCACCCTCTGCTTGAGCGCAACCTGAAGCTAAAAAACGCCACCGTAGTTCCCATCACGGTGGAGCTCGAAGGCGCCCGCCGCCAGCTGGTAATCACCGGGCCCAACACCGGAGGCAAAACCGTCACCCTCAAAACCGTGGGATTGCTGGCGCTCATGGCGCAATCCGGAATCCCCGTTCCCGCCGATCGCGCCGAATTGCCGGTCTTCGATGCCGTGCTGGCCGACATCGGCGATTATCAGTCGATCGAACAGAATCTTTCCACGTTTTCCGCGCACGTCACCAACATCGATTTCATCTCGCGCACCGCGACCGCGCGCTCGCTGGTGCTGCTCGACGAACTCGGTTCGGCCACCGATCCCGAGGAAGGCGCAGCCCTGGCCGTCGCGATTGCAGGATACTTTGGCCGCGTCGGCTGCATGACCGTGATTTCCACTCATCACACATCGCTGAAAGTCTACGGAGCAAACACCGCCGGCGTCATCAATGCGTCCGTAGGTTTCAACGAGACCACGTTGCAGCCCACCTACGAATTGAAGATCGGCGTGCCGGGCGCGTCGGCCGGAATCAACATCGCGCAACGCCTGGGCCTGAATCCGGCAATCATCGACGGAGCGCGGGCGAGGCTGGGCTCCCAAGCCCGCGATGTTGGCGAATTTCTCGACAAACTCCATGCCGGCCTCCGTGACATGGAAAGCGAACGCTTGCGCCTGGCCACGCGCGAAGCGGAAGTCGAGAAAGAAAAAGCCCGCCTTGCCGCCGAGGGGAAAAAGGAACAGCAGGCCAGCATTCGTGAGATGGAGAAGAAGCTCGAAAGCGTGCTCCGCGACTTCGAATACCACGCCCGCGAAGCCGTGATCGCCATCGAAGACAAGGCTGCCGCGCAAAAGCTTTCGAAAGATGCCGAGCGCCGCGTGGCGAAATTGCGCCGCGAATTTCGCGAGCAATTCGATTCCACCGTGGTTGCTCACGCCAGCGGCGCCGATCAGGGAGATCCCCACGCTCAGCCGCAGGTCATCCGCCACCTCTCCGAGGGAGACACCGTCAAGCTGAAGTCGACTGGCCGCACCGCCCGCATTTCCCGCAAGCTCGATGATAATCACTTCGAAGTACAGATGGGCGCGATGAAGATGAAGGTCGCGCGCGACGATGTAGCCGAAGTCTTCGCCAGCGCGGCCACGGAGTCTCCCGTGAAAGCTGCGCGCGCTCGCGGAATTTCGGTGTCGCTCGAGGACGAAGGCCAGAACGCTCCTTCGGAAATCAACGTCATCGGCTACAACGTGGACGACGCCACGCGCGAGGTGCAAAAGTTCGTCGACCGCGCATTTCTTGCCGGACTGCCACGCGTGCGTGTGGTCCACGGCAGCGGCATGGGCATCTTGCGCAAAGCGCTGCGGCAGGCGCTGCAGCAGCATCCCCACGTGGAGAAAGTGGCCGAGCCTCCGCAGAACGAGGGCGGAGGCGGCGCAACGGTGGTGGAGTTGAGAGTGTAAATCGTTGAGTGGAACTTGACTTGTTTTGTCATGCTGAGCGGAGCCAGGACGACCGAAGGGAGTCCGGGCGCAGTCGAAGCATCCCTACGTCAGCCGGACTGCATAGGTATAGACATCATTGGAGAGCGGCGGCGCCCGCGCGATCATTTACCACAGAATCTTTTCCCAGTTCTCCTCATCGAGAGCCTTGCGGGCCGCCCGGGCGATGGTTCTCTTTTCGCCGGCGGAAAGCTCGTCTGACACCACGTTGTCGGAATTGGCGGGATCGCGGATTGCCACTTTTTCGAAATGACTCTCCAGAAACCGGAACACGCTGAAGACATTGTCGGCCAGTTGCCCGAAGCGATGGCCTTCCAGCGCCTGCAGAGTCGCAAGCTCCAGCAGGAACGAAGGAAAGTCCAACCCGTGACGCTCGCGCCAGACCTTCAGAGCACAAATCTCCTGGGTTCGCCCCGAGTGCGAGACCATGTGAATATGCTCGCCAACATTCGTCTGCACTGAGTTGGTGGGCTCGCGGTGGTAGAGCACGTGCCCATGCTCGTTGGTGGGCCAGGCCGGAATCAGGTCCACGCGCAGCCCCTGGCTTTGCACCTGTATCGAAACGTAACGAGTGTGTGGCCGCAGATTCTGCTCGGCGAGATATTCAGAGAGGTTCCAGAACGCGCCGTGGATTTGCTCCCCCGGATCCAATTTCAGCGAAATCAGAATATCGACGTGAGACGAGAGTGAAACCGCCGTGCCCTTGGCGTAGGAGCCCGATAGCGTAATCCCCAACAGCCGTCTGCCCGCCCCAGCGCTTCAGCAGCGGGATCACCGCATCGGCAGCATGGTGCGAGGCCGAGCCGATCCCGCGCACAATCTGATACTTCTGAACCACCGAGGCCGCGTATTGTTCCGCGCTGATCACAGAGATGTTCTGAAGAATCTATCGGCAGGGGAAGAAAGAAGTTGAGTGTGTCGTGGAGAGCAGGCGGGAGTAGGGACACTTCGACTCGAAAGCATCGTCTTGTCGTGCTGAGCGGAACCGGGACGACCGGAGGGAGTTCCGGCGGAGTCGAAGCATCCCTACCAGCGCCACAGGTGAGGGTAGGGATCCTTCGACTGCGTGAGCGCTTTCGCTCCGCGACGCGCTCACTCCGCTCTGGATGACAGAACGAAAATTATCGGCTAGGCAAGGTAACCGGCCTTCTGTCGTGCCGCCGGAGTCGAAGCATCCCTACCTGCAGCGCGACCGCATAGGTCCGCCCTGCATGGCCCTTAACCCTGATTTTCCTACGCCGTCAACGGGATACCTTCGAATTCCACAGCTTTTCCGCAACCAAACGCGGCTGCTATATTTCCCTCAGCCCTTTTCTGCCGCACAATCCTTACGGAGACCTTCTCCCCACGCCATGACCGAGGCCGGTGACTTCAAAGAAATCGTCAAGCAGCAGGCGGACATCGTCCGCGTCATCGGCGATTACATCAAGCTGAAGAAGGCTGGGGCGCAGAACTATTCCGGGCTTTGTCCGTTTCATGGGGAGAAGACGCCGTCGTTCTCGGTGCACGCCACGCGGCAGTTTTATCACTGCTTCGGCTGCGGCGTTTCCGGAGACGTTTTCAGCTTCGTGCAGAAAATCGAGAACATCACCTTCCCTGAGTCCGTGCGCCTGGTGGCGCAGAAGCTTGGCATCGCGCTGCCCAAGGCCACGTTCTCCAGCCCGGCGGAGGCGACAGAGGCCAGGTTGCGCGCCCAGCTGCTCGACGCCCAGGAACGCGCCGTCACATTTTTTCAGGATTGCTTGAAGCGTCCTGAAGGCGCGCGCGCCCGCGAGTATCTGCAAGGCCGCGGCCTGGACGCTGAAACCATCGCCCGCTTCCGCATCGGCTACGCCCCCGATTCCGGCTTCCTGCTCCGCGACCGTCTGGCGAATGACTTCACCGAAGAGGTGATGCGCGAGAGTGGCCTGTTTTCGTGGAAGCAGGACGACAGCCGTCAGCCATCAGCCCTCAGCCGTCAGCCAGAGCAGAGCGGTGGCGCTGCCGGCGAACAGCAGGTTCCTCACGGGCCTTCGCCCGCTCGGAATGACAACCCTGACGCTGAGAGCAGTAGGCCAACGACGAATGACCGTTCTCAGCCTGCCCTGAGCGGGGCGAAGGGACCAACGACGCTCTACTCCAAGTTCCGCAACCGCGTCATGTTTCCCATCGCCAACGACGCCGGCCGCATCATCGCCTTCACCGGACGCACCCTCGCTACCGACGACAAGGCCGGTCCGAAGTATCTGAACTCGCCCGAGACCGCCATCTACTCCAAGGGCCGCGTGCTGTTCAATCTCGACCACGCGAAAGAAGCCATCCGCAAGCTGGATTACGCCATCCTGGTCGAAGGCCAGATGGATTGCATTTCCGTTTTCGCCGCCGGATTCCATAATGTGATCGCCAGCTCAGGCACCGCCTTCACTGAGATTCAAGCCAAGCTGCTCGGGCGCTTCAGCAAGAACGTAGTCGTCAACTTCGATCCCGACACTGCCGGCGCCAAGGCCACAGAGCGCACTCTCGGCCTGCTGGTCGAAGAAGAATTCCAGATCAAAGTGCTTACGCTCGAGCAGGGCTTCGATCCCGATCTCTACATTCGCCGCAAAGGCAAAGACGCCTACGGCGAGGCGCTGCGCGGTTCGCAGAAATATTTTGACTATCTCATCGAGCGCGCCCGCACGAGTTTTTCCGTGCGTAGCCCTGAGGGAAAAAAGAATGCGGTGAATTATCTGCTGCCGCACATTCAGCGCGTGCCCAATGGCATTCTCCGCGACGAACTGGCGCAGGAGATGGCGCAAAAGCTTGGCATTGAGTCGGCCGTCTTGCGCCAGGAGTTGCGCCATGTTGCCGCCACCCGCTCGGCGACGGCGGTGAAAGCTCCCACGGAAACCCAGGTCACCGATGCCGAGCGCATCCTCATTCGCGCGCTGGCCTCGGCGCGCCAAATGAATCCCGACGCCGAGCATCTCTCCGCTCGCGATGGCGCGGAGGAAGAGTTCGATCCCGCCCGCCAAGCTCAATACGCCTTTCAGAGCGAAGAACTTCATCGCGGGCTGGCAACCGAATCCTTGGTCGAGGCCCTGCTCAATGCCGGGGCGGAAGTTGCCGATGTAATGGACGTGCCTTGCTCCGACAGCGAGCGCCGCATGCTGGCTTCCATCCTGCTCAAGGAGGATGAAGAACTCAGCGCCGAGCGTCTGGAAGGAGCGGTGCGTGCGCTGCGCCGCATTCACTTGCGCCGGCGTCTGGAGCAAGTGCAGCGCCAACTCACCAAGCCGGGAGTCGGCGACGACAAGGCGCTCAGAAACGAATTGCTCCTCGAGAAGGATCGTCTCAGCCGGGCGCTGCGCGATCCCAGCCTGGCCGAAGAAGGTCTGCGAAGGGGTGCGTAAAACCAGAAAAGTGCCTGAAACAAAATGGCGGTGAGAACCATCTAAGTATTTAGCACAGTTAGAGATAGCGGCGGACGAGGGAACGGGCTGCGGGCAACTGATAGACGGGGCAGCACTTATGTGCTAAACTCTGAAAGTTTGTGCTACAGTGCACAACTCCGCTCGACCCCAGATTCCCACCTTTCAGAATGTACCATACGCCCCGCGCGGGCGAATTGAAGATTTGAGGAACACCTCTTTGGCCCTTGAAGATAAGTACGACGACATTAAGAAGCTGGTCGACGCCGGTAAAGAGAAGGGATATCTGACCTACGATCAGGTCAACGATATCATTCCGCAAGACGTGCATAGTCCCGAAGACCTGGACGACCTGCTCACCACCATCGGCACGCAAGGTATCGACGTGCTGGAGGGCCCCAAAATGCCCTCCGCCGCGCTCGATAAAAAATTCGACGAAGGCGAAGAGGGCGAGGACGTTGAACTCGACCTCACTCCCGGAGCTCTCGAAAAAACCAACGATCCCGTCCGCATGTATCTGCGCGAGATGGGCACCGTCCCACTGCTTACCCGCGAAGGTGAAGTGGAGATTGCCAAGCGCATCGAGCGCGGCCAGCTACGCGTGCTCAAGGCGCTCTCGCGGTCGCCCATCGTCATTCACGATCTGCTGGCCATGGGTGAGGACCTCAAGAAAGGAGTGCGCTCCATTAAGGAGGTCGTGACCTTTGACGAGGAAGAAATCACCGACGAGATTCTGCAGAACCGGCTGAACGAATTTACCGGCAAGATCGATGCCATGGCGAAGCTTTACAAGAAGGTCGCCGTGCTGCAGGAAAAGTACGTTGCCGTCTCGCAGAAAAAGCGTCCCAAGGATCATCGCCGCGCCCGCCGCAACCTGGCCCGCTCCATCGTGCGAGTTTCGCTGGCGGTGCGCAAGCTGGGCTTCACCAATGCCGAACGCAAGCGCCTGATCGACCGCGTCAACAAGACGGTTGACAGCATGCGCTCGCTCGACCGCCAGGCCGGCAATCTCGAGCGCAAGGCCGAAGCCACGCGCAGCGAAGATCAAAAAAAAGAGTATCGCCGCCAGTCCCGCGCCGTAAGAAGCGAAATTGAAAAGCTTGAAGCCGAAGCCGGACTCCTGTTCCAGGAGATCAAGCGCACCCAGCGCGAAATCATCCAGGGAGACATGGATGCGGAGCAGGCCAAGCGCGAGCTGATCGAGGCCAACCTTCGTCTCGTGGTTTCGATTGCCAAAAAGTACACCAACCGCGGCCTGCAGTTCCTCGACCTGATTCAGGAAGGCAACATCGGCTTGATGAAGGCGGTCGACAAATTCGAATACCGCCGCGGGTACAAGTTCTCGACCTACGCCACGTGGTGGATCCGGCAGGCGATTACCCGTGCTATCGCCGATCAGGCCCGCACCATCCGCATCCCGGTGCACATGATCGAAACCATCAACAAGCTGATCCGCACCTCGCGGCAGCTGGTGCAGGAGCTGGGACGCGAGCCCACGTCCGAAGAAATCGCTAAGAGGATGGATATTCCCGTCGCGAAAGTGCGCAAAGTTCTGAAGATCGCGCAGGAGCCCATTTCGCTGGAAACTCCGATTGGCGAAGAGGAAGATTCCCATCTCGGCGACTTCATCGAGGACCGCGCTGTGGTTTCCCCTGCCGAAGCCGTGATCAACGTGAACCTCAAGGATCAGACCGGACAGGTCCTGCGCACGCTGACCCCGCGCGAAGAAAAAGTAATCAAAATGCGCTTCGGCCTCGAAGACGGCAGCGAGCACACGCTCGAAGAAGTCGGCCAGTCGTTCGCCGTAACCCGCGAACGCATCCGCCAAATCGAAGCCAAAGCCCTGCGGAAGCTGCGGCATCCGTCGCGGTCGCGCAAGCTGCGCGCGTTCATGGATGGAGTAAGAGACTAAAAGTTAGCCACGGATCTGCACGGATCAAAAGTGGCTGGAATAGAGCTCCGTGCTAGAGTTTGATCATGGTGATTAGGGTCAACGTGCCGGAGGAACTGGCTGTGCAGGCGCAGCTACGCGGCGTGCCACTGGAGGAGTTCGTTGAACGGCTCCTGGCGGAGCAGGTGGCGGCACGCTCGTCGCAGGCCGGACAACCAAGAACGCCAGAGCAGATTCGCGCCTGGCTCGACTCCCTTGCTCAGTTTTCGCACAAGATTCCGCCGCTGCCCGAAGTCGTTTCCCGCGAATGGATTTACCAGGACAGTGATTAAATGGCGATTGCCTCGTGTTTGGTTGACACGAATATTCTCCTGCGCATTGCCCGACGTTCCGACCCGCAACACAAACTGATCGATGCCGCACTTGCCAAATTGTCCTTAGCGGGCGCCACTCTTTATTACACTCACCAGAATATTGCCGAGCTGTGGAATGTGATGACGCGCCCGTCTGCACGAAATGGCTTCGGCCTGACGGCAACCGAAGCGGAGAGCGAAGTAAGTGCAAATCGAGGCGGGCATGAGTTTCTTGCCAGAGAACGAAGCCGTCTATCGAGAGTGGCGCAGGATCGTCGTACAGCATGCGGTCCCTGGAGTTCAGGTACATGATGCGCGCCTGGTCGCGGTCATGCGAGTTCACGGCTTGAGCCACATACTCACGCTGAATGTGGATGATTTCGGGCGGTATGGCGGAACTACAGCAATGCATCCGGGCACGGTCTAGCGGATTCCCGAATCGGAATCTCCTCCCGAAATATTTCACCTCCGCCCGCGAAATGCAGTTGACCGCAACATACAATCAATGACGCAACAGGGTCGTTTGGAGGATGGTGCCAGTTGGTGCTAGACGACGCCTGGTCATCGCGTTCGAGTGGCTTTCAGCGACTAAGGTTCCTTCACCCGCTGATGTCATTCGAACCCCCTAACTCAGGTTGTCATTCCCGCATTGGGCCGAAGGCCCGACGCGGAATCTGCTTTCCGCGTCATAAGGCAAGAGCTGTTGACATGGTCGTCTTGGCTGATACGATTGCAGTTTGACAGGCGTCGTCCGGTATCACTAAGTGCTTAGCAAACAGTGTTCAGTACGGAAGCCCCGGGTGATCTCGGGGCTTTTTGCTTTCCCGGCTGTGGTTCAGTGAGGCCGCAAGGGATCCTTCTGCCGGGGTTCCGTTTGCAATTTCGTAAAGGAAATTTGTTTTACAACGTATAAGTTATTGCATAAGTTCACGGATGCTCGTCGGCGGCTTGGATTTCTCCCTCGGTTTTCCTCAGCTATCCACAACCAAGTCTCATCCTCCACCGGTTTTGCACAAGCGGGAAATGTTTTTCTATTGCGAGACGCAACATTCTGCCGCACAGTGGGGTTCAGCGAATACGTGGCAATCCTCAAAGCTTGCCGAACGATGATTGCGGTGACGCTGGCGGCAGCCGGCAATTCTCGAGGGTGAATTGCCGGGGGGAATTGGAAACGCGCGCGAGCGCATACCGGTTGCCCGGGCATTGCGGCCTCCTCTACAGTCCGCTCTTTGGGCGGATTGCGGCCGCTGGCATGCCGCAAGGGATGCAGGGTAATGATTCTCAGAATCACGGGCCTGCAGCCCGTACTGGTAAATGTGGCACTCCGAGTGAGCGCTGTCGGACCAGTATCATCGACCCGCAGCTCCTAGCGGCGGGATGGCAAGACAAGAGCTCCACGAACGATGCGGCGCGGATGGCTGGTCCGCGCCGCATTTGTTTTTGCGGGTTTCGCCTACGACTCGGCTTTCGCCTACGACCTACTTGTTGGGCGGATCGGGCGGCTGCACTAGATTGGGTACGGCGGCGATGAGCGCCGGATCGAGCGGCTTCAGGTGGAGCTGTCGCGGTGAGAAAGGCGATGCGGTCGCGGCGGGCTTCGGCGTTCAGGGCGTGAGGCGCGTCGTATTCTTTGAACTGTTTAGGTTCGCTCACGATGGAAAAATATCCGCGGGCACGCTCTGGGGTGAGAAATTTTTCCTGAGTAGCGTACTGCAGAAATACCGCGGCGGGCGCGGCATGGGAAACATACTTGCCGGGATCACCCCAAAGGTTGCGGGCGACGAAGGCGTCGAACTTCTCCGGGCCGATTTTCTGGCGATAGTCCTGCATCTCTTTGGACTTGATATCCTGCTCATCCGATAAAGCTCCAGCCATAAGGACGAAGGCGGTAAAGCGCTTGTCGATGCCGCTGAGAAAGCCACCAACGGCAGCGTTGTAACTGTGTCCGACATAAGCGAGGCGGTGAGGATCGACGTCGGCTCGCGCCAGGAGAAGATCGGCGCCGCGGCGCATGTCCACAATCTGCTGCACCAGATCCGTGACCTGCTTTTCATTGAGCGGAGTTTCGTCTTCGACATAGCCGGGACGGGCGACGGGGCCGTCCGTGAGCAGCGAGACGACTCCGGCATGGGCGAAGGCCACGGCTTCGTCGAGAAACTCTTTGCGATTGAGGAAGGCTGAGCCGGGCATATACCAATGTCCCCAGAGGACGGCGGCGAACGGGCCTTTGCCTTTGGGGACGACAAGATAGGCGGGCACGCGGCCACCCTTGGGGCTGGCATAGGAAATGTCGTGGATGGCGATGCCGCCACGCTGCTCGACGCCGGATTCTTTGATGTCGAGCGGGGCTTTTTGATCGTAGTCGAAGTGGCGGAGAAAATCTGGTTCCTGCGCTACGGCGGAGGAGATCAGCAGTGCAATGGCGAGGTGTATCGCTGATAAACCCTTCAGGGAAATTCGCATGGATTCTCCCGGCTCGTGCTCGCGCTAAAAAATCGTGACAAAAATAACTGACCAGTTTTCGCAGGGTTTCCACAGTATATTCCGAGGGTGCACAGCTTGTTCACAATTTGAATTTTGAGCTTCGCCTTATCTTCGCTTATCATGGTGCCACACTGTTGGGCGAGACATGGCGACCACCGATTACAAGATCAGCAGTCTTCCGGCGAACGTGGAGGCGGAGCGCTCGATTCTGGGCGCGATCCTGCTCGACAATTTTGCCTACAACCAGGCAGCGGAACATCTTCGCATCGAAGATTTTTCGCTGGACTCGCACCGGCGGATTTATTCGCGCATGGTCGATCTGGCGGAGTCATCGCGCCCGATCGACATGATCACGCTG
This sequence comes from uncultured Acidobacteriaceae bacterium, assembly GCA_963715875.1. GTDB lineage: Bacteria > Acidobacteriota > Terriglobia > Terriglobales > Acidobacteriaceae > Sulfotelmatobacter. Next base: position 107,426 of record OY970281.1, on the reverse strand, counting down.
ATCGAGGAACTGGACCGCCACAAGGATCTGCAGCCCATTGGGGATGTGGGCTACGTGTCGAGCCTGCTGGATGGCGTTCCCGACCGGCCGAGCATCGAGCACTATGTCAAGATTGTCCGCGACAAGGCGCTGCTGCGCGGTCTGATTCACGCGGCGAACACGGCGATCGCACGGGCGGCGGACCAATCGGATACGGCGGAAGAAGTACTCAGCGATGCCGAAGCGGCCATATTCCAGCTCTCGGAGAAGCGCATTGGGCGCGGGTTCCTGGGCATCCAGGACATCGTTCGCGAATCGTTTGGCTCGGTGGATGCACTGCTGCAGCGCGGGCAGCGCATTACCGGGCTGGCTACGCACTATGAAAACCTTGACGAGATGACGAGCGGCCTGCAGCGCGCGGACCTGGTGATTGTCGCGGCGCGGCCTTCCATGGGGAAAACCGCGTTTGCCATGAACATTGCGGAGAACGCCGCGATCAAGGATGAGCAGGTTGTGGGAGTGTTTTCGCTGGAAATGTCGCGCGAGGCATTGCTTTTGCGCCTGCTGTGTTCGACGGCGGAAGTGGATGCGCATAAAATGCGCACCGGCTCGCTATGGCAGGACGACACCAAAAAGCTGGTGCGCGCGATGGAACAGCTGGCGCATGCGCCTATTTATATTGACGACACCCCCGGCATTTCGCTGAGCGAGATGCGGGCCAAGGCGCGACGCCTGAAGCAGGCGCAAGGCAAGCTGGACCTGATCATCGTCGACTATCTGCAACTCATGTCAGGCGGCAGCAAGCGTTACGAAAATCGCACGCAGGAAGTGTCGGCGATTTCGCGCGGGCTGAAAGCTCTGGCCAAGGAAATGAGCGTGCCCGTGATCGCGCTCTCGCAGTTGAGCCGCGCGCCGGAGAGCCGGGGCGGAGATCATCGTCCGCAACTTTCCGATCTGCGCGAGTCAGGATCGATCGAGCAGGATGCCGACCTGGTGATGTTTATTTTCCGCGAAGAAGTTTACCGGCAGGACGATCCTGAATTGCAGGGCCGCGCCGAAATCATTATTGCCAAACAACGCAATGGCCCAACGGGCAGACTGATGCTCGCATTCCGGAAAAGCTGCACCCGCTTTGAGACGCTGGCGGATGGCGGCGGCATGGCTCCAGAAGAGTAAGTCTGCGACTACAGCAATCCCTGTAATTGTGGTCGGTAAACGCCTTAGGCGGCTCGACTTGCGCTCCTGTCCCCGCTGTGGAAAAGCTTGTGGAATTGCAGGCCATCAGAAAAAGCTATAGCCCGAGCGCGTCGGATTTCTGGCGCGGCGCTCCTTTTACTCCCCGCTAAGGCTCTGAATAGTAACCAGTTAGGCAATTCACTCGGCATTAATAGCGATCCAGCCGTGAGCGGCGCTCGCTTTTCCCACTTTGGAGATTTGCACATTTCGCGTTCTAGGCCCCCTGAAATCTGATCGAAAAGCGGGTCGTCAATGTCCGTCCGGAATGGAGGCTAATTTCCCTGGAAGCCGCGTCAATCGCTGTCTTCGCCGACTTTGAGGACGGCCAGAAAGGCCTCCTGAGGGATATCGACGCGGCCGATGCGCTTCATGCGTTTCTTGCCTTCCTTCTGCTTTTCGAGGAGCTTGCGTTTGCGGGAAATATCGCCGCCATAACATTTCGCAATCACATTTTTTCGTATGGCCGATACGGTTTCGCGAGCGATGATTTTTGCTCCGATCGAAGCCTGGATCGCCACCTCGAACATCTGCCGGGGAATGAGCTGGCGCATTTTGTGGACCAGCAATTTGCCGCGTTCGTAGGCGAACTCGCGATGCACGATGATGGAAAGCGCATCCACGGCTTCGCCCGCAACGAGGATGTCGAGCTTCACCATGGGCGACTCCCAATAACCGGCGAGGTGATAGTCGAGCGAAGCGTAACCGCGAGACACCGACTTCAGGCGATCATAAAAATCGAGAACGATTTCATTCAGGGGTAACTCATAGTGCAACATCACGCGCGAGGAGCTGACGTACTCGAACGTTTTCTGCTTGCCGCGTTTTTCTTCGACGAGTTTCAGGATGCCACCGACGTATTCTTCGTTGGTAAGAATCGTGGCGAGAATCACCGGCTCTTCAATTTTTGCGATCTCGCTGGGATCGGGCCAGCGCGAGGGATTGTCGACTTCGATCATCGAGCCGTCAGTCTTGTAAATCTTGTAGCGCACGCTGGGCGCTGTGGTGATGAGTTCGAGTTCGAACTCGCGCTCCAGGCGCTCCTGGATGATCTCCATGTGCAGCAGGCCGAGGAAGCCGCAGCGGAAGCCGAAACCCAGCGCCACGGAACTCTCCGGCTCGAAGAAAAATGAAGAATCGTTGAGACGCAGTTTCTCGAGAGCTTCGCGCAGGCGCGTGTGCTCGTGCGAGTCGACGGTGTAGAGGCCGGCGAAGACGAGCGGCTTGATCTCTTCGAAGCCGGGAAGCGCGTCGAATGCGGGGTTGGCGTCGTCGGTGATGGTGTCGCCGATTTTCACGTCGGCAACAGTCTTGATATTTGCGATGAGAAAGCCGACCTCGCCCGCCTTCAGTTCTTCAATCTCGACCGGTTTGGGGTTTTGCACTCCGAGAGTTTCGGCGTCGAAGGTTGTCCCGTTTGACCACAGGCGAATTCTCTGGCCCTTGCGCAGCGTACCTTGAAAGACGCGGGTGAGGATCACCACGCCGCGGTAAGCATCGAACCAGGAGTCGAAGATCAGCGCTTGCAGGCGGGCATCAGGATTGCCTTTCGGCGGCGGAACGCGCTTCACGATGGCCTCGAGAACATCTTCCACGCCCTGGCCAGTCTTGGCGCTAATGAGCACGGCATCGGAAGCGTCGAGGCCTACGGCGCTTTCGATCATTTCTTTGGTGCGCGGAATGTCGGCGCTTTGCAGATCGATCTTGTTGATCACGGGAATGATTTCGAGGCCGTGATTGATGGCGAGATAGGAGTTGGCGAGAGTTTGGGCTTCGACTCCCTGCGAAGCGTCAACCACCAGCAGCGCGCCTTCACACGAGGCCAGCGAGCGAGAGACTTCGTAGGAAAAATCCACGTGGCCGGGAGTGTCGATCAGGTTGAGCTGATAGGTCTGGCCGTCGTGCGCGGTGTACATCATGCGGACGGCGTGGGCTTTGATGGTGATGCCGCGTTCGCGCTCCAAGTCCATGGAGTCGAGCACCTGGGCCTGCATCTCGCGCGCAGTGAGCGAGCCAGTCAACTCGAGCATGCGGTCGGCCAGCGTGGATTTACCGTGGTCGATATGCGCGATGATGGCAAAGTTGCGGAGGAAAGCGGCGTCCATAGGGTGTGGGCTAACCTTTGATTTTAGCAGGGTGGAGGGGAGTCCCGAGTCCCGAGTACCGAGTTGCGAGTACCCAGTATCCAGTACCTAGCCTTGAGCGGGGTGGCGATGGATGGACTGGCTCACCTGGTACTCGCTACTCGCGACTCGGGACTCATTTAGAATTCAGATCGCATGATCGTTCTCGCTTCGGCTTCGCCGCGCCGTCAGGAGTTATTGCACAACGCCGGAATTCCGTTCACCGTGCAGGCGGCTGATATCGACGAGACGCCGCTCGCAGGGGAATCTGCGCGAGATTGCGCGGAGCGGCTGGCGCGGGAGAAGGCGTTGGCGGTTTTTCGAGGCCGGCCGGGGGATTGCGTACTCGGCGCGGATACGATTGTCGTGGTCGATGACGTCATCCTTGGCAAACCCAGCGATGCCGGCGATGCCGCTCGCATGTTGCGATTGCTTTCGGGGCGGACGCACGAAGTGATTACGGGGGTATGCGTCGTCGGTCCATCTGACAGCCAGTCCCAATCAAAGCTGAGAACTGAGAACCGAGAACTGAAAACGGGTTCCGAAAGTACGCTGGTGACCATGAGCGAAATCTCCGACGCGGAGATTCTGGACTACGTCGCTACCGGCGAGCCGATGGATAAGGCTGGGGCGTATGCGATCCAGGGCAGGGCATCGCGCTGGATTCCGCGCATCGAGGGCGACTATAGCAATGTGGTGGGGCTGCCGGTGGCTTTGGTTTATCGGATGCTGCGGGAACTGCGGGTTGACGAAAAATCTTAAACACAGAGTGCCACAGAGGAACACAGGGTAGATCGCTCGTATTTCAGGATTTTTTTTCTTCTTCTTTTTTATCTTTCTTTTCTTCTTCGGGATCTTTCATTGCGGTTTTGAAATTGCGAATACCTTCGCCCAGGCCCTTTCCGACCGAGGCGAACTTGCCCGTCCCGAAGACGAGAAGGGCGATAGCGATGACCAGGAGCCAGTGCCACGGCGAAAATTCACCCATAAGTCCTCCACGGGAATGTTCACGCTGGCGTCAGAACGCGGTCGCAGCCTGGCGAACTCCCAAAGAAAAGTCTAGGCCATGCCCACCTCGGAGTCAAAAGGTTGGCCCTGACAGAGATGGTGCGCATCCAAACTAGAGCGATGCTCACGAGTGAGTGCCGCTGAAGTCTATTGTTGAAGCGCGCGCCGGAGGTTGAGTGGTGAATCGCAGAATTCGCATTCTTGTACTGGCCTGCATCGTGGCTTGCATTGTTTCGGGGCAGGCGGCTCCGTTGGCATTCGCTCAGGCGGCGCAGGTTCCGGCCACGACGCAGGGCGAACATCGCAAAACCAGCGAACCTTACACGGGAGATCTTTCGATTTTCGATTCTCCGGGGCGGGACGAGCGCCTGCAAGTGAATCGCGTGATGGACGTTCTGGGCGTGACGCCGGGCAAGGCGGTCGCCGATATCGGCGCGGGCTCGGGATGGTTTACGGTGCGGGCGGCGCGGCGGGTGGGCAAAGACGGCGTGGTTTATGCTGTGGACATCAATCCGGAGGCGATTCGCTATATCGACGAGCGGGCCAAGAAAGAGAAGTTGCAGAATGTGAAAACCATCCTGGGGAAAGCCGATGATCCTCTTTTACCCGCGGGGGCGGTCGATTGCGTTTTGCTGCTGAAGACGTATCACGAAGTGGCCGAGCCGGTTGCGATGTTGCGGAAGTTGCGGACGGCGCTGCGTCCGGGGGCGAAGGTTGGGATCATCGACCGCAACGGAAATGGCGAGGATCATGGCGTGGCGCGCGAGGTTGTGCTGCGTGAGGCTGCGGAGGCCGGCTACCGCTTGCTCGATCAGTATGACTTTGTGAAGGGCGACAAGATGGATTATTTTCTGGTGCTGGTTCCTAAATAGCGATCAAACTCTCTTGTCATTCGGTGCAGCGGGGATATTGGTTCTTGCATGCGCCGCCAGTAATATTGCTCCGAGCAAACACCAAGATCCCTCGCTTCGCTCGGGATGACAGTCGGCGGTGGCTGGCAGTGAGGTGATGGCCGGCAGTACGGTTATGGCCTTAAGGTGCTGCCTCAGACGCTCTCGATCATTCCCGCGAGCAGCAGCGCTCTTCGCGGCAGTTCTGAAATCACGATGAATTCGTGCACCGCGTGCGCGCCCTCGCCTACGCCGCCCATGCCGTCGAGCGTGGGAATGCCCATGCCGGCGGTGAAGTTTCCATCGGAGCCGCCGCCGACCGCGGCTTCATCGAGTTTCCATTTCACCTGCTGGGCGATGGCGCGGGCTTTCATGTAGAGCGCGGCTACTCCGGCGGTGCGCTCCATGGGCAGGCGATTGATTCCGCCTGCGATTTCGAGCTTGCAGTGTTTGTCGAACGGCTTGAGAGAGCGCAGCTTGCGATCGATGCCGGAAGCTTGTTTCGCACGCTGGATGCGGACATCGATTTCGACCGAGGCCTCGGCGGCAATCACATTGGTACGCGTTCCGCCTTGAATCACGCCGGGATTCACCGACAGGCCTTGCCTCAGATTGTTCAGTTTGGCAATCACCGCGATCTGGCGCGCCAGTTCGAGAATCGCGCTATGACCCTTGCCGGGATCGAGCCCGGCGTGTGCGGCGACTCCGTTCACGTGCAGCGAATATTCGCCGACGCCTTTGCGGGCGGTCTTGACGGCGCCGCGAAGTCCGGCGGCGGGTTCCAGAACCAGAACTCCAGCAGATTTTTTCGCCAGAGCTTCGGTGATCCTGCGTGATGAAAGGCTTCCGACTTCTTCGTCGGAGACCAGAAAAACGGTGACCGGACGAGGCAGTTCGCCGTGCCACACCTGCAACGCTTCGATGGCGTGCAGCATGAGCGCGATGCCCGACTTCATGTCGAGAACGCCAGGGCCGAGCAGGCGTCCATTCTCGATTTTGCAGGGCATGCGGGAGAGCGTGCCCAGCGGATACACGGTGTCATAGTGGCCGAGCAGCAGAACCGGCTTGTTGGCCGCCGATGGGTCGCGGCCGGGGAAGTTGACCTGCAGGCTGTCGCCAAAGGCGGCGTTGCGATGGAGCTGGGTGCGTCCGCCGAGCGATGCAAACCTTGATGCGAGGATCGAGGCGATGCAGTTGACGGCGGGCTTGCTGTCGCTGGGGGATTCGATCTCGACGAGTTCGCGGATCGTCTCGACCATCGCGTGCTGGCGTTCCGAAAAATATTGCAGGCGATCGGGCCACGCAGGGTGCGCGGGCGACACGTTCTTTTCTGTCTTCTTGGCGGGCACGGTTTCCTTTCGGGGCGATGCGGTACAGTATAATCTTCACGCTGCTTGGGACGGGCGGATTCACTCAACGGGTTGAGACAACATGACGGATGGTACTCCTACTACAAGCGAGACTGCGGCGAAGGTCGGGCTCGACATTCATGACATCCTGAAAATTCTGCCGCATCGCTATCCGCTGCTGCTGATTGATCGCGTTCTCGAACTGAAACGTAAAGAGAGCATCGTCGCCATCAAGAACGTCACCATCAACGAGCCTTTCTTTATGGGCCACTTTCCTGGACTGCCGATCATGCCGGGGGTGTTGATCGTGGAGGCGATTGCGCAGGCCGGTGGGGCGCTGTTGCTCACCGAGGTGGAAGATCGCAGCGACAAAGTGATGGTGTTTACGGGCATCGAGCGGGCGAAGTTTCGGCGTCCAGTGAGCCCGGGCGACCAGCTGCGGATCGAAGTGGTCGTGATGGGCTGGCGCGCGATGCCGGGAATGATCGCGGTCAAGATGAAAGGCACGGCCCAGGTGAGCGGCAAGAAAGTGGCCGAGGCGACGGTTTCCTGCCAGCTGATCGATAGCGCGCGCGGCCGCGGCTCGGCAAATGCCGGGGGCGACAACGACGCCGGGTAGGCTGGTTGACTCCCGCTTGCGGAGCAGGCGGATCCGCCAACGATTTCAATCCGCATGAGTGTACATCCCACAGCTATTATCGATTCACGAGCCAAAGTGCCGGCATCGTGCAGCGTTGGTCCGTATTGCGTGATCGGGGCGGAAGTGGAACTGGGCGAGAATTGCCGCCTGGTGTCGCATGTGGCCCTGGAAGGGCCCATGAAAGCGGGCGCGCACAATTCTTTTTTCCCGTTCGCTGCGATCGGCATGGCGCCGCAGGATGTTACCTACAAAGGCGAGCCGACGCGGCTGGAGATTGGCGACCACAACGACATTCGCGAGTTCGTCACCATCAGTCGCGGCACGGTGAAGGGCGGCGGCATTACTCGGGTCGGCAGCCATGTCCTCATCATGGCCTACACCCACATCGGGCATGACAGCGCGATTGGCGACCACTGCATGCTGGTGAATGGCGCGACGCTGGCCGGCCACGTGACGGTGGAGGATTGGGCAGTGGTCGGCGCGCTGTGTCCGGTGCACCAGTTTGTGCGCATTGGAGCGCACGCCTACGTGGGCGGAGGGACGACCATCACGCAGGATGTGCTGCCCTTTTCGATGACATCGGCCGCGCGCGATACGCATGCCTACGGGATGAATAAGGTGGGCCTGGAACGGCGCGGATTTTCAAAAGAACGCATCCGCAAGATTCATCACGCGTACAAAATCCTGCTGACCTCGAAGCTGAACACGTCGCAGGCGCTGGAGAAATTGAAGTCCGAACCGGAGCGCGGGGAGGATGTGGAAATACTGATTCGGTTTATTGAGGGAGCGGAGCGGGGAATCATTAAGTAAGAGGAACGAGCTTACGCCTTCAACTGTTGGGTCGTACCTATTTCCGAACGGATAGCGTCCTAATTTGAAATTCTGAGGCATTGGCGGCTGTTGACTCGGCTATCCGTGCCGCCTATCCTTGCGAGATAATGAACGCATGCCAAGAGCGGAGGCCGCTGTGACTGGGATTCAATTCCTTACGGACGACAAGGGGCACCGCGTGGCGGTGCAGATCGACCTCAAAAAGCACGGGGCTATCTGGGAAGACTTCTGGGACGGCCTTATTTCCGAATCGCGCCGCAAGGAAAAAAGCGTCCCTTACGAGCAATACCGCGCCAGTCGCTTGAAGCGCAGCCAGTCGCGTGGCTAACTACTCCGTCGTCATCAAATCGTCGGCCCAGAAAGAACTCGACGCCCTCGACGATTCCGTCTTTCGTCGCATTGACCGCAGGATTCTGGCGCTGGCCGAAAATCCGCGTCCCGCAGGATACAAGAAACTCAAAGGCTATAAAGACTAGTGGCGCATACGAATAGGGGACTGGCGCGTAGTCTACTTCATCGACGATTCGGCCGGGCGCGTGACCATAACCCGCGTCGCGCACCGCCGCGAAGTCTACGAGGGATAGGGATATCGTCGCTTCCTTCTTTCCGTCGACTTGGATGCTAGACTACTCATCGGTCGATGTCGCGATCGCCTCATGCCTTCCGACAACAAGAAAATTGGGCTTATCGCCGGCAATGGCAAGTTTCCGTTTCTCGTGCTGGACGCGGCGCGAGCAGCGGGCTACGAGGTCGTGGTCGCTGCGATCAAGGAAGAAGCTTTCCCGGAGATCGAACGTTACGGAGCCGCATCGGTTCACTGGCTGTCGCTGGGCGAGCTTTCGAAGCTGATCGACACATTCCACCGGGAAGGCATCACGCGCGCGGTGATGGCCGGGCAGGTGAAGCACAAGCAGATTTTTTCGGCGATCCGGCCAGACTGGCGCATGGCCAAGCTTCTGGTATCGCTGGCTACGCGGAACACGGACAGCCTGCTCGGCGCCATTGCCATGGTGCTGGCGGAAGAAGGCATCACGCTGGAGAACTCCACGTGGCTGCTCGAACCGATGCTGGGGATGCCGGGCGTGCTCACGCACCGTGCGCCGTCGGAGCAGGAGTGCAAGAACATCGACTACGGCCGAGTCGTGGCGCGCAATCTCGCGGAGCACGATATTGGCCAGACCGTGGTGATCGCCGAATCGGCGTGCGTGGCGGTCGAAGCGATGGAGGGCACCGACGCCACCATCGACCGCGCGGGACGGATCATGGCGTCGCTGCACGGCGAGGCCTCGACGCTGAGCCGCGCGCTCACGGTGGTGAAGATCGCGAAGCCCAATCAGGATATGCGCTTTGACGTTCCCGTGATCGGATTGCGGACCATCGAAGTGATGTACGCGGCGGGAGCAAGTTGCCTGGCGCTCGATGCCGGGAAATGCCTGCTGCTGGACCGGCAGAACATTCTGGATGCGGCGAACGCGGCGGGGATGTCGATTGTGGCGGAGCCGACGTGAGGCGCAAGAGATTGGATGGGCGTCGAACTAATCCGCTCCCATGGAACGATGTGCCTTCCGCGCCGCTGGCGTTGGGCGTTTACGCATCTCATGCGAGGCTCGGGTGAGATCGTAGGCGGTCTGCAAATTCATCCAGAATTCGGCGGAATTCTTGAAATGTCCGGCCAGAAGCAGGGCTGTCTCCGGCGTGATGCCGCGCTTCCCGCGCACTAACTCGTTCACGCGGTTCAAAGGGATGGCGAGTGACCTCGCTAGGTTCGCCTGGGTCAGGCCCAGCGGCTCGAGAAATTCCTGCAGCAGGATTTGCCCGGGATGAGTGGCGATACGGTGGGTCGGCAGCATAGTGCTCTCCTCTACGAAGTATATCGTCCACAAATTTGTTGACTCGCACTCTCTGAATCGATGAAGGTAATGAAGCTATGACCTCCCAAAACTCCGAACCTGCCCTGATCGCCGAACAGTTGCGTCGTGCATTCGATGGCAATGCGTGGCACGGTCCCGCCCTGCTTGAGTTGCTGGAAGACGTGAGTGCCTCCATGGCCGCCGCCAAGCCTCTGCCTGATGTGCACAGCATTTGGGAACTGGTGCTGCATATTGCCGTTTGGGACGGCGCCGCTTTGCGCCGTCTTGCCGGGGAGAAGTGCCAGCCAAAGGGGACGGCGAATTTTCCGCTGGCGATGAAGCCGACCGAAGTCGCGTGGCGCAAGGCGGTCGCGGATGCGAAGCGCACCCACGATCGGCTAGTGAAGACGGTTGCGGCCTTGCCCGAGTCGCGCTTGCGCGATCGCGTTCCCGGCAAGCGATACGATTTCTACTTCATGCTGCACGGTGTGGTGCAGCACGAGCTTTACCACGCGGGGCAAATCGCGATCTTGAAGAAAGCGCTGTGAATTGAGTAATTGGGAAATTTAGTAATTTGGTAATTGAAAACCCAGGCTCCAATTTCTCAATTACTCAATTTCCCAATTACTCAATTTTCACTTCACCATTGCTTGAAGATCACGCCTACCGCGGCCACGATCATGGCGAATCCCACGGCGTGGTTCCAGCGTATGGGCTGCTTCAGGTAGAGCACTGAGAACACCGAGAAGACGACCAGAGTAATCACCTCCTGAATGGTCTTCAGTTGGGCCGCGCTGAACTCGTAAGAGCCGATGCGGTTGGCTGGAACCTGGAAGCAGTATTCGAAGAAGGCGATCATCCAACTGATCACGATGACCTTAAAGAGCGGCACTTGGCGATATTTCAAGTGTCCGTACCAGGCGAAGGTCATGAAGATGTTGGAAACGGTAAGCAGCGCGATGGTTCGCATGTGGATGAGGCTCCTTAACATTGAGTGATCGGGCGATCGGGTCATTGGGCGATTGAAGATCGACAAATTGAGTGATTGAGCGATTGAGTCATTGGGCGATTGAAAAATCGTAACGCATGGGAGGGTCCAATCGCCAAATTACCTAATCACCCGATCGCCCGATCACTCAATCACCCAATTCCTCCCTTTTCCGTTTACAATTTGTTGTTCCTGGTGGCAACCGGCCAGTTGAGAGTGTTCCTGCCTGCAAGCTAACAATCCGATTTCCGTCGCGGTGGTGGGGGTGGGCGTTTTCGGACGCAACCATGCCCGAGTGTATCGAGAACTGGAACAACAAGGCGAAGCGGTGCGCCTGGCGGGAGTAGTCGACCCGAACCTGGACCGCGCCGACGCGGTAGCACGGGAATTTGGCTGCCGGGCGTTTGGCTCGGTGGCGCAGATGCTGACCACGCACAGCGAAATCGCAGCGGCGTCAGTGGCAGCTCCCACGGTGCATCATCTGGAGGCGGCGCGGGCGCTGATGGAAGCGGGCGTCGATGTCCTGATTGAAAAGCCGCTGGCCGCTACGCTGGCCGAGGCGAATGAGCTGGTGCAGCTTGCCGCCAAGCACAAACGCATCGCTCAGGCCGGACACCTTGAGCGCTTTAATCCCGCAGTGCGCGCGACGATTCCGCTGCTCACGCATCCCATGTTTTTTGAAGTGCACCGGCTGAGCGTTTTTACGCCGCGCTCGCTCGATGTGGATGTGGTGCTCGACTTGATGATCCACGATCTCGATATCGTGCTGTCGTTCGCGAATTCTCCGGTGAAAGAAGTGCGCGCCGTCGGCCTGCCGATTCTTTCCGGCAAAGTGGATATCGCGAATGTGCGGCTGGAGTTCGAGTCCGGATGCGTGGCCAACTTCACCGCCAGCCGGGTCTCGACCGAGCGGGTGCGCAAGTTGCGTTTCTTCCAGCCTAGCCAATATGTTTCGGTCGATTACGGCAGGCAGGAAGTGCTGGTGTTTTCCGTCGGAGCCGATGCCGTGGCGGCGGGCGCTCCTACGGTGAATCCGCAGATCAAGGTGGCTAAACCTGCGGTCACTTCGGAAGAACCGTTGCACGCGGAATTAAAATCATTTCTGCATGCGGTGCGGCAACGCTCGTCGCCGGTGGTGCCGCTCGAAGATGGCCGCCGCGCGCTTGCCCTTGCGCTCGACATTCTCGCCGCGATTCGCGAGCACGGGAAGAAGGTCGGCGTGACTGAGCAGTTCTCAGTTCTCGGTTCTCAGTTCTCAGCAAAAAATGACCAGTAGATTGCAGCTTTTCCACTGAGAACTGAGTACTGAGAACTATTTACAAATGTTTACAGAGGTAACTCCCGCGCTATTTGTTCCTGCGCAAACTCCCTTGAAAGATGCGAAAATAGGGATAGCTTGCTCGTTTTGTGGGCTGCGCGCATCCAATGAAGGTAACCAGAGCGGATGCAATGCAGCACTGGGGAAGAGTGTCGAACGGACAGGCCGGCTCGACTGACTTAGTTCATGCCTATCACGCAAATTCCATTCCAGGATCCGGTCGCTCCTCCGGAGAAGCCGCAGCCGGAGCAGCTTGGGCTGTATGACGCCCAGGAGTGGGAAAGCGCCTACCGCAATCTGGATGACGATGCCCGCGTACCGCACCTGCTGATTCAGTTGCAGGACGATCTGGCGCGCTCACGGCGGCGCGAGGCGGCGTGGATTTCAATCATCGTCCACTTGATTCTGATTATCTGTCTCTACAAGATTGAGTGGTTCGAGAAATATTTTCCGTGGCATTCGGCGGTTGAAGCCAGGAAAGTGTCGAACCTGAAGGATGTTACGTTTCTGGAATTGCCTCCCGACCTGCAGAAGGTGCCGCACCAGAACAGCAAGATTGTTGGCGACAAAGATCGGATTGCGATGACGCGGCATCCGCAACTGGATGTGAAGGAGTTGCGGAAGATGCTGGCGACACCGCCTCCGGGCGCTCCGGGACCGAGCGCGCCGCAGATGGCGCAACCCGCGGCGCAGGCGCCTCAGGCAATGGCGCAAAATCAGCCTCCGCCCCGGCAGCAACCGCCTCCGCCGCCTCAGCAGACGGCGCAGTTACAGACGCCGCCGAATCCGGCGAGTGAATTCCAGAAGTACGCTGGACCCCGGTCGGCTGGGGCGGCGATCCAGCAAGCAACGCGGGGCGTGGCCGATGCCAAGCAAAATGGTGGGGGAAGCGGCGGCGGCGGCGATTTTGGATTGGGGACCGGAGCGCACGGCCGCCCGGTGGGCAACCTGGAGGTTCTCAGCGACATGCAAGGCGTGGACTTCGGTCCATACCTGCAGCGCGTGCTGCACGATGTCCGCGAGAATTGGTACCGCCTGATTCCAGTCTCGGCCGAAATGAAAAAAGGCAAACTCGCGATTGAGTTCGCCATTATGAAAGATGGAACGGTGCAGGGGCTCAGGATTGTTGCGCCCTCTGGCGACGTTGCACTGGACCGTCCGGCCCAGGGCAGCATCACGGCATCGGATCCATTTCCTCCGTTGCCCAAAGAATTTGGCGGCAACTACCTGGCATTGCGTTTTGCGTTTTACTACAACCCTTCCAAGGAAGATCTGGAGTAGGTCCGCCGCTCCGGCGCTCATTTCTTTTTCCCTGTCGGTCGAATATCCCTAACAGGCTGCGGAAAAACTCAGTACGCTAGGTGAATGCTCCCGCAGCGGCTAAAGCCCAGGTTGAAAACTAGCCAGTTATCGCAGCGGTAACCCGCTGCGCCACCCAAAACCAAGCGCAAAGCCGAATTTTTCCGCAACCTGCTCATTCTATTATTTCCACTCGCCTGGACACGCCTCGGGTCATCCTCAGGTCATCGGGGTTTCCCCGATGCGATTTTCGGGGTTTCGATTTCCGTAACGCCACAGAAAAACTCTCGGAAAACTTTGAATGTGGGGTAAGATTTTCGAGCTTATCTGGCCGGTAAGTGCAATTTCGATGCTGAATCTGATTTGAAAAATGCAAAGAAAAAATCGAAAGGATAAGAGAGATGAGAAACATGAGAAGCACGTCCCCCCTTGTTTCCGGACTGGTTGCGCTGAGCTGCGCGGCCATATTTTTTTTGTTTTCAACTTCAGCACAAGCCCAGCAATCGCTATTGACGCACCATGTGCGTGAGGCCACGCTCAATGGACAGGCAACAGTACTCGGAACGCTTCCCGCCAACCAGACTCTGCAACTCGATGTGGTTTTGCCGATCCGCGATCAGGCCGGCCTGGATTCCTTCCTCGCCGCACTCTACGACCCAAGCAGCCCTACCTTCCACCAGTACCTCACGGTATCGGAGTTCACCGATCGGTTTGGTCCCAGCCAGCACGATTATGACTTAGTGGTGGAGTACGCGAAGTCGCACGGCCTTACAGTTGTCGGCGGCTCGCGCGATGGAATGGAAGTGCAGGTAAGAGGCACGGTCTCGCACATTGAGTCGGCCTTCCATGTGGTCTTGCAGACCTACCAGGATCCGGTGAAGGATCGCATCTTTTTCGCGCCGGATCGCGAGCCCAGCGCCGACCTGCCATTTCCTCTCTGGCACATCTCCGGCTTGGACAACTATTCGGTGCCGCATCCGATGTACGTCAAGAAGAGTGACTACGCCAAGGCGCACGGGATCGCGCCGGAAGACGTCATCATCCACGCCACCACCGGCTCAGGGCCGGGAGCATCTTTTCTGGGCAGCGACATGCGCGCGGCCTACTATGGCGGAACTGCGCTGACCGGGTCCGGCGAGAACGTCGGATTGTTCGAATATGAGGGCACCGACATTGCCGACCTGAACACCTACTACAAGAATGTGAACCAGACGAACACGGTACCGGTCACTCTGGATTCCACGGACGGAACCAGCACCAGTTGCGTTTACCCAAGTTGCGACGACACGGAACAGACGCTGGATATGACGCAGGCGCTCGGTATGGCTCCGGGGATGTCGAGCCTGGTGGTGTACATCGGGTCTACCGATACGGCCATCATCAGCGCGATGACCACACACAATCCGCTTCCCACCACTATCGGCTGCTCGTGGGGATGGACGCCGGCGGATCCTAGCACGCTTGATCCGTACTTCCAGAAGATGTCGTCGCAAGGGCAGAACTTTTTTGCGGCGTCGGGCGACAGTTCCACCTGGTCGTCAAGCAACGAGGCATGGCCCGCGGACGATGCCAACGTGGTTTCGGTCGGCGGCACGGACCTGACCACCTCGAGCGCAGCGGGACCGTGGAAGTCGGAGACGGCATGGACGGACAGCGGCGGCGGCATCTCGCCGGACGGAATCGCGATTCCGTCGTGGCAGTCGCAGGCGGGAGTGATCAACTCCAGTAACCGGGGTTCGACCACGCTGCGGAACGGGCCGGATGTTTCGGCCAATGCGAACTTCACGTTCTACGTTTGCGCCGACCAGACCACCTGCACGCAAAACGAGTACGGTGGAACCAGCTTTGCCGCTCCGATGTGGGCGGGCTATATCGCGCTGGTCAACCAGCAGTTGGCGAACAATGGCAAGACGTCCATTGGCTTCATCAACCCGTCTATCTATGCGATTGGCGTGGGGTCGAGTTACACAACGGACTTCCACGACATCACCAGCGGCACCTCCGGCAGCTATTCGGCTGTGACCGGCTATGACCTGGTGACTGGGTGGGGAAGCCCCAACGGCGCAAATCTGATCAACGCCCTGGCTGGCTCAGCGACGCCGAGCTTCACGCTTTCGGCTTCGCCGAGCAGCGTGTCGATCACACAGGGAGGCGCTGGAGGAACCAGCACCATCACGGTGAACGACGTCGGCGGATTCAACGGTAGCGTAACGCTCTCCGCTTCCGGACTGCCCAGCGGCGTCACTGCGGTTTTCGGTACCAATCCAACAACCGGAACCAGCCTGCTGACGTTGACTGCGAGCGGCACGGCAACCACTGGAACGTCGACGGTGACGATTAGTGGAACCTCCGGTAGCCTGAACGCGAGCACTACCATCGCCCTGACGGTCAGCTCTGCGTCTCAGCCAAGCTTCACGCTTTCGGATTCGCCCAGCAGTCTGTCGATCACGCAAGGCGGCGCCGGCGGAACGAGCACGATCACGGTGCACGATGCGGGTGGATTCAGTGGCAGCGTGACGCTGGCCGCTTCGGGCCTACCCAGCGGCGTAACCGCGACGTTCAGCCCGAACCCAACGAGCACAACCAGCGTGCTGACGCTAACTGCGAGCAGCACCGCTACAACTGGAACTTCCACGGTGACCATCAGTGGAACCTCCGGCAGCCTGAACGCGAGCACTACGCTTGCGCTCACGGTGAGTGCGGCGACCAGCGCAACCGAAGTGAATCTCAGTTCCTACTTCAACTGGCCGGCGGTTTACACGGATGGAAGTACGTTCTCCTCCGGTGGCGGGCTGGATGCCGACGGGGATGCCTATTCGGCCAACCTGTTGGGCACATCGCAAACCTGGAACGGCGTGGCGTATTCGATTGGCGCAGCTAACGTGAACAATGAGGTCTACGGCCAAGGCCAGACGATGAACCTGCCATCGGGCAAGTTCTCGACCTTGCGAATGTTGGCGGCGGGAACGAATGGCGCCCAAACCTCGCAGAAGTTCACCGTCAACTACACCAACGGCACGAGCGCAACCTTCACTCAAAGTCTCAGCGATTGGGCCACTCCTAAGAACTACACGGGAGAATCGAAAGCTGTGACCATGACCTATCGCAACAAATACAACGGTACGAAGCAGACCATCACGGTCTACTTGTACGGTTATTCGTTCGCGATCAACAACACGCTGACCGTCAAGAGCATCAAGTTGCCGAACGACGACAACGTGAATGTCATGTCGATTACGCTGGTTCCGTAGCTTTGAGAGGCGCCGCCGGCGGCACAATGCCGGCGGCGCAGTTCTCGCCGAATCCTTTTCTTTGTCATCCTGACGTAGTCGAAGGATCCCTACCGTCGCCCAACTCTCGCCGCAGACGAGCACCCGTGGTGCAAGTAGGGATGCTTCGACTACGCCGGAACTCCCTCCGGTCGTCCCGCTCCGCTCTGCATGACAAGGCTGTCCGGGCGACCGACAAGGCCGTCATCCCCATGCCCCCAGTCCGCGACGCACGTCCACCAACTGGCCCAGGTGGTAGGCGTTGTGGTCGGCGAGGAGCAGCGCCTCGCGCAGAACGGTCTGGCCGTCACCCCAGGGGATGCGAGCGTAGAGATTGGTCTTGGGGGCCGCGATCAGTTCCTGCATGGCTTTCAGATCCTTGCGGAATTGCTTGACGCCCTTTTCCCATGCCGCCGCATTGGGCGGTTGTTCCGTCTGCGGCCAATAACCCTCGGGCCATTTTGGGGACTCATGTTTGGGGTTGCGGCTGAATTCGAGGATGTCCCATTGAGCGAGGCGAAGGTGCTCGAGCAGCATCCATGCGGTGTGCGGCAGGCCGTTGGGCTTCATTCCCCGCAAGTCCTCCGGCAGGTTCTTCACAACATCATCAAAGCGAGCGTGCGCGCCGCCGCCATCGAGCAGGTAGATCACATGCTCGCGGAGCTGTTTGATGTGGGGATCTTTGACGGCCATTTTTCTTCTCCTGATCGGTGCCCGGCAATTTTGTCATGATCGATACGCAATAATTTTGTCATCCCGAGCGCAGCGAGGGATCTTGGTCTCTGCCCGTCCCAGCAGCTACGGCGCCGCAAGCAATCACCAGGATCCCTCGCTGCGCTCGGGATGACAACAGAGTGCGGGATGACGATCGCGAACTAATTCTCTGGAACAAAAGGTTGGGCATGATGCGAATTTCCTCCTCGGTTCTCCGTCGGACTCTCGTCGGCTTCGCCCCTTAAGACGCGGCCAATGCCGCGGACGATGCGGCGCATGGGAAGAATATTTTTGCTGTCGGCCAGAAAGATCTCTCCGATGCGGCGGCCTCGATAATACCAGCGCTTGAGCAGCGCGAGGTGTTCCATGGTTTCGAGCACGGAGTACGCCTTGGCCGGCGGGAAGGAATCGAGCAGAGCCTGCACCCGGGATTCCATGGATTGCGATTTCATGTGCTCGGCGGGCTGAATCGAAAACACCGCCGGGCCGGCGATGGCGCCGCATTCCACGCGAAAGAAAGCGACGGAATCCGGGAGATGGCAGGGCTGAACCATCAGAGCCGAAAAACGATCGAGCCGGCGAACGATCTCGGGAAGCTGGCTCACGGCAGGCTTGAGCTTTTCCAGGCGAACGTGAATGGCGGCGGCGTCTTCAAAGGCCAGACTGGCAGCGGCGGCTTCGCGCTGCGCTGAAAATTCGCGCACCAGCGATTCTCCAGCGGAATTGAAATACGCCTGCACGCGATTGACTTCGGCGGAATATTCGCCGTCGGTGCATCCCTTGAAGCAGGGAGCGAGGCACATCTTCATCTCGGAATAGATGCATCCGGGAAATTCTGGATCGGGATGCAGATCGTCGACGCAGCGCCGCATCTTGAAAAAGTCGAGCGAGTCGTTCATGAACTTCTCAGCCGCGTTGCGGGACTGGAAGGGCCCGTAGTAAAGCGCGCGGCCGTGGAGGCGGCCGAGGCGCGTAGTGATGGAGGCGCGCGGATACTGGTTTTCGAGATGAAGCTTTACCAGCGGCGCAAAGCGAAAGCGCATGCGGTTGGCATAGGTCTTCGGAAAAGTCTCGCGCAGGATTTCGTAGAGCAGGAATCCTGATTCGAAATCCGACCCGGTGGGCGCGTATTCGATGGAGTGGACGCGGCCGCGCAGGTTGAGTTTCTTCGTGCGTTCTTCGACCGGACCCAGCAGGCGCTGCAGGCGGCGGCGGAGATTGGCGGTCTTGCTGACATAGGGCTCGGCCTGTGGATCGAAGCCGCGCAGCAGAAACACAGCGGGCGCGGCCGGAACGGCAGCGAAGACTGCGGCGTCGCGTTCAGGCGCGAATTCCAGGCGCTCAGTCAGCACGGGGTTATTGTAGTGCGGAAACTTCTCTTGCCACGGATTTACGCGGATTCCCACGGATAAATCGAAGGCGAAGGTCCGTTCGGCGGCAGCTCTTCTTCTCTTGATCTTCTCTTGATCCGTGTCAATCCGTGACGATCCGTGGCAGGGTTCTATCGGAAGCTGGCGCTTCTGAACTTCTGGCGGAAGTCTTCGCCTTCCATCTTGATGACGCGGCACATTTCATGCAGGCGGGAGCGCATGCGCTCTCCGATGCGGTCGCCGAGGGTTTCGGCGCGTGAGGCGGCGCGTATCGACGAAACGGCTCCCTGCGCCCCGGCGGCGGCTTGATCCTCAAAATTCGTCGTGATGATGGTGGTGCGATTGTTGTTGTAGCGCGTGTTGAGGATGAGGCTGACCGTGTCCCAAACCCATTCGGTCGGCTTTACTGCGCCCAATTCGTCGAGCACGAGAACATCCGATTCAAACACGGGACGTAAGACATCCAACTCAGTCGTTTGCACAGCGGCATTGTAGGAATTCTGGATTTCCTTCAACAGCTCGCGATAGTCATAGAAGAGGCAGGGGATATTCTTGTTCAGGATGAGTTCCTTGACGATCCCGACCGCGAGATGGGTCTTGCCGGTGCCGATCTGGCCGATGATAAGCAGGCCGGTGCCATCGCGCGGATCGTATTCCTGGGCAAATTTCGAAGCCGAAAGGTGAGCGAAGGCTAGTGAGTGATTGGCTCCGGGAAAGTCGGTTGTGTAGCTGGCCAGTTCACAATGTTCGTAACGGCGGGGGATGCGCGCGGCCGCCAGCAGGTTTTGAGACCGGGCGCGGAGCAGGCAATCGCAGCGCGTCACCCGGCGGTCATGGTTGTGGCGATCGGGGTTGTGCTCCTCAGATGTGCTGACGGCAAGCGTCTTCCAACCCGTCCCCTGACATAGAGGGCAAACGTCCGACTCAGTCTTGGCCAACCGCAATCCCGCGTCTTCCATCTTTCTTAATTGCATCGGACTTAATAGGACCTTCCCTAGCTCTCTTATTCGACTTTGCACCCGGAGGGCGCGTTCCCGCAAGTGCGAAACCGGAGCTCTCTGTGTACAACCTGTGCAGGGATGGAGGAGGCTGTGGAGGGACGAGGAAAACGGCTCCCGAGGCGGTTTTGTGGGGCAGTCGAGGGACTGACGATTTGTGGGCGCGGTTCCGGCCCGAAAGCCGCCCTGCCAGCCCCAATCCGGGACGAGGGGGTGTGAAACAGGCTTCCGGCGTGGATTTTCACAGTTGACATTCTGCGCGGAGAGAGGAGAATACGGTGCTGTCAGGTTTCCCAACTCAGTCACAACTTTTATCTCTCCCAGAGTGCGCTGGGTATGAAAGAGACCTGCTAGGAGAAACTATGAATAAAGCCGATCTGGTTGACAAGATCGCTGGCGCTTGCGACATGAGCAAGGCGCAGGCAACGATGGCGATTGACACCGCAGTCAGCAGCATTACCGGCGCGTTGCGGAAAGGGGATCGGGTGGCGTTGATAGGTTTCGGCACATTCTCGGTCTCGCAGAGGAAGGCGCGGAACGGGCGCAATCCTCAAACCGGTGCAACTATCAAGATTGCTGCCCGCAAAGTCGCGAAGTTTACCCCTGGGGCGGAACTGAAAAAGACAGTCAATAAAAAATAAGCGAAAGACGATCACGGGATTTCTCGAGACGGCATGGGGTCGGCCCTGCCGTCTTCTTATTTTGGTGACAACCCGACATCGCGGCGGGTTGCAGCGGCTACAATGGCCTGAACATGATTGCCCATCTGCGTGGAAAACTGCTGGCCAAGCATCCCAATCAAGTGGTGGTAGAGACGGGCGGCGTCGGCTATGAAGTGACCATCAGCGTGCCGACGTTTTCCGAATTGCCCGGGACCGGCTCCGAGGTGGCGCTGCACATCCACACGCATGTGCGCGAGGATGTGATCGCGCTGTATGGATTTGCCCGTCCCGCGGAGAAGCAGTTGTTCGAGAAACTGATGACGGTGAGCGGGATCGGGGCGAAGCTGGCCATCACGATTTTGAGCGGCATGGCGGCGGACGAAATGGCGGGGGCGATCCGGGGCAACGATGTGGCGCGGCTGACGAGGATCCCCGGCATCGGCAAGAAAACTGCCGAGCGTATGGTGCTGGAGTTGCGCGACAAATTGCCTCCCGCGACCGGAACCTCGATGCCAGCGGTGCCCACGATGAGCGCGATGGAAGAAGATGTTTTGTCGGCGCTGGTCAACCTGGGGTACCAGCGTGCCGTGGCGGAGAAGACTCTGGCGGGCGTGGTTAAGAACGGAGCAGGCAAGGACGTCCCCGCATCGTTTGACGCGATGTTTCGCGAGGCGCTGGCTGGGCTTTCGAAGTAGAGTTCTGCCAGCGCTAATGTGTGGAAGCGCAGCCTAAGCCGATCCTTTCACGAAAGCCAGCGTCGTGGTCGGCGATGAGACCGTAACCTCAGCCGCGATCATGCGCCGGGCATGAAAATTCTTCAGCCGGACGATTAGCGGCGGAGTAACCTCCTGGCCCTTGGAGACAAGCAGGCTGCCCTCGACGGTGCGGACCTCCTCCTGAACGATCATTCCGGCGGAAAGAGTCTCGATGCGGCATTTGCGGATTTCAGTTTCTTCGGCGTTGGGATCGAGGCTGACGAGCGCGCTGAAAAATGCAGGACTGAATTGTTTATTCTGTTTGGCGAGATTGTGCGCGGCCTCGGTGCGCGAACTGCCGTTGCGGATTAGTTTTTCATAAGCCAGAGTCAGGCGGAGGATTTCCGCTCCCAGCCGCATATCTTTGCGATCGGAACCGTCGGCCTCGCCCACGGGACGATTCTGGTGCTCGATCATCCATGCGATGGGCTCGAGGCGGGGGATTTTCGAAAGCAGCCCGTAGGCAACATCGGGGTGAGCGTCATACTGGGCCTGCTCGGTGGCGGAAAGCTTCTCCCCGTTGTTCACGGCCTCAATGGTTTCCGGCGCAAGGGTGACGCAGCCCAGTTGCGACATCATGGCGGCGACTTCGTATTGCCAGGGGTTTCCCAGTTTCATCGTGGTGACGATGTGGTGAATGTAGCGGCGGGCGCGTTCGGCGCGGCTGAACGCGGCGGGATTCACCAGGCTTAACACTTCGGTGAGCACCTGAATGCTGCCGCTCAAAGTCTGTTCGAGCAGTTGAGTTTCGGCGGTCACCAGGCGGTACTGCACCAGGGCCGCGGTGAGGGTTTTCCCCATCATCTCTTTGCTGCAGGGCTTGTTGAGAAAGCGAAAGATGTTGCCCTCATTGATGGCTTGAATGGCGGTATCCATGTCGGCGTTGCCGGTGAGCATCACGCGGATGGTGTTGGGCGACTGGGTTTTGACGGCGCTCAGGAGCTGAATGCCATCCATGCCGGGCATGCGCATATCGGAAACGACGACCGCGTAGGGCGGATTGTCGGCAATCAGTTTGAGGGCCTGCTCGCCGCCCATGGCGGTCTCCATCACAAATTCCCGGCTTAGAATGCGGCGGTAGGCGTCAAGGATATTGCTTTCATCGTCTACTAGAAGAATTTTTTCGGTCATGGCATTCACCCTTCCTGTTGCTGCTGGATACGGTCAGCGGCCAACCGCATCTTTTCGCTGGGCGGCGGATTTTGCGGCAGCCAATTGCTCCTCATAAAAACCACGCCACAGATCGACTTTGTCGCGCACGCCCAGCCGATCGAGATAGGTCAGGTCCAGTTCGCCGTCGCGCCCCAGAGGAGAAGCGTCGCTGGCGCCGGTTATGACATCGGCGGCGTGAACCGCGGCCAGTGAAGAAAACTGCGTGTCGGATGTTTCACCGGGGCTGTGGTGGAAGGCGACGGCATGCACCAGCGGAAGAGGCAATCCCCAGATGCTCATCAAATACGCACCCACCTGCGCGTGCGTGCAGCCCAGGTTTTCCAGTTCGAGGGACATGATCGATCCGGACTTGAGCTCCAGGAGGTGACGGTACTCGCGCGGCATCTCTGCCAAAAGAACGACCTTGCCGATATCGTGGAGGAGTCCGGCTGTGAAGCTTTCCTCGACCACACCTTTGGGGCAGCGTTCGGAACTGGCGATGCGTTGCGCCAGTGCGCCGGTGGCGACGCTGTGATCCCATACGGAGGGCATGAAGGCGGCGACTTCGGAATTTCCATCGAACTGGGAAAAAACGTGCACCGACAAAACCAGCGTGCGCACGGTTTCGGTACCGATCAGAGATAGCGCCTGCAGCAGATTCGATACGCGCCCGGATGCGCCGATGAAGGCGGAATTGGCCAGTTGCAGGATTTTGACGGCCATAGCGACATCTTTCGAGATGATGCGTTCGATCTGCGCCAGCGAAGGGTCCTGCGAGCGGAGAGCAACCGTCAGCTCCTCGTAGAGGGTGGGCAGGCTGGGAATGGAGCGCAGGCGCGAGACGATGGTTTTGAGCGACTGGCTGGAAAGCAAGTCGCGCATGGCAAAGGCTTGTCCCAGCCGGGATGCGAGTTCCTGCGGGTCGCAGGGTTTGGAGAGGAACTGATGAGCGGGAGCGATGGAGCGCAGAACGGCGGCGCGGCTCGCTTGACCGGAGAGCACAACGCGGATCACGTCGGGATACCGTTGCTTGACGAGTTCGAGCAATTGCGCGCCATCCATCACGGGCATGCGCATGTCGGTCACGATGGCGTCGTACGGCGCCTGTTCGAGGGCCTCCAGGGCAGCGGCGGGATTATCGACGAATTGCATCTCCCACTGCCCGCGCATGCCGTGCAAGGCGCGCCGCAGGCCGGCGAGGATCATGGGTTCGTCGTCGACGAAGAGCAGTCGCTTGGACATGAAGTTTCCTTTGCCGGCTGGTCCGGCTTGATGGGCAGATGAATGAAGAAAGTGGTTCCGCGTCCGATTTCGGTTTCAAACCAAATCTTGCCGGAGTGTTTTTTTACGACCACGGTATGGGCCAGGGAAAGGCCTTGCCCGGTTCCGCGGCCGACTTCTTTGGTGGTGAAGAAAGGGTCAAACACGCGCGTGTGGATGGCTTCGGGAATACCGGTGCCGGTGTCAGAGACGGAAATCTCGGCAATGTCTCCACGCATGCGGGTGCGGATGGTGATCCTGCCCTTCTCGTTGTTTTTCACATGTTCCTTGATGGCGTGGGCAGCATTCACCACCAGGTTCAGGATCACCTGATTGATATCGCCGGGGTAGCAGACCACCGGAGGCAGGGTCTCGTCGAAGTCGGTTTGAATCTCAGCCACGTATTTCCACTCGTTGCGGGCGACGGTAATGGTGGATTCGATCGCTTTGTTGAGATCGGCGGCGGTCTTGTCGGCGGAGTCGGGATGGGAAAACTCTTTCATGGCGCGAACGATTTTGGCGACGCGGCGCGATCCGTCAAGACTCTGGTCGATGGCGCGAGGCACTTCGGCGGCGATGAATTCGAGGTCACATTTTGTTTCCGCCTCGTCGAGGGCGTCGGCGACGCCCGCGGGCAGCGCTCCAGCGGAATCGCGCAGCGAGCTGCGATAGAGTTGCAGCAATTCATAGGCGGATTTCCAGGAATCCCGCAGAAACGTAAGGTTGTCGGCGACGAACTGGGTGGGGGTGTTGATCTCGTGGGCGATGCCGGCGGCCAACTGGCCAATGCCTTCGAGCTTTTGCGCCTGTCGCAACTGGCTTTCGAGAACCCGGCGCTCGGTGATGTCTTCTTTCAAGGCGAGGTAATGGGTGAGGGCGCCGGTGGAATCGGTGATGGGCCGAATGGTGGCCTGTTCCCAGTAGAGCTCGCCGCTCTTTTTCTTATTGCAGAATTCTCCGCGCCATTCGCGCCCGTGGGAGATGGCCGCCCATAGCTCCCGGTAGACCTCAGGGGGTGTGATTCCGGCGTTCAGGATGCGCGGGTTCTTCCCCAAGACCTCTTCCGGCTGGTAGCCCGTGGACTCGGTGAATCTGAGATTCACATAGCTGATGTTGCCCTCGGGGTCGGCAATGACCACGGAAGCCGGGCTCTGGTTGACCGCAACGGATAATTGCCGAAGGGTATCCTCATTGCGTTTTCGTTCGGTGATGTCGCGAAAGCTCCAGATGCGCCCGTAGTATTCGCCTTTGCGGTTGACCACGGGAGCCGAATAGCGGTCCACCACCATTCCATCGCGCAATTCAATTTCGTCGCAGCTGGTTTCCCAGCGATGCTGGTTGAGGTGGTTGACCTTGGCCATGACTTCTTCCGGATTGCACATGAGCTTGAGCGCGTGCGCGAGCATGCGGCGTTCGTTGTTGCTGGACAGGATCTCGGGCGTCATCTCGAACAATTCGGCGAAGCGCCGGTTGTGCAGCAACATGTGGCCGTTGCCATCGACCACCAGGATGCCTTCGATGGTGGAGTTGGCCAGCGCCTCAAGAAACGCGGTTTTCCCCTGCAGTTCCGCCTCGGCTTGCTTGCGCGCGGTGATATCGCTAAAAGCTCCATGCGCGTACAGTGTTCCGTTCTCGTGGTGAACGCAGGTGGCGCGGTCGTGAACCCAGATCCAGGATCCATCCTTGCGCTGAATGCGATATTCCTCGTCGAAGGCGTTTTGATGTTCAAAGAGGGCCGCATAGCCGCGATTCACCCGTTCCATATCGTCAGAATGAATGATGGGAGGCGGGGCGCCATCGGCGCACAGTTCCTGCTTGGTGTAGCCGAGGACCGCATCCACCTTCGGGCTGATATAAACCATTCGGCGATCCCGATCGGCGGTCCAAGCCACATCCGGCACGCTGGCCAGGATGCGGCGAAATTTTTCCTCGCTCTGGTGGAGCACTTCCCGAGCCCGCTCCCGTTCGGTGATGTCTTCAATCGTCACCACATAAGAGGTGCGGTTGGCGGGCTGGCGCAGGGGATGGGCCCAGTATTCCGCAGGGAAACAAGTGCCATCTTTACGCCAGAGATATTCGCCCACGTCATGAATCCTCTGGTGGCTCGCCAGGCCCAGGCAGAGCGGGCATTCCTCCGCGGAGTGCGGAATTTGATCCTGGCGGTTGTGGTGAAGCAGATCGTGCAGATCCTCCCCAATGATTTCGTCCCTGGTGTAGCCGGTCATGCGCAACAGGGCTTCATTGCAGAAAGTCGCCTTGCCCTGTGCATCCACTCCACAGAGGCCTTCGACGATCGCGTTCAGGATCAGTTGCAGTTCTGCCTGCACCTCGCCTGGGGAGCCTTTCAATAATTGTGACAATGGCATAGTGGGGCCTGCACTTGGTCCATCGGCAGGACGGGACAAAAGATGAAGGTTAGAGTTGGCTTACTTGAAGAAGGCCCTTACTCGCCAGAATCGGACTGCAAGATCCCCCACGCCGGGGGACAGTCCATTAAAACCAGAACTTGCTTGCTGTAGAGGACAACCTGCCTGTGAAGGCCCTCATCTTCTACGTCGCCTGCGAAGGCTCTGGATCGAACGCCTAGCCTTGCGAAGACGTAAAGAGGTAGAGACATGGCAAAGAGTCTGTTCGTCCTGCTTGTGGTTGTTCTTGGTTCTGCGCTCGTGAGTGCCCAAACCCCAGTCCAGATATCAGGACAGTCATTGCTTGATCCCCCGGCCGCGCTGAATAGCGGCGCCAGCCCCGTGAGTTGTTCGCAGAGCCAGGCCATCACAATTCCAAGACCCGTCCTGGAGCGAGCCAAGGCCAAGGCGCGACTGGTGAATCTGCTGCGCGAGAGCATCTATGACGATGCCAGAGGCATTGTGAATGCCGCGCGGGAAAAAGAGATCAGGAAACTGGCAGACAAACTGCGGAAGGGGACGCGAAATTAACCCGGGCTCGCGCAAAAATTCATGTGGTTGCCGGGGGCGGGCATGATGCGCTCGCATCCGCAACCAACACGCGCGTTCTTTCGAGCATCGAACCTCGATTGGAGACTTCAGGATTGAGTCTGATTTGCTTCTGAAAGGTCGCTGGTCGATGCAAACTCGACAGGCAATTGCGTCCGTATGCGGTGGTTAACCCTGGCCGTTTTCCTCGCGGCCACGTTCGCGGCGGGCCAGGTTCAGGTCCAGGGGCCGTCCGCCGCGTATGAAGGCCAGCAGGTCGACACTGTTTCCCTCATTGCCAATCCCCATCGTAACCTGGGGCCTCTGCGTTCGGTGCCGCTGCAAAAAGCCGGCGAGCCTTATTCACAAGAGAAGATTGAGGCCAGCATTCAGGCGCTGCAAAAGGCCGGTGGCTTCCCAACGGTCACAGTAGAGGTGGTTCCCGATCTCGCCGGATTGCGTGTGAGCTTCCTGCTCGAGCCGGCATACTTCATCGGGATCGTTGACTTTCCGGGTGCGGTGAAAGCATTTTCCTATACGCGACTGCTGCAAGTTGCCGATCTGCCGGATGAAGATCCCTACGACCCTGCGCGCATTCCCGTTGGCCAGCAGGCCCTGCAGGATTTTCTTAAGCACAATGGCTACTTTCAGGCCTCGATTCGATCCGATGTGCAGATCGACGATGCCCTTCAGTTGGTGAATGTCACATTCAGCGTTGAACTGGGCAGAAGGGCCAGAATTGGAGCTGTGCAGATTCGTGGAATTGATGCTGGCGAAAGCGCTCGCGTGCTGCAATCGACTCGCTCGCTGCGGGCACGGCTCACCGGAGGCCTGCTGAAGACCGGCAAACCTTACACCGCGGAACGTCTAAAATCTGCTCTGACGCTGATGAAACGCAGTCTTTCGCAGCAAGGCCGGCTGGCCAGCAAGGTCGCGGAAAACCCGCCACATTATTCTCCGGAAAATAATCGGGTGGACGTCTCATTCAATGTAGAGCCCGGCCCGCTGGTCACGGTGCGCACCCGCGGGGCCAAACTCGCGTGGCTGACCTTCCTTTCGGGACGGGAGATGAAAAAGCTAATTCCCATTTATTCCGAGCGAAGCATCGACCGCGAACTGGTGCAGGAAGGACAGGAAAATCTCGTTGACTACTTTCAGAAGAAAGGATACTTCGACGTCGCGGTGAAGATCGACCTTACAAATCAGAACGATCAGATTTCGCTGGTCTACGAAATTGACCGTGGCAAGCGACGCAAAGTTGAGCGCATCGTGGTGCACGGAAATTATCAGATCGCTACTCCGGATCTGCTTGCCCACGTCGTGGTGAAGAAAGCGCGCATTTGGAACCACGGCAGTGTCAGCCAGAAATTGCTGAAAGAAAGCGTTGCGAATCTGGAGGCGATCTATCGCGACCGGGGATACGAGGAGGCAAAAATCAGCTCGCGAGTCATCGACCACGAGGCGAAACTTGAGGTCGTGTTCGACGTGGAAGAAAATCAGCAGACGCTGGTGGGAGAGGTGAACGTCACCGGAAACGAAAATGTCTCCCGCGCTCAACTGACCGCGCCCAAAGGTTTTGAGTTACGCAGCGGCGGACCTTTTTCGCCGCGCAAGCTGGCGGAGGATCGCAACCGCATTTCCGCCGCTTATCTGGATCGCGGATATCCTAATGCGACGGTGAAGGCGAGCATCGCGCGACATGCCGGCGATCCTCGCCGTCTTGATGTTACCTACGCCATCGTGGAACACCAGATGGTTCGCATCGGCGCGGTCGCGTTTCTCGGCCAAAAGCGAACCAGACTCTCTCTTCTGCAAAAAACAGCGCAACTCCCGGCGGAAACTCCGATGAGGAAAGTGCGCATGCTGGAAGCAGAGACCCATCTCTACGACCTGAACATTTTTGACTGGTCGAGCGTGGAGCCGCGCCGGCCCATCACGGACCAGACCGAAGAGAGCGTGCTGGTCAAGGTTCACGAAGCAAAACGCAATGAGATCATTTACGGCTTCGGATTCGAAGTGTCTCACCGCGGCGGCAACGTTCCTTCCGGTACGGTAGCCGTGCCCGGCCTGCCAACGATCAATCTGAATGGAAACATGATCGCTCCCAGCCAGTTGACTTTTGCCAGCCCGCGGGGGTCGATTGAATTCAACCGGCGAAACATGCGTGGGTTGGGCGAGACCGCGAGCGCCTCCATCCTGCTATCGCGCCTCGACCAGCGCGTTCTAACAACCTATTCGCAGCCGCATTTTGTTGGCTCGCAATGGAGCTCGCTTACCAGCTTTTCTCTGGAGCGCACTACCGAGAATCCGCTGTTTGCGGCCTCGCTCGGCGACCTCTCGTTTCAGGTCGAGCGTGTGCTCAGTAAAAAGACCAACACCCGCCTGCAGTTGCGCTACGATTTCAATAAGACCATCCTGTCGCATCTGCTGGTTCCAGAACTCGTGCTGCCGCAGGACCTCAATGTGCGGTTGTCCACATTTTCGGGAACTCTGATCCGCGACACGCGGGACAAGCCTCTGGACGCGCATCGCGGCATATTCGGCACAGTCAATCTCGCCATCACGCCAACCACTCTGGGATCCAGCGCCAACTTCGCCCGCCTGTTTGGGCAGTTTGCTTTTTACAAGCCGGTTCACTCCATCGTGTTCGCCAACAGCGTTCGCCTCGGACTCGCCAAATCTTTTGACGGAAGTTTCATACCCACCAGCCAGCTTTATTTTTCCGGCGGCGGCACTTCTCTGCGCAGCTTTCCCATTGACGAGGCGGGGCCGCAGCGCATTGTGCCGTTCTGTACCGGACTGCAAAATCAGACGGGCTGCGTAAACGTTACCGTCCCGCTGGGTGGACGAGAGTTGTTTGTCTTCAACTCCGAAGCGCGTTTTCCGACGAAAATAATGAAGGCGCTCGGCGGAGTTATTTTCTACGATGGCGGCAATGTCTACAGCGCCATTAATCTGCCGAACTTTCTGAACAACTACACCAATACGGTGGGCTTCGGACTTCGCTATTCCACTCCCATCGGCCCCATCCGCATCGATGTGGGCCACAACCTCAACCCCGTTCCCGGCATCAACCCAACGCAGTACTACATCACCCTGGGACAGGCTTTCTAGGTGATTCGGAGACGTCATGAAGTGGCGGAGAATTGTGGGATGGACTCTCGGGGCGATTGCGGCGTTACTGGTGATGGCTGCTGCGGGCGGATACTCTTTTTTGAAAAGCAGCGCCTTTCAGCAGTACGCAATTCGCAAAGTTACACAAGCCACCGAACAGGCCACTGGAGCGCCGACTGAGATTCGCAGCCTCGACTTCAATCTCTCCACGCTTACCGCTCATCTCTACGGCATCACCCTGCGGGGTACGGAAAAGCCGAGAGATCAGCCACTATTGCAAATCGATAAATTAACCGTCGGACTGAAGATTCTGTCTGTGCTTCATCGCCAGGTGAATTTAAGCGAAATGATCGTCGAGCATCCAGTGGCGCGCGTGCGAGTGGATAAGGCAGGCAGGAACAATCTCCCCGTCGCTCCTGAAAATCAAAATGCCTCACACGCGAACGTATTCGATCTGGCAGTCAGGCACGCGCAGATCACGCAGGGCGAAATCATTTACGACGATAAGGAAACCCCGCTGGCGGCCGATCTGTACAACCTTGGCACGGACATTCATTTCGACCGGCCGGAGACTCGCTATCGCGGTTCCATATCGTATGACAGCGGAGAAGTGCGCTACGGGCAGTACGCAGCTCTGCCTCACAGTTTGCAGGCGAAATTCGAGGCGACGCCTGCCGAGCTCACGATTGAGTCGGCGGTCATGAAAGTGGGGAATTCGGTTGCGTCGGTGCGCGGGAAACTGAGCAACTATGCCGATCCGGTGGTTGGTGGCGACTACAACATCGAGCTCGATGCGCGGGATATTGCGGCTTTTGCCCCGGATTACAAGCCATTGGGAAAAGTCTCGCTGGTTGGGCAACTTCACTACGCAAACAATCCGAATCAGGCGCTGTTGCGTTGCATTGCGATGGATGGAGAAATCGCAAGCGATGCGCTCTCCGCCGTGGCCACGAGCGGGCGACTCTCGCTATCAAGACTAAAAGGAAAGTATCGGCTTGCGAAAGGCACGCTGCAGGCCGACGGAATTGAGTTCGACTCTCTCGGCGGACGTCTTAACGCCGATCTTAGTGTTCAAAATCTCGACTCCACGCCATCGGGCCGCTTGCGAGCTGCGCTGCACAGCCTGTCTCTACAGGCCATGCAGCGCAGTCTGGGCCAGGGGGTAAAACAGGTTGCGGTTTCCGGAAACATCAGCGGCACTGCCGATGCAACCTGGAAAGGAAGCATCAGCAATGTTGTGGTCCGTTCCGATCTGAGCGCCAGCGCGGCGGCGAAAGTCAGATCCACTTCGTCGGACGGTCAAGTTCCGGTCGACGGCGTGATCCATGCTACGTATGACGGAGCGCGGAGTTCGTTGACGCTGCGCCAGTCGACGGTGCGCATTCCCTCCGCAACGTTGACCGCCGATGGCGAAGTGAGCAATCGCTCAAGTTTACGGCTGCAAGTGAAGGTGGCAGATCTGCATCAGCTCGAATCTCTCGCCTCGGAGTTCCGTACGGGAAGCGCTCCGCTGCCGGCCGTCTCGGGCTCGGCGTCACTCAATGCGACGATACACGGAAAGCTGAAAGAGCCGCAGATCGCGGGAGATCTGTCTGCCCAAAATCTGAAACTGCAAGGCAGCGAATGGAAGAGCATTCAGGCCCATGTGCAGGCGAGCCCCGCGCAAATCGCGATTGCCAATGGCGTGCTGGCCAGCGCTCAGCGAGGCCGCGCCAGCTTTAGTGCGACCGTCGCTCTTCGCGATTGGCAGTATCTCCCCGACAACTTTTTACGGGCGAACGTGTCGGTGCAGCAGATGCCGATCGCCGAATTGCAGCGCCTCGCCAACGTTCAGTATCCAATCAGTGGAGACTTGAGCGCCGACATTTCCTTAACCGGAAGCCAGTTGGATCCACAGGGCTCGGGCAAGATTCAAGTTGCGAATGCGCGTGCGTACGACGAACCCGTGGAGATTCTGGCGGCGCAATTCCACACCGATCATGGGACGATCCTGTCGTCGCTTCGTGTCGCGCTGCCGGCGGGAAGCGCCAATGCCGATCTTTCCTACACTCCCCGCACCAGGGCTTATAAACTCCGGCTCGATGCTCCCTCGCTGGTACTGCAAAAACTGCACGCTGTACAAGAAAAGAATCTCGCGTTATCCGGCACTCTCAGCGCTTCCGCCCAAGGCCAGGGAACCATCGACGACCCGCAGTTGACTGCCAGCCTGCAATTGCCGCAACTCGCGGTCCGTGACAAATCCATTTCCAACATCAAGGCTGAACTGAATGTGTCCCATCAAAAAGCCGACCTGTCCCTCAACTCCGAAGTGGTCGACGCCTCGGTGCAGGCGCATGCCGTCGTCAATCTCACCGGGGATTACCAGACCGATGCTTCGATTGAAACTACGCAGGTTCCACTCGATGTATTGCTCGCCACATACCTTCCCAGCGTTCCGCAAGGATTCAAAGGACTGACCGAGTTTCACGCCACCTTGAAAGGACCGTTGAAGGACAAGACAAAACTGGAAGCGCATCTCACGATTCCCATATTTAACGCGACCTACCAATCGCTGCAAATCGGCATCGCCGCGCCAATTCAGGCTGATTTCTCGCAGTCGGTCCTGAGGGTGCAACCGGTGGAAATTCGAGGCACTGGGACCTCGCTGCGATTGCAAGGCAACATTCCAATTGCCGGCGGCAGCAAGCCGGACCTGACGGCGCAGGGATCCTTCGACCTTCATATTTTGCGAATTTTCGCCCCCGATCTGCAAAGTTCCGGCAGCGTCGCGCTCGATGTGCGCGCTTCGGGAACCGCGCAGCAGCCGAGCATGAGCGGGCAACTTCGACTGCAAGACGTTGCCATGCTTTCCGCCGGCGCGCCGCTCGGCGTGGAAAAACTGAACGGAACTCTCGACATCGGCAACGATGGTATTCAAATCTCGAGACTCAGCGGAAAAATCGGCGGGGGAGACGCCAACATCGGTGGATCCATTACCTACCGCCCCAGCCTGCAGTTCAAGCTCGCGATGCAGACCACCGGCGTGCGCCTGCTCTATCCCGATGGGCTAAGATCGAAGCTTGATAGCAATCTGACTTTCAGCGGCAACAAGGTTTCATCCACGCTGAGTGGCAGCGTTCTGATCGATTCGCTTTCGTTCACACCGGATTTCGATCTCTCCAGGTTCGCCGATCAATTCAGCGGCGACACAGCCGTGCCGGCGCAGCCCGGCTTTGCCGACACCGTCAACCTCGGCATCCGGGTGCAGTCGAAGGACAAAATCAGCGCCAACAGTTCTCAGATCAGTCTGGAGGGGCGCGCCAGCCTGCAGGTGGGCGGCACTGCGGCGAATCCCGTCATCACCGGACGCACGGATCTGACCTCCGGCGAGCTTTTCTATCGCAACGTTCGTTATCAACTGCAGCGCGGCGTCATCACCTTTGACGATCCCAACCAGACCACTCCGGTGCTGAACGTTTCTGCGAAGACGACGGTCGAGCAATATAACCTCACGCTCACCTTGCGAGGACCATTCGACAAGCTCACGACTTCGTATACCTCCGATCCACCGCTCTCCACTGCCGATATCATCAATTTGATCGCGCAGGGGAAGACCACGGCAGAGTCCGCGGCGGCGAGCCAGAGCACCGACTCCATGATCGCGTCGCAAGCCGCCAGCCAGTTCGCTGGAGGCGTACAAAAGCTTGCGGGCATATCCAGCCTTGAGATCGATCCGCTGATTGGCGGTGACAATCAGAATCCATCGGCGCGCATCGCGATCCAACAACGCGTGACCAGGAACTTTTTGTTTACTTTCTCCACCGATGTCTCGCAACCCGGCAGTGAAATTGTGCAAGGCGAGTATCAGATCAGCCCGCGCTGGTCGGTGAGCGTGACCCGCGACCAGGTAGGAGGAGTGGCCGTTGACGGACGATTGCACACCAGGTTCTGAGCAAACCAGGCGTGCTGGTTACGGGACTTCAGGCTGCCTTGTGGGGAATTTCCGCAGCGCCCGGTTGTTCCGTTGACGGCCCGGGTTCGTCTTGTATCGCTCTGCGTGACTTCTCCAGCTCCGCGTTGATCTCCGCTCCCATGAGCAGGACGAACGAAGTCCACTGAAACCACGTCATGAAGGCAATGAATCCACCGAGAGTGCCGTAAGTTCTGCTGTAATTTGCGAAGTGACGGAAATAGATGCCGAGCAGCGATGAGAGCAGCAGCCAGGCGCTGACGGTGAGGATCGCACCGGGCAGCGTGTCGATGAATCTGGGCTGGACGCAGGGCGCGAGAAAGTACAACAACTCAACCGCCAGTACGGTAAAGCTGACCGCGATCGTCCAGTGCAGGGCTGGCCAGAGCGCCGTGAATACTCGCGAAACGTCCATCCGAACAGCCAGCCAGTCCCCGAAGCGAGGGCCGACGAGGATTACAGCAAGGCCTACGAGAAAAAGCGCACCGCAGATCGCCCCGAGTCCCAGCGCGAGCAGCCGAGTTTTCCAGAAGGGACGGTCATCCTTCAAGTCGTAAGCGATATTCAAGGCCTCGATCAAGGCATCAAAGGCCGCTGACGCCACCCATAGCATCCCCAACATGCCCACGGAAAACCAGGCCCGGCGATGCGCAGACAATACATCAGCCAGAACCGAATATACGATCTGCATGCTTTCCCGAGGCAACAGGCGCTGCATCGTAGCCACGACCCAGCCAAGAAGATTGGGAAAGGGCATTGAGCCAAGCAGCGTTGAAAGCACGATCAATGCGGGAAAGAAGGCCAGGACAAAGTAATAGGAAAGAGCGGCCGCCACCTGCAATGTGTGGTGCCGCTGAACATCGCGCATCGCATTCTTGAGCGCCTGTTTCTGCCTGGCCCAAGCCACAACGCTTAGATGCTTTCTTCGCTCCGGGCGGAAGGCTGGAACGTCGGCAATCCCTTCGAGGGCGGATGAGCGAAGTAAAAACGCTGCGGGGAAGAGTTCTTGGCGCGAGGAAACGGCCGTCAATACGGTGAACGCCCTAAAGGACGTTCGGTCACTATTAAGTCTGACCTGCGGCTGGAGCCGAGGTCGCCGTGCGCGAGCCTTCGTTTCGGAGCGAGAATTCTCGTCAAGAACGACCCGATGCTTAGGCCCACCAGGAAGAACGTGACGGCAGAATTTAGATCGTACTCAGTCTTCATTCATCCACCTGCCTGTTCCGCTTTTCCCATTGCAAGAAGCATGCCACTCGATCAAGGCTCTTTATTTTGCGGTCGATCCAAGAGCATCGCAGAATCGCAGGCATGAAATTTCGTCTTCTCGCCCGACAAAATTTCCGGCGTTCTTGAGATGCAGGATTCGATTGCGGCGTCATCGAATCGATTGTTATTTTCCGATGCAGAAGGTGCTGAAAATCAGGTTGAGGATGTCGTCGGTGGTGGTCGCGCCGGTGACGGCATCGAGCGGGCGGAGCGCGCTGTAGAGATCGAGCAGCAACATTTCGTGGGGCACTTTGGCGGCGACCGCGCTGGTGGCGGCGGCGAGAGCCGTGAGCGAATCCTGCACCAGGCCTTGATGGCGGATGTTGGTGAGGAATCCGGCGTCGGTCTGGGCGCCGGTTTCGCCGCCGATGTGGCGCAGGATTTCGGCGCGCAACTCGGTGATGCCTTCGCCGGTGAGCGCGGAAGCGCGTATCGCTGAAGGCTGGCCGCTGGAAACTGGAAAACGGAAACTGGAAGCCAAATCGCACTTGTTGCCCACGACGATGGCCGGACGTCCTTCGGCATGCCGAAGCAATTCGCTATCCTCGGCGGTTACTGCTTGGGAGGCATCGAGCACGATCAGCACCAGATCGGCGTCGGCTAACACTTCCATCGATTTGCGAATGCCAATGGATTCGGCCTCATCGAGGGCCTGCCGGATTCCGGCGGTATCGACCAGTTGAATGGGAATGCCGCCGAGGGCAACGGTTTCGCTCACCAGATCGCGAGTGGTGCCGGGCGTTGCGGTGACGATGGCGCGCTCGCGCTCCACCAGCCGGTTGAACAAACTCGACTTGCCCACGTTGGGGCGGCCCACGATGGCGAGCGTCAATCCCTGATGCACGATTTTGCCGTAGGCGAAGGTAGCGGCCAGTTGTTCGAGCGGCTGGCGGACGGCGGCGATGCGTTCGAGAATCGCAGCGTCGGGCAGAACGGATACGTCATCTTCGGCAAAATCGATGCCCGCTTCGAGCACGGCGACCAACTCCACCAGCTTCTGTTTGACGGGCTGCAACCGCCGGGAGAGCGCGCCGTCGAGTTGCTGGGCGGCGACCTTTGCCTGATACAGAGTTTGCGAGTCGATGAGATCGCGAACCGCTTCCGCCTGGGTGAGATCGATACGGCCGTTAAGGAAGGCGCGCATGGTGAACTCTCCGGGCTCGGCGAGACGCGCTCCGGCAGCGACGCAGAGTTCGACGATGTGGCGCAGCACGACGGGGGATCCGTGGGCGGCGATCTCGACGATGTCGTCGGTGGTGTAGGAGTGAGGCTTGGCAAAGTAAGTGACGACCACTTCGTCGATGCGATCATGTAGGGCGGGGGTGCCCGCCCGCCCTGCCGCAAGTGGAACAGGATGGGAAGCGACCTCCCTCGTCTCTGCAACGTTCTCTCCCAGAGGTAGGCTGATTGTCCCTTCCGGCAAGCGGGCGGGGGCGCCCGCGCCACACGGCTCGATGAGTTCCCCAAACACGGCGCGTCCCGCTTCCAGCGCGTGGTTCAGGCGCAGCATGGGCTGGGCGATCGCGCGCGCCTGCGGTCCGGCTAGGCGCACGATGCCGATTCCTCCACGGCCCGGGGGAGTGGCGATGGCGACGATGGTGTCGTCAAGGTTCACGGGGCGATTGTAGCGGGTAAACTGGATGAACAACCAGTGGTGGGGGGTGCGAGGCTGCTCGCGGCCCGAACAACTTAAAAGTGGGGGACCAAAATTGTCAGTCGCCGACGAACTGCTGAAAACCAACGAAGAGTTTGTTAAGAATTTCAACCTGGGAGATCTGGCCGTCCGTCCGCGCCGGCGCGTAGCCGTGCTGGCCTGCATGGATTCCAGAATCCTGTTTGAGCGCTGCCTGGGCTTAAGTCCCGGAGACGCGCACATGATCCGCAACGCCGGCGGCATTGCCACCGACGATGCCCTGCGCTCGTTGATCGTCTCGCATCACCTGCTCGACACCCAGGAGTTCATCATTATCAACCACACCGACTGTGGATTGTTGGGCGTGAAAGATTACGAACTGCGCGCGAACCTGACGAGCAAGACGGGCGCCATCGCCAGCGAACCCGCTCACTTTTACGCCTTCGACAATCTCGAAGAGAACGTGAGAGAGCAGGTGCGGAGGGTGAAGGCGCATCCGTGGATTCCGAAGAGTATCCCGGTGCGCGGGTTCGTTTATGACGTGAAAACGGGGAAACTAACGGAAGTAAGACATTGATCCCTTGGAGGCAAAATGCAAAAGCTGGGCAATACGAGCCTGATCGCGCAACGAATTTCAGTTCTGATCTTGGCGCTTGGTCTGCCTGCCCTTCCGGGCTTTTCTCAGAATAAGCTTGCCAAACCTACGTATGCGGAGCTCGTTGCCAAGGTCAAGGGTGGCGACAAGAGCATCAACTTTAGAGATTTGCGCATCGCGTATGCCGATACGAGTGGTGGACCCGATACAGACAAGCAAAAAAAAGCCATGATGGCCGCATTAAATGCGAAGAATTATGAGGAGGCGCTGAAGAACGGTGACATCGTTCTGGACGGCAATCTCACTGACGTCGAAGCCCACTTTGCGGAATACATCGCGAGCCGCGAACTACAGCGGTCGGAGCAGACTGAGTTTCACAAGTACGTGCTCCAAGGACTACTCGATTCCGTAATGCACTCCGGCGATGGCAAGAGCTTCGAAACTGCTTATGAGGTCGTCGCGGTCCATGAAGAGTACGTCGTCCTCAAATTCATGGGCTTGATGCCTTCAAAACAGTCTGAAAGCGAAAAAGGCGGGCATTCCTATGACGTTCTCGAGGCGGTAAATCCCAAGACCAACGGAAAGGTCACTCTCTATTTCAATATTGACATCGAGGAAAAACACCTGAAGGAATCGCTCAAGTGAGACCAGTTTTGCTCTGGATTTGACACCCCACGCGCGACCGGCAGTCGCGGGCGAGGGCGCCCGCGCCACACAGTCTACCGCGCCACGACCTTCTCAATCTCTGCCCTCAATTCGCCGTACGGCATTGCGCCCGGATGGTACATGGCAACCTTCCCCGCTCGGTCCAGCAGCACCAGCGTGGGCGTGGTCGACGCGCCGTAGGTGTCGAAGTTGTATTTGCTGATGGGGACGGGCATGTCGAGCAGTCCGCCGTAGAAGCGGTGGCGGACGGCGTCAATGTAGGCGAGTTCGGCGCTGGGGGCGGCGTTCTCAACTTGCGCCGTATAGCCGTAGAGGCGCGTGGGGCCGATCACGCTCAATCCCTTGGGCGCAAATTCGGTCCGCAACTGCGTGATGATCGGCGCCTCGGCTTTGCAATCGCCACACCAGTGCGCCCAAAAAAATAGCAGCACGGGCGATCCCTTCAGGGAAGCCAGTGCCGGCGCTTTCGCTCCGAGAAATTGTTCGCCGCCCCGAATCGCCGGTGCGGGCTTGCCGACGAACGACAGCAGGTTCAGGTTCTTCTGCAGGCGTTCGTGGATCGAAGTGCTGCCGTACGTGCGCAGCGCCGCCTGTAGAACTGCGACCGCCTTTTCATGCTGGCCGCGTGCCGCCAGTGTCTGTGCCTGTACTTCGATGGCCGCGCCGAGCGCGAGCGGGAGGTGCGGTTCGGCGTCGAGCGCGCGAGTCTTGAGTAGTTCGGTGGCCAGGTCGCGCGTTTGCTTGGCGTAGGCCTCGGCCTGATCGTAATTGCCGGCGCTGAGCGCGGCTCGCCCCATCCAGGAATAAGCTTCGACGTACTCGGCAGTGACGCCGTTTCTAGCGCGGTAAGAATTCAGAGACGCGTCGGCCGCGCTGAAATTATTTTGCGCCAGCTCGCTGCGAACGTCTTCCACAATTCCGGCCCAGGCCGGCGTTACCAGAAGAATCAGAATCAGAATTTTGCGGAAATGTTTGTATTTATCCATGTCTTGGGATCGCACATTTAATGATGAATCTTTCCTGCTTGGATGGCAAATGCGCACCCGGCGATGGCCGCAGGCTAAGGTTTTGCAATTGATTGATAGCAAGATGGTTAGCCGGGCGACTTGCGAAAAAATGTGGCTTTCTTAGGGCAGTTACCTTACAATCTGCTTGCGTTTGACTTTAGAGTTCTTTTGCAGTACCCAGTTTCTCCGCTAACCAGCGCGTGACCTGCCTGCCGAAGAAGCCTTTCAAAGTTTCAGCGCTACATCACAAAAAGGAACTAGCAACACCATGGAAACAGGAACAGTGAAGTGGTTTAACGACGCCAAGGGTTACGGATTCATCAGCCGCCAGAACGGCGAAGACGTTTTCGTGCATTTCTCCGCCATTCAGGCCAGCGGATTCCGCAGCCTCCAGGAAGGTCAGCAAGTGCAGTTTGACGTAGTCAAGGGTCCCAAAGGCTGGCAGGCCGAGAACGTGAAAGGCGCATAAACTACTTTGCAGTCAGACAATTCGAGAGTTGAAAAAAGCGGCCAGAGATGGCCGCTTTTTTAATTGAGTCATTGAGCGATCGGGTCATTGAGCGATTGAAAATCCCAATAGGGCGAAGCTATTCAATGACTCAATGACCCGATGACTCAATGACTCAATTCCTGCCGGATCAGCACCACGTCCGCGTCGGTATGTCCACGCACTAGCGCCAGTTGTTTCCCATCGAACGACCAGTGGAAGTCATAGATGTGCTCGGTAGTAAAGTCGGTAATCTTTCTGCCTTTTGAACCGTCCAGCGGTTGCAGCCAAAGATTGTCCACACCATTCTCGCGCACGGGGTAGACCACTCCCTTGCCGTCGCGCGAAAAATGCAGCAGCCCCGCCCGCGGACGTTCGAAATCCTCAACCTTCGTTGCCTTGCCGCTGGCTGTGTCCACCACCGCGAGCATTTCCTTGTGCTCGCCGGAGTGCTCCAGTGTGGGGAAGGCGGCGATCTTGCCATCGGGAGAAATGTCGAAGCTATTAGAGACCGACAAATCGGAGACGAGTTGCGAAGTGCCGCCCGCAATGGGCACCCGCGCCAGCCGGTGCGACTTTGTCTGGTCGACGTAGTACACCCAGTTCCCATCGCCTGTGCAAATCGGATAGGTATCGAGCTTGCCGTCAGTAAGCTGCTTCAGAGAGCTTCCGGTCGAATCCACGCTCCAGATGTGCTGCGCTCCCGCGGCAGCGCTGAAGACCACGAAAACAATGTGCCCGCCTTTGCCGCAGGCCGATGGCGCGCCTCCCACTCCTTTTTGTCCGGGCACAACGGTCTTGCTGCCCGTGGCTGGATCGATCAGATTGAGCACATTTTCCTGATCGCCGATCAAACGGTCGTCATCCGTCCACGTCACGTTGGTTTGGGCTTCGGAGGAGGTAACCACCCGGGCCTGCGCGCCGGGCGCATCGGCCGGCATCACCTGCACGCTCCAGCGGGGCTGGTTCTGTACGGTCGCCAGAACGCGTCCGCTTTTCGCCAGGCTGAGATCGGAGTAGCTATTGGTGTCGCGCGTGATCGCGGAATACTGGGCTTTGGGATAGGAGAGAAATCCAATTTGAGTGCGCGTGAAGTTGGAGCTTTGTTCGCGCACCAATCCCAGCAGGCCGCTGCCGTCCGGCATCCAGTTCAGCCCCTCCATCAGATGTTCTATGCCGTGGAACAGAACCTCCTGGCGGCCGGTGGCGACGTTGACGGTGACCACGTCCTCCAGCGAATTCCCCAGGCCAAATTCATCGCCTGCAATGGTCTTTCCATCGGGCGACCATGCCAGGCCAAATACGGCCTGATCCTCGGGGCCGGTGAGCAGCACTTTTTCCTCTCCGCCGTCCACGGGATGCAGAACCAGCTGAAACTTGCCATGTTCCGGCTTGTCGAGGCGCACGAAGGCAAACTGCTTGCCGTCGGGAGAAAAGCTGATGGTTGAATCCATGTCGCTGATCAGCTTTTGCGGCGCGCCCCCCAGCAGCGGAGCACGATACAGGAACATCAGGTTCGCGTTTCCCGGGTCGCTGCGCACAAAGTAAAAATAATTTCCGTCGGGAGAGAAGCGCAGCCCGCGATACGAGACCTCTGCCGGAGGTTCGACCTCGGCGTTGCTGTTGCTCGGAAGATTCCTGAGCCACAGGCTGGCGAGGCCATTTTTTCTCGACATGCACAGAACATAGTTGCCGTCCGGAGAAATCGCGACGAACACTTCACTGCCCGTGTCGGTCACTTTGGTGACGGAAAAATCCTGGAAAGGCAGCGCCCGGCTGCGGTTCGCAAACGCGTAGATTCCATAACCCGCCGCAGCCACCAATACCACTACGAGCCCCGCGATCAGGCTGGTGCTGACCTTGTTCTGGCGCGCGGCCGCAACCACAGCGGAACTCCCCGAGGCACGCGGGACCGCGGCCGTGGCTGCCGCCGATGACGAAGCGCGGAGAGCTGCGGCGGAGGCTCCCGATACCGCCGGCGCCGTTTTGCGGCCTGATTCCGCATCGCGTTTCAGCCGCTTCAGGTCGCCCCGCAAGTCAGCGGAGGACTGGTAGCGCAGGTCGCGATCTTTCTCGAGAGCTTTCGTGATGACCTCGTCGAGCTTCGGCGGCAGCGTGGCGTTCAGTTGCGGCACAGGAACGGGATCGAGTTCAAGAATGGCGTGGAAGACGACTGCCGAAGTGGCGCCAGTAAACGGCAAGCGCCCGGTTGCCATCTGATAGACGACAACGCCGGCCGAGAACAAGTCGGTGCGCGGGTCGAGTTCTTCGCCGCGGGCCTGCTCCGGCGACATATAAGAGATGGTGCCGACGGTCGAGCCGGGACTGGTCAACTGCAGTGGCGAGTCTTGCGTCGCGCCGATGGTTTCCATCTCCATCTCGGGGCGCGACAGCTTTGCCAGGCCAAAATCGAGCACCTTGACCTGCCCGCGCGGGGTTACGAAGATGTTTTGCGGCTTGATGTCGCGATGGATGATTCCTTTGGCATGCGCGGCATCGAGCGCGTCAGCCAGTTGGATACTCCAGTCCAGCAGCCGATCTAACGATAAGGCGCCAGCGGCAAGGCGGCGGTCGAGGGTCTCGCCCTCGAGCAATTCCATAGCAATGAACGATTGCTCCTGCCCGTCTTCAGTTTTAACTTTCTCCACCGCATAAATCGTGCAGATGTTGGGATGGTTCAACGCCGAGGCGGTACGCGCCTCCAGCAGAAAACGGTCCAGCGCATTTTGATCGCGGGAGAGTTGCGGCGGCAGGAACTTGAGAGCGACTTTGCGGCCGAGGTCGAGGTCCTGGGCTTCATAGACCACTCCCATGCCGCCGCTGCCGAGCTGGCCGGTGATGCGGTAATGCGAGATGGTCTGGCCGATCATGGAGGGAATCTTGAAATTTATCTTAAGAGCGATGCAGAAGGCAGTCAAACGAGTGTTGTGAGCGCTCCCTTACGTCGCCGACGCCTGCTCGGCCGCGCTCACGGAATCGAAGAAGCGGAACAGCTTATCGACCCAGGCCACACCTAAGGCGTGGTGAATACGGTCGTTGACGCCCACCAGCGCCAGTTGCCGCTCGCTGTTCTGGCGGTTGACGTAGGCTGCGACCATCGATCCGATGCCCGCCGAATCCACATTCGGGACGTTCGTAAAATCCATGATCAGTACGCGCGAGGTGTCGGCTCGCACCACGTCGTAGAACTCCGACATCGTGGTCATCAAGAGCGGTCCCTCGAGGCGAAGCACGCGCTGTCCGGGGTGCGCTCCATCCCGCTGTTCAATGGTCAGGCTGCGCTGCGGCATCGGGAGATTCTAGCTGCTGCGAGTTTTGTGTCAAGCAGGTTTGTGCCCGTCCCCGCAGTCGGTCCCCAGTGATCGAAGATGACGTTCCGGCGCGCGCGCGATTACGCGGCCGAGGCTTGCTCAGCGGCGCTTACGGAGTCGAAGAAGTTAAAGAACTGATCGACATGGGTGACTTTGAGCGCGTTGTGGATACGCTCGCTCACGCTGACCAGCGCCAGCTTCCGCCCGCTATTCTGGCGCGTGACGTAGGCGCCCACGAGCGCTCCGATGCCCGCCGAATCCACATAAGGGACATTGGCGAAATCGATGATCAGCGAGCGCGACGTATCGGCCCGCACTATGGCCTGGAATGCAAACATCGTGGTCATCACCAGCGCGCCATTCAGGCGGAGGACGCGCTGGCCCGGTTGAGCTCCGGGCTGGTCGTCAATGTTGAGGGTGTCCGAAGGCATGGAGGAGAATATTAACCTCTAAGTAACAATGGATTGTTAACGCAGTGTTAATTTGCGGCGCCTTAAATCGCCGCCGCCTGCTCCCGCCGCTTCGCCTGAATTTCAATGA
Organism: uncultured Acidobacteriaceae bacterium; assembly: GCA_963715875.1. Classification (GTDB taxonomy): domain Bacteria; phylum Acidobacteriota; class Terriglobia; order Terriglobales; family Acidobacteriaceae; genus Sulfotelmatobacter. Next base: position 64,237 of record OY970281.1, on the reverse strand, counting down.
AGACATTGACCAGCGACACAGCTGCCGGCGTAACTCCGGGGATGCGCGAGGCCTGGGCCAGCGTGCGTGGTTGGACGTGCGCGAGCTTTTCCTGCACCTCGCGCGAGAGCCCGCTGACCGAGTGATAGTCGAACCAGCCCGGAATCGCCCGCTGCTCCGATTTCTTCATGCGGTCCATGGCGCGCTGCTGTTGCAGCAGGTAGCCTTCGTACTTGATTTCGGTTTCGACGGATTTGAGTTCGTTGCGGATTTCAGAAGAAAGACTGGCCACGGATTCGCGCGGATTGGTATGGATTTCTTCTCGGTCGAAAAACTTGGGATCCAGCTTGCGGAGAATCGGTGCCAGCTTTTCGATTGTGATTTCCGGGCGCTTCAGCAGTTGGGCGCAGGTCTGGCCGAGGGCTGACGTCAGATCGTACGAACGTTCTGTAGCGCTACCAGCGACAGCAGGTTCCTCGTCGCTTCGCTCCTCGGAATGACAAGGCTTAAGAGTGTCGGAATGACAAACTGCTCGCTCCTCGGAATGACAAAGGGAATTTGCCTCGGAATGAAAAGACGCAGCAACGCTTTCCAGCAGTTGCGGTGTCAGCCTGGTTCGTTCCAGCAGCTTCTTCACATTTTCCAGCCGCTGCTGCTTGGCTTGAAAATCATCCCACGCTGAATCTGAGATCAATCCCACGCGGCGGCCATGCGGCGTGAGCCTGCGGTCGGCGTTGTCGATGCGCAGGTGCAGGCGGAATTCTGCCCGCGAGGTGAACATGCGGTACGGCTCGTTCGTGCCCTTCGAGATGAGGTCGTCGATCAGGATTGCCGTGTACGCTTCGGTGCGGCCGAGGATCAGCGGCTCTTCTCCCTTCACCTGCAAGGCCGCGTTGATGCCCGCCATCAGGCCCTGGCAGGCGGCTTCTTCGTAGCCGGAGGTGCCGTTGATCTGGCCTCCGAGAAACAGTCCCGCAATTTTCTTTGTCTCCAAAGTGCGCTGCAGTTCGGTGGGATCAATCGAGTCGTATTCGATGGCGTATCCCGGGCGCAGCATCTCGGCGTTTTCAAGTCCAGGAATCGATTTCACGATCGCAAGCTGCACTTCCACCGGCAGAGACGTACTCATGCCGTTCACGTAAATCTCGTGCGTGTTCAGGCCTTCGGGCTCGAGGTAGAGCTGGTGCATTTCCTTGTCGGGAAACTTGACGATCTTGTCTTCGATGGACGGACAATAGCGCGGCCCGATCGACTGAATCTGTCCGCTATACATCGGCGAGCGATGCACGTTCTCGCGGATAATGCGATGCGTCTCGGGCGTGGTCCACGCGATGTAGCAGGGAGCCTGCGAATCGTGGTGCGCCACGCGCCGGGTGCGAAAGCTGAAGGGCGTGGGATCGGCGTCTCCGGGCTGTACCGTGAAGCGCGACCAGTCGATGCTGCGTCCGTCGAGACGCGGCGGGGTTCCAGTCTTGAGGCGGCAGCCGCGCAGACCGAGCTCTTTCAAAGCCTCCCCGAGCAGAACAGCATTCGGTTCGCCGGAACGTCCTGCAGGATACTGCTGCTCGCCGCAATGAATCAGTCCGTTGAGAAAAGTGCCGGTCGTGATGATGACGGCGCGCGCGCCTACGGTGCGGCCGTCGCGGAGTCTTACCCCGAAGACGCGAGAACCGTCGTTGGTTGTTGGTCGTTGGTCGTTGGCAAAATCCATGGCATCGAGGTCTTTAGCCAACGACGAACGACCAACGACCAACGACGTTTCAACGACCAACGACTCGACCTCCGCCTGCTTGATCTTCAGATTCGGCTGCGACTCCAGCACCTCGCGCATCTTCAGCCGGTAGGCCTGCTTGTCGCACTGCGCGCGCGGCGACCATACGGCCGGACCGCGGGAAGTGTTCAGCAGGCGAAACTGGATGCCGACCGCGTCGGTGATCTCGCCCATGATGCCGCCGAGCGCATCAACTTCGCGGACAAGATGTCCCTTGGCGATGCCTCCGATCGCCGGATTGCACGACATCTGCGCGATCAGGTCAACGTTCAGCGTGTAAAGCGCGGTATTCAGTCCCATGCGCGCGGAGGCCATCGCCGCCTCGCATCCGGCATGGCCGGCGCCGACCACGACTATGTCGAATTGTTCGGTGAATTGCATGGAAACGCAGGTCTTCGGTGCCAAGTCGCAAGTCGAGGCAAGTCCGTGACGGCCTTGGCGATCAGGATCTTCCGCTAACCCATAACAACTAGGACCTAACCCCAGACGAGTATTCCTTATTCTAACAAGCACCACACGCGGCTGTGACAAACCCCACTTGCCGACCGGCACGCCCGTCCGTATAGTAGTGGGTCATACCGGAAATCAGGAGGCAATCCATGAATCCTACTCAGTTCTTCGAGCAGTTGGAGGCAGCCATCGCCAGGTACGACCTGCTGTGCCATCCCTTCTACCGGGCATGGGCTGCTGGCAAGTTGACGCGGAGCGATCTGCGCGAGTATGCACGCCAGTATTACCACCAGGTGGAAGCGTTTCCCTGCTACCTGGCCGAGATTGCCCTGCGCCTCGAGGATGGCGATCTGCGCCGCGCCGTGCTGGCCAACATGTGTGACGAAAAAGGCTCGTCGGGCGGAACGGGGAAAGATGCCGTGCCCCACTCCGAGCTTTGGCTGGATTTTGCCGAAGGCATGGGATCTCGCCGGGATATGCGCTGGCACCTGCCGGTGGCCGAGGTACGCGATCTGATCCGTCATTTCCATCGCGTGGCGAGCGAAGGCACTCCCGAAGAAGCGCTGGCCGCGTTTTACGTCTACGAATCCCAGGTGCCGCGGATTGCCATGGAAAAGGCGCGCGGGTTGCGCGAGCAGTATGGCGCCGACGACAAAACCTGCGGCTACTTTGCGCTGCATGCCACCGCCGATGTCTACCACTCGAATGTGTGGCGCAAGCAGTTGGAGAAGCGCCTCGCAGTGAATCCGGAAGCGGCGCAAGCCGCGCTGGATGCAGCTGAAGACACGGCCAGGATGTTATGGCAAGCGCTGGACGGGATTGACGCGGCGCGGCTGACGTTCGCGGCATGATCAGAGTGTGTCGCGCATAAAATCAAGAGCCAATGATCCCCGCGAGTTTTTCGCAGGATCATTGGCTCTTCATTTTGCGCAGAGGAAGCAGGCCTGACCAAGGAAAGACAAGCATGCCTAAGCAAATCCCCATCGGAGCCCGCGGCGAGGCGCGGGAGACTGTCGAATTCAAGCACACGCTGACCGCGCACCATGCCGAGTTGCCGCCAGTGTACTCGACGCCTGACATGATTCGACTGATGGAAACGGCTGCTTTTCATGCTCTGCAGCCCTACTGCGAGGCGGGCGAGATCACGGTCGGGACCTCGATCAATATTCAGCATCGCGCGGCCAGTGGCATTGGAGCACAGATTACCGCCGTGGCTGAACTCGAATCGTTTGACGGACGCTTCTACACGCTGCGCGTGACCGCGCGCGACGACACGCAGGAAATCGGCCGCGGCACCGTGGGACGCGCGGCGGTAAGCGTCGGCAAGTTTGTCGGGAAGACGAAAGAGAAATAGACCGGGATTTTTGATCCCGCAATTCCGCAGCCCGAACTATGAACGATCCAATCCTCATCGAGATATGCGTTGATTCGGTTGCCTCCGCCGTGGCTGCCGAGCGAGGCGGCGCAACTCGTGTCGAACTCTGCAGCAATCTGCTGGAAGGCGGCATCACGCCCAGCGCAGGCCTGATCGAACTGGTGCGGGCCCGAACCGCGATTGGCCTTCAGGTGATGATTCGGCCGCGCGGCGGCGATTTCTGTTACACGGCCGAAGAGTTCGAGACCATGCGGCGCGATATTCTGGCCGCCAAGAACCTCGGCGCGGACGGCGTCGTTCTCGGCATTCTGAACGCCGACGGCACCGTCGATATCCCGCGCACCCGGCAGTTAGTTGAACTGGCGCGGCCGCTGGGAGTCACCTTCCACCGCGCTTTTGACATGTCCGCCGACCTGTTCGGCGCGCTCGAGGATGTTTGCACGACCGGCGCAAACCGGATTCTGACTTCAGGCGGAGAGGAAACCGGCGTGCTGGGCGTCCCCGTGATCGCGCGGCTGGCGCAGGCGGCGCGCGGCCGCGTCACCATCATGGCCTGCGGAGGCATCAACTCCGGGAACGCCGCCGGCATCGTCGAGCAGACGCACGTCACGGAAATTCACGCGGGCTTGAGGAGCCGCGCACCCAGCCCGGCGCTCCACTGCAACCAGAAGATTTCCATAGGAACCATGCCGGGGCGCGAATACGAGCGCTTCCAGGTGCTCGAAGAAGATGTTCGGAACCTCAGCCGCGCGCTTGCGCCGGGTCGAACTTAGCGGAATGGCTTCCATGCGGATCGGCGTGATCTCCGACACTCACGGCCTGCTGCGGCCCGAGGCGATGGAGGCGCTGCGCGGCTCCGGCCACATCATTCATGCCGGCGATGTGGGCTCGCCCGAGATCCTCGAAAAAATATCTGCCATCGCTCCGGTGACGGCGATCCGCGGCAATGTCGACACGGGCGCGTGGTGCCGCACACTTCCGGAGACGCAGGCGGTCGAGCTGGGCGGAATCTTTATTTATGTTCTTCACGATCTGGCCCGGCTGGATCTTAAGCCCAAGGCCGCCGGATTCGGCGTCGTGATCAGCGGCCACAGTCACGCCCCCAAGCGCCAGTGGCGCGACGGAGTGCTCTACTTTAATCCCGGCAGCGCGGGCCCGCGGCGATTCAAGCTTCCGGTGACGGTGGGCCTGCTGATGATCGAGGACGGTCAGGTCGAGGGCGAAGTGATCGAAATCATGTAGCCCCGCACACCCCTTCGGTAGACTCTCCAGAGGTCTGACGCATAAGCACATTTACGGTGTCCGGACCGTTAATTCGGGCTGGGCCTATCTCGCCTGACTGGCCCTCTTTTAGCGCAGTTCAAAACGGGACCTTCGCAGCTTAGGCTTTTTGGGCGCACCGCTTGCGTCTCGGCGTAAAATATTACCCATGACTGCGAAAGTGACTGACATCTTGAAAAAGGCTTTAGCGCTTCCTCCCGAAGCACGCGCCGCTATTGCCGGATCGCTTCTCGAAAGCCTCAACGATGCACTAGCCGACACAGGCGTCGAAGCCGCTTGGTCCGAAGTGATCGAGCGCCGTATCGAAGAAATTGATTCAGGCAAAGTGCGGATGATTCCGTACGAGGAAGTGCGCCGCCGCCTCGCAGCCCGGCTGTCCGATGCCGCCCGCTAAGCCATATCACTTCCACCCGGAGGCATGGCAGGAATTCGAAACTGCCGATAACTGGTATCGCCAGGAAAGTCCCGACACCAGCCTCAGGTTCGTGGCTGCCATTTACGACGCTCTGGAAGACGTCTCCCGCTGGCCGCAAACATGGCCCGCCTATCTACATGGTACGAGAAGATTCGTTCTGCAAAAATTTCCCTACGCAGTCGTCTATAGGGAGAAGGAATCGGTGGTTCAGATTCTGGCGATAGCCCACGGCCATCGCCAGCCAGGATATTGGAGCGGTCGCCTCTGACCCAATTCCTTGGCGGAGGCCCAGGTCTTGACTCCCGAATCCAATGTCTCGCAAGGCGAGCGAGACCCTTCGGCAAGCCCTCAGACCGGGCAGCGCCACGAAAGCAGATCCCATCTTTGGCTTTACATCTTCAATAGCTTTATATCTTTAATTCTCTGGGCGGACGAAGGCGTCCGCCGCTCCACGAGTTGGGTTGCTACAATCGCAACCAATGTCGATTGACTTCGAAATCGTCGCCCGCGCCGGCGCCGCTCGTCGCGGTCGCCTGCTCACGCCTCATGGCGAAGTCGAAACCCCAGTGTTCATGCCGGTCGGCACCGTGGCCACGGTGAAGAGCGTGCCGCAGGACGTGCTCGAAGAACTCGGTGTTCAGATTCTTCTCGGCAACACCTATCACCTTTATTTGCGTCCCGGAGTCGAGACCGTCCGAAAGCTTGGTGGATTGCATGGTTTCATGGCATGGCCGCGGGCGATCCTGACCGACTCTGGCGGATTCCAGGTTTTCAGCCTCAACGAACTGCGCAAAGTGACGGAAGAAGGGGTGACGTTTCGCTCGCACCTCGATGGCTCGCCGCATTTCTTCACTCCGGAGAGCGCGATGGCGACGCAGATCGGGCTGGGCGCGGACATCATTATGGCGTTCGATGAGTGCACGGAATATCCGGCGGACCGCTCCCGCACGAAAGCTTCGATGGAGTTGACATTGCGCTGGGCGGCGCGGAGCAAGAAGTATTTTGAGGAGCATAAGCAGGAAGTGCCGTGGGGCACGTCTGAGTCCCGAGTTCCGAGTTCCGAGTCTCGAGTACCTGGTACCCAGTGCTCGGATAAGGGCACGGCCTGCATTCAAGAGGACACAGCCGAAATCAACTCGGGACTCGGGACTCGGGACTCCACCCAGTCTCTCTTCGGCATCGTTCAAGGAGGCATGGACCTTGCCCTCAGAAAGGAATCCGCCGAGCGGACTATTGAGATTGGCTTTCCCGGCTACGCCATCGGAGGATTGAGCGTTGGCGAACCCCGCGAACGCACGCGCGAAGTGGTCGAAGCTACGCTCGAGCATCTTCCGAAGGACAAGCCGCGCTATTTAATGGGAGTAGGCACGCCCGAAGAAATCGTCGAGTACTCCAAGCTGGGCGTCGACATGATGGATTGCGTGTTGCCCACGCGGGCCGCCCGCCACGGCCTGCTGTTCACCTCCGAGGGCAAGGTTTCCATCAAGCAGGCGCGCTACGCGCGGGACGCGGGCCCGCTCGACCCCAACTGCGGCTGCCGGGTTTGCCGGCGCTACTCGCGCGCCTATTTGCGTCATCTTTATGCTTCTAATGAAGTTCTGGCGCAGGTCTTGAATACGCTCCACAACTTGAGTTTCTACCTTGACACTATGCGGCGGGTGCGTCATTCTATCTAACTTGGGGAAGAGTCCCATTCTTTCTAGCGGCTGGTTTCGACCGAAACCTTAAGACCTCACTGGGAGCGCTTCCCTGGATTCAAGCCTGAGCGGTAAATGATCCGGCCGGAATCGAGCTAAAATCCCGTCGTGAAATGACACGCCCTTGTCGATGGCAGTCGTGGGCAGTTGTTTGCGGACGGGTGAACCTACGCGGATGAATATGCAATCTTTTTTAGCGGTGCAAGCCAGTGGCGGCGGAATGGGGTGGTTGAGCGTTGCCCCCCTGATCTTTATTTTTGCCATCTTCTATTTTTTGCTGATTCTTCCCCAGCAGCGCCGCCAGAAGAAATGGACGGCCATGCTGGATTCGATCAAGACCGGCGACAAGGTCGTAACCAGTGGCGGCTTGCGGGGAACCATCATGGCCCTGAAGGATGATGCAATTCACCTGCGGGTTCCCCCGAACAATCTCGTGTTAGAAGTCACGAAGGCTTCGGTAACGCAAGTGACCACCGCCGACGACGAGGTTAAGGCGAAGTAGCAAAAGGTTTCAAAGATTCAACGTTTCAAGGTTTCAAAGTCTTAAAGTCTCAACGTATTTAGTTCCGGGTTTTGAAGCCTTGGAATTTGGACTGTACATATGAACAAGAATCTTCTCTGGAAGCTGATCACCATCATCGCAACCTTGCTGGTATTCCTGTTCGGAATCTTCGGCATTCCGCAGAGCTTTTCGGGCCAGGGCCTGCTCGACGCAATGACCAAACGCATTCAGCTGGGTTTGGACTTGAAGGGCGGAACCCATTTGATCCTTCAGGTGCAGGTGAATGACGCGATCAATGTTGACTCCGACAACGCTGTCGAAATCCTCAAAGAGCAGCTGAACAAGCGCAAGATTGCCTTCGCCGATATTTCGAAGCCTGATCCGGCGAACGCTCCCGACCGGGTTGTGCTCAAGGGCGTCCCGCCGGATGCGCGCAAGGATTTGCTCGATATCGTTTCCGAGCGGCTGCCCGAGTACAACGCGACCTCGGGAGCGGAAAATACCTGGGCTTTGTCCATGAAGCCGCAGATGCTCAGCGATCTGAAGAATAAGGCCGTCACGCAGGCGATCGAGACCATTCGCAACCGCATTGACTCCCTGGGTGTAAGCGAGCCGACGATCCAGGAGCACGGTCTCGGCCAATATCAGATTCTGGTGCAACTGCCCGGCGTGGACGATCCCGGCCGGGTGAAGGACATCATGCAGTCCACCGCCATGCTTGAGATCAAGCAGGTGTTGGGCGGACCGTATGCGAGCGAGCAAGCGGCGCTGCAGGATAAGGGCGGAATTCTGCCGCCGAACGCGATTCTTCTGCCGGGGCACGGCGCTCCCGGAGTTCCTGCCGATCAGCAGTCGTGGTATCTGGTATCGAAGGTTTCCGCGGTCCGAGGCAAGGATCTGCGGGATGCGCAAGCCGGCACCGACCAGAACGGCCAGCCTAACGTGCATTTCACGCTGACGGGCGAAGGCGGACAGCGTTTTTACAGCTTCACCTCGGCGCACGTTGGCGAGAGCCTGGGCGTGGTGCTCGACGGCAAAGTGCAGGAAGTCGCCAATATTAAGGAAGCGATCCGCGACACCGGCGAAATCAGCGGCGGCAGCATGACGTCGCAAGCCGCCAAGGATTTGTCGATGATCCTGCGTTCCGGCGCGCTGCCGGCGGGAATTAAATATCTGGAAGAACGCACCGTGGGTCCGTCGCTGGGCAGCGATTCGATCCGGCACGGCATCAATGCCGCCATCATCGGCATGGCGGTGGTGCTGATTTTCATGCTGGTCTACTACCGCGCCGCCGGTATCAATGCGGACATCGCGCTTATCTTGAACCTGGTAATCCTGCTGGGCTTCATGGGGTATGTGGGCGCGGTGCTGACGCTGCCTGGAATCGCCGGAGTGATTCTTACGGTTGGTATGGGCGTGGACTCCAATGTGCTGATTTTCGAGCGCATTCGTGAGGAGTTGCGCAACGGCAAGACGCCGCCTTCCGCCGTGGATCAGGGTTTCAGCCACGCCTGGATCACGATTGTGGATACGCACGTCACCACCATCGTCTCGGCGGCAATCCTGTTCATCTTCGGTACCGGCCCGGTGCAGGGATTTGCGGTCACGCTCACTTTTGGTTTGCTGGCAAACCTATTCACAGCGGTATTTGTATCCCGCACAATCTTCGACTGGCTGTTGAGCCGCAAGCAGCGCGGGGAAGCGTTGAGCATCTAGAAGAATTGAGTCATTGAGTGATTGAGTGATCGGGTCATTGAAAAGCGGCGGGTGCGGATATTCTTCAATCGCCCGATGACCAAATCGCGCAATCGCTCAATTTCAACGAGTTCATAAAACGGATAAGAGGTAGGACAGGTGGAGTTCTTTCGCAATACCAACATCGATTTTCTGGGCAAGAAGTGGTACTTTCTCGCCTTCTCTCTCGTTTTTAGCGTGGCCGGGCTGTTTTCCATGTTGTTCTGGCACCACATTCCTTACGGCGTTGACTTCCGCGGCGGAACTTTGGTTTACGTGAAGTTCTCGCATACTCCGGACGATAACGCACTGCGCGCCGCCATGGACCGCGTCGGCTTGCACAACGCGAAAATTCAGCGCTATGACGTGCCTGCCAACAACGAAGTACTGATCGATCTCGACGTGCAGGAAACCAGCGAGCAGGCGCTGGATAACGGCAAGAATCAGATCATCAAAACTCTTGAGACCAACGTCCCGGCCGGCAAGGTTGACCTGAACAACTCGAGTTCCTTGGCCATCAAGAACTATTTGATGGATAAAGACCCCATGCACCTGGGCTCCGATGCCGACGTGAAATATACCCAGCAGGCGCAGGCCATCGTGGATGCCCGCGACAAAGGGCAGGGCGGAGTGCTGAGTTCGTTCGATCAGCTGAAGGGCACGGTCGATCCGGCGGTAGTGGCTTCCCTGCCAGACGGCTTCTTCCTGTCGGATTTCGGTGTGCGTAACGTCGAGATCGTCGGACCGCAGGTGGGAGCGCAGTTGCGCAAGCAGGCTCTGCTGGCGACGGCCTACTCCCTGGCTGGGATGCTGATTTACCTCGGCTTCCGCTTCGAGTGGATCTACGGAGTGGCCGCCGTGATCACGGTATTCCACGATACGTTGATCACTGTAGGCGCATTTTCCCTGCTTAATAAAGACATCTCCCTCACCGTCATTGCAGCCATCCTTACCCTGATTGGTTACTCTAATAACGACACGATCGTGGTATTTGACCGCATCCGGGAAAACATTAAACTCATGCGGCGCGAGAAGCTTTCGGAGATCGTAAATCGGAGCATCAACCAGACCCTGAGTAGAACCATCTTGACAGCGGGCTTAACCTTCCTTACCGTACTTGCACTCTATTTGTTCGGTGGCGAGGTGCTGCGTGGGTTCAGCCTGGCGCTGGTGATCGGCATCTTGATCGGGACGTATTCTTCGATCGCGATTGCCGCTCCGATTCTGGTGGCCTATCAGGATTGGCGGATCAGCAAGGGCAAGCGGCCAGCCGCAATGCCCGTCCGCACCCGGTAAGGGCCCGATGGCGCCGTCGCCAGTCTCGGGTTAGGCTTTTGTTTGTAGACAGTTGCAAGTGTGAAGCGGGAAGCGAGGGTTTTGCGCCAGACGGGGCTTAGGTGGCCGCCCTGGCGATTTGGCCCGATTTGGGAGCAAAGGGGACGTGCGTGGTGTCTAAGTTTACGTAGGCTCTGTAGGGAGAAAATTTATGTTTGAAGATAGCCTTCTGGAATCCGGCGGCAGGCTGAAGACAAAACGGGGACGAACGACGACGTTTGCGATCCTGCTAGAGATTTTGATGATCGGCGTCATGGTTCTGATTCCTCTAATCTTCACCGAAGCCCTGCCCAAGCAAATGACCATGAGTTTCCTGGTGGCCCCCCCGCCGCCACCTCCGCCGCCACCTCCTGCTGCGGCGCCCGTTAAAATCGTGAAGGTGATTCAGACCGATATCGTGAACGGCGAACTGCGTACGCCTACCAAGATCCCGCAAAAAGTGCAGATGATCAAAGAAGACGAAGCTCCTCCGCCGGTGATGGCGGCCAGCGGCGTCGTGGGCGGCGTTCCGGGCGGAATTCCGGGCGGCCAGATGGGCGGCGTAATCGGCGGCATCATCAGTTCGACGCCGGTCGCTGTGCCCAAGGTTGCGACCCCGCAGCGCGTACGCGTTTCGCAGGGCGTGTCGCAAGGACTTCTGGTTCGAAGAGTGAACCCGAACTATCCACCCCTGGCGCGCCAGGCCCGCATTCAGGGTCAGGTGGTGTTGCACGCGGTGATCGCCAAAGACGGCTCGATTGAGGGTTTGACGCTGGTCAGCGGACATCCCATGCTGGCTCCTGCAGCCATCGACGCGGTCAAACAGTGGAAGTACAAGCCCTATTTGCTCAACGGCGAACCCGTCGAAGTGGATACGGAAGTCATTGTGAACTTTACACTTGCTGGAGGTTAGACTCCGGCAGGCCGACTGCGCAAGTCAGGTCGCAGTTGGTTTAGAAATGAAGTTGAGTGGCCCTCCCCTTCCCACCTCAAAACCGGTGGCCGGGAGAGCTTCTTTACTTCGGGGCTCGGTCGCCGCGCCTTTTATCTCAGGTTGCGCGATGCCGGATGGCTCACTTTTCTGCCGCCGGGCCCTTGCAGTCGCAAAGTTTCTCGCATCAAAGTCTAGGAAGTTCTGAGGAGGGAAAAGCAACTCATGTTAGCAGCCATGACAGCAGCAGTGTTCGTTCACGTGCCTAGGGTGGCCGCCTGGATTGTGCAGGAAGGCGGCGCAGTGGGATGGGATCCGATCTCGCTCTGGAAACAGATGGGTATTATCGCGAAGATCGTGGTCGTCATTCTGTTCATTATGTCGGGCTGGTCGATCGGCGTCATGATCGATCGCGCCATGGCATACAACGCGGCCCGCAAGCAGTCGCGCGCCTTCGCTCCGGCGGTTGCCGGCGCGCTGCGCGATGGCCGCATCGACGAGGCCATCAAGGTCGCTGAGCGCAACAAAAAGAGCCATCTGGCCAAGGTTGTCACCGCCGGCCTCATGGAATTCAAGGCCCACCAGGATAGCCCCGGCGCCATCCCCGGCGAGACCATTGAAGCTTCCAAGCGCGCTCTGGAGCGCACCGAAGCCATCGTTCACGCCGAGCTGAAGCGCGGCTTGGGCGGTCTGGCCACCATCGGATCGACGGCCCCCTTCGTGGGACTGTTCGGCACGGTGATGGGCATTCTGAACGCCTTCAAAGGCATTTCGGAGCAGAAGGCTACCGGTCTGGGCGCGGTCGCAGGCGGCATTTCCGAGGCTCTGGTGACCACGGCTTTCGGGCTGCTGGTGGCCATCCCCGCCGTCATGATGTTCAACTACCTCACCGGCCGCGTGGAAGCGTTCGATGTGGAGATGGACAACTCGTCGAGCGAACTGATCGACTACTTCCTGAAGCGGCGGGACGCTCGCCGCACCTAGGATTCCGGCGTTTGCCGGAAGTCCGCCATTGAGTTGCTGACCGGCGCCGGGATGCTCCCGGCGCCGGCCTTCCCAACCCAAAGCGGATCAGGTTGTGGCGCAGATGGTTAGCTAACCACCAGCCACGAACCACTGATTGTGGAGATCAAGTTATGTCAATAGCCAAACGGAATGAAGGGGCCAACGTCAACTCCGACATCAACGTCACCCCCATGGTGGACGTGATGCTGGTGCTGCTGATCATCTTCATGGTGATCACGCCCATGTTGCAGAAGGGCATCAGCGTGGACATGGCCAAGGTCAATAATCCGACGCCCATGCAGGACGCGGATAAAGAAGATGCACTCCTGGTTTCGGTGATGCGCGATGGCACCATCTACTTCGGCGCCGACAAGGTTCCAGTGGATAGCCTGACCGGTAAGGTGAAGGATCGCCTGACCAATCGCACCAACAAAGAGGTCTATCTCAAGGCGGACGCTCGCGCTCACTTCGGCAACGTGGTCGGAGTCGTGGATGCCGTGCGCGCCGCTGGCGTGGATGACCTGGGACTGCTCACCGAACAGAGGAAGAGCGCTCCAAACGCTCCGCCGGCAGCTCCGGCTCCAGCGGGCGGACAATAGGGAGATTCGACTATGAGTATGTCATTGGGCTCGGGCGGAGGACAAAGCGCAAACATTAACGTCACTCCGCTCATTGACGTGCTGCTGGTGCTGCTCATCATTTTCATGGTGATCACGCCATTGACGCCGAAAGGCCTGGACGCGCTGGTTCCCCAGCCTCCTCCGCCCAACGCACCCAAGAACAACACGCCTGACCGCACCATCGTGGTGCAGTTGATCGATCGCGGCGCCGGTCAGGATCCCGGCCTCAAGATCAATCAGGAAGATGCTACTTGGGACAATCTGCAGGGACGTCTCGCCGATATCTACAAGACCCGCGCCGAGAAAGTCATGTTCGTGAAGGGCGATGATGCGATTCCGTTCGCCGATGTGGCCAACGTGATCGATATCGCGCACGCAGCGGGCGTAGACAAAGTCGGCCTGATTACGGCCAAGATTGAAGCCGGCGGCTAGAGAGCAAGACTCAGTTTCAGATGTGCCGCTCACGATCCGACGTAGGCGCCGAAATCTTGCCGGCTGTCCCGAGTGCCTGCCCTGAGCTTGCCGAAGGGGCGGCCCGCCCTCGGCTCGGCCAGCGCTTGTCAATCTGCCGCGTCAGGGCCTAGGATGCTGTGTTGCAAGGAGATTCATACCGCAATGAATAAGAATATTCGACTGCTGACGCTGGCTGCCGTTGCGCTGGCGCTTCTTTCCTCCGTGGGCTGCGATAAGTTGCGCGCCCGCGACCAACTCAATAAGGGCGTCACCGCCTACAAGAATGCCAAGTACGAAGAGGCCATCGATCATTTTCAGCAGAGCGTGGCTTACGATCCCAACCTCATTAACGCCAAAATGTACCTGGCGACGGCATTCGCTCAACAATACATTCCGGGCGCGGACACTCCCGACAACAACAAAATGGCGGAGCAGGCCATCGAGCAATACAAGCACGTGCTCGATATGAATGCGGCCCGCGAGCAGCGCGTCAATTCCGCCAAGGGCATCGCATCCCTTTACTACAATATGAAAAAGTTCGACGAGGCCAAGAAGTACAACCACATGGTCTCGGAGCTCGACCCCAACGATCCCGATCCCTACTACTCGATCGGCGTCATCGACTGGGCGGTCTGCTACCAGCCGCGCATGGAAGAGCGCGCCAAGCTCGGTCTGAAGCCGGACGAGAATCTGAACGCGAAGAACAAGGATCAGAAAAAAGTCTGCGAGTCGTTGAAGGAGAAAAATGGGCCGGCGATTCAGGAGGGCATTGACAGCCTGAACAAGGCCATCCAGATTCGTCCCGATTACGACGACGCCATGGCTTACCTGAACCTGATGTACCGCGAGCGCGCCGACGTGGAGTGCGACGACCTCAATGCCCGGCAGGAAGATCTGAAGACCGCCGACCACTGGGTCGATCAGACTCTCATCACCAAGAAGGCCAAGGCCGAGAAGCAGCCCGGACAACAGGGCATCACAATGGATCAGCCGAAGTAGGTTGGCATAATTAACTCGATTTGAAATGCCTCCCGCTCCATGCGTGGAGGCATTTTTCGTTTATACCCACCGGCCCGGCAAGACGTTTCTGTGCGAATTCTACTGCCGGCTGTAGAGCCGGACTTCCACCTGCGGAAATTGCGCCCCATCGAATCGCGGGAAGCCCTCGCCCAGAGTCTGCTCGATCATCCTCGTCGTAGCGTCTGGGTTCCCCGGAGTTCCATTACTTATCAGCACCACCCAGACCCGCGTGTATTTCCCCGGCAATGAGCGCAGCAGTTCGTTGGTCGGCTTGCCGGTCACGTCGCGATAGTCGAGGCGATCGCCGTGGCGCGGGAAAACTATTTGCGGGCTGCTCCCGGGTTGCAAGTCCCCGCGCAACGACCCGAAATACTCATAGGGCAATCGAGCCTCCGCGATATGAAACAGGATGCCATCGCCCGGCTGCGCACGATCGAAGATGTAATTCGCCGCAGCCTGCGACCCATCGCGATCCAGATCGAAGTCGTGATCGTAGTAAGAAAATGTCCCCTGCAACGACAGCAGAAGCATGGCCGTAAGGCAGACGGCCATCATCCATGGCTTGCGCAAACTCGCGAGACCAGCCGCCGCCAGAATGAGCAGCGGAGGCAGGCAGAACACGAAATAACGCGCCAGAAAAACCGGACGCGCCAGCGAGAGCAGCAACGTCAGCCCCACCGGAAACAGCAGCCAGATCAGCAGGAACTGGAAACGCCATGCCTCGAGGCCCGCGCCCGATCGGAAGAGGCCCGTTCGTTGCGGCAGGATCGCGGCCAGACATGCCGCGGCGTATAGCAGCAGCAGCGGCACTCCAGCATTGCCCGTCAGATGCTCAGCGTAATCCAATACATCGCGAAAGCCGGGACGTCCGATCCAGCGAATCGGCCCGGCCCCCGTCTTGCCCACAAATGCCAGCAAGGGCAGCACGGCGATGCCAATGGAAATCCACTCCCGGCGCATGGTTGCAGGAGCCCCGGCTGGTTCTTGCCGTCCTCTCGTCATCCGTTCTGCCAACCATTGCGCCGCAATCAACAGCAATGCATAGAAGTGGGCGTAGGCGCCCAGAGCGCTGGTAGCAACATATCCCCAGCGATTTCTTCGAGAGGGGTTGCGCAAACATTCGATGAAGAAGGCGCTCGACAGCGTGGCCAGAAGAATAAATAGCGAGTAGCTGCGGGCTTCCTGCGCGTAGCGGATCGAATACGCGTTGCAGCTCAAAAGCGCGACCGCAATTACGCCCACCCGCCGGTCAAACAGTTTGCGCGCCAGCCAGTAGATGGCCGGCAGCGTGGCCAGCGAAGCCAGCACTGAAAGGCTGCGAACAAAGAACGGACTCAATACCTGCTTCGATCCCAGATCCAACCAACCGCGCAGCAGCACGTAGTACAGCGACATGTTGGCTTCCCGCCACCACAACAGGCGCGCGAAGTCATGCCAGCTGAGCCGGGCCATTTCCACGCTGAAGCATTCGTCAAACCAGAAAGGCTTGCGCGCCAGAAACCGGAAGCGCAGCACGGCCGCCGCCACGCCCAGCAAAGCCAGCGTCACCATGGATACTGCAGCCCTTCCCGCAGGGAAACTTTGACTGGAGCCGCCGGCATCCCGGCTTGTCGAGTTTGAAGGAAGCGTGTCGGGCACGGGGGAATGGTTGATCCGCAGTCAGCAACCGACCATCATACCCGCTGCAATGGCGACGTTGGCGGTTAGTTGTCGCAATCGGCCCGCGACGAGCGTTCCAACCCCCAAATTCATCCCCTGTGACGCAGGACACATCGGCCCGCCGGAGAATCGTATAATCTGTACGTCACGTTTGAGCGAGCCGGTGGGTGAACGCGCGGCCTAACTCAATCCGTAATGTTCAGCCCATATGTTCAAGAAGATTCTCATCGCCAATCGTGGGGAAATTGCGGTTCGTGTGCTGCGCGCCTGCCACGAGATGGGAATCGCCGCAGTCGTCGTCTACTCTGACGTAGATCGCGCCGCGCTGCACGTGCGCAAATCCGACGAAGCCTATCCCATCGGTGCTCCGGCAGCCTCGGAATCCTATTTGAACGTGCAGAAAATTTTGGACGTGGCCGCGCGCTCCGGTGCCGACGCCATCCATCCCGGCTACGGATTTCTCTCCGAAAATGCGAAGTTCGCCCAAGCCTGCGTCGATGCTGGGGTGAAGTTCATCGGTCCCACGGCGGCGGCGATGAACGCGATGGGATCGAAAACGCGTGCGCGCCAGGCGATGGAGAAGGCTGGCGTGCCGTTCGTGCCCGGTACCTCGCGCGGCGTCGAGTCCGTAGAAGAGGCCGAGCAGGTGGCCGCCAGAATCGGCTACCCGGTGATGTTGAAAGCGGCTGCCGGCGGCGGCGGCAAGGGCATGCGGCTGGTGCACGCCCCCGGCGAGCTCAAGTCATCGCTGGAAGCGGCCCGCAGCGAGGCGGAGCGCTCTTTCGCCGACAGCGAAGTTTATATCGAGAAGGCGATCCTCAACCCGCGGCACATCGAGATGCAGGTGCTGGCCGATGAACACGGCAACACGGTTTACCTCGGCGAGCGCGAATGCTCGCTGCAGCGCCGCCACCAGAAAGTGCTGGAGGAAGCGCCTTCCCCGATCGTCGACCCCGAGATGCGCCGCCGCATGGGCGAAGTCGCGGTCCGCGTGGCCCAGGCCGCGAATTACACCAATGCCGGCACAGTCGAGTTCCTCGTCGATCAGCAGAAGAATTTTTATTTTCTCGAGATGAACACGCGCTTGCAGGTGGAACATCCGGTGACCGAGTTGATCACCGGCCTCGACCTGGTTCACCTGCAGATTCGCATCGCCGCCGGAGAAAAGCTGCCCTTCAAGCAAGAGGACGTCACCATCCGCGGCCACGCCATCGAGTGCCGCATTTACGCCGAAGATCCTGACAATAATTATTTCCCCAGCCCCGGCAAAATTACTTTGTTGCTGGCGCCCTCTGGGCCGGGCATTCGCCGCGACAGCGGCATGTACGAAGGTTGGAACGTGCCGCTCGATTATGATCCGCTGCTGGCCAAGCTGATCGGTTATGGCACGGACCGCGATCAGGCGATCTCGCGGCTCACACGCGCCCTCAGCGAATATTTTGTGGGTGGGATCAAAACCAACATTTCATTGTTCCGCCGGATTTTGCGCGATCCCGAGTTCCACGCCGCCCGGCTCGATACCGGATTCCTCGACCGCATGTTGAAGCGGGCCGAGGACAAGCGCGTCGATGCAAAAGCGGCGGAAGTGGCCGCCATCGCCGCGGGAATGTTCGCCGCCTTGGGCGCAACTGCATCCGGCCCAGCGAACGGTGGAACGGTAGACGGCCGTGCGGTTGAGAAAGCGGAATCAAATTGGAAAAATGCAAGCCGGAGCGAAGCTCTGCGTTAAACCCGGAGCGGTGACTCGAAGGACTGGAAGCTGGAAATTGGAAACTAGATGCTGGAAACTGGAAACTGTTCCTCATGCTTTACGACGTAACCATTGACGGCAAGAAATACCGGATCGAGTTGAATCGCGCCGAGGACCGCTGGTCGTGCACGCTCGACGGCCGCCCGATCGACGTGGATGCCGTTCTTGCGCGCAAGGATGTGCTCTCGCTTCGCATCGGAAACAAGGCTTACGAGATCAAGTCAGAGCACGTTGCCAACGACTTGCATCTGTGGGTTGGGAGCGCGCGCTTTGCCGTGGAAGTCCGCGACCCGCGATCGCTGCGCGGCCGCGTGCGCACCGGCGACGATCAAGGTCCGAAAAAAGTGGCGGCTCCCATGCCCGGCAAAGTGGTACGCCTGCTGGTTCGCGAGGGCGACGAGGTGGAAGCGGGCGCCGGCGTGGCCGTAGTCGAAGCCATGAAAATGCAGAATGAAATCAAGTCGCCGAAGAAGGGAACTATCCAGAAAGTTCTAGCCGCCGAAGGCGCAACCGTGAACGCTGGAGATGTTCTGGTGATTGTCGAGTGACCGCGGAATAAAAGCGATACATCCCCGATCCCAAATTCCTCAATTCCTCAATTACAAATTTTCCAGATTACTTCGTCAGCCCGTTGCTATCCAGCACTTTCTTGGCGTAGTAGTTTTCCACCTTGGCGGAATCGCGCAACACCTCGTAATAAGCGGCCTTCAGCAACTGCTCGCGCCGGTCGTGAAGCTGTGAGCGAATGGCCTGCTGCACCCGCGGGTCGGACAAGTCGCGCTGGCCCGCCGGTTCCTTCGACACCAGCTTCACAATGCGGAAGCCCATCGCCTGCTTGGTCGCGGGGTTCACCACCGTGATGATCGTCGTATACTGCCCCGGCTTCAATTTGAAAACCGCATCGCGCGTGCTCGGATCCGTGTTCTTCAGAGAGGACTCGGGAATTGTCCCCAGGTCTCCGCCGTTGCCGGAAGTCTCCGGGTCCTCGGAGTAGTTCATCGCCAGGGTGGCGAAATCGTCGCCGCTATCCAGCCGGTTGCCGATCATCTGAATCTTCTTGCGGGCGTCGGGCTCGTTTTGCGCCTTGTTGTTCTGGTTATGCACCTGCGGGTTGGGCGCGGGAGTAACGAATATCTGCGCCAGATGGTATTGCGGTTCGATCAGATTGAATTCCGACTTGTGTGCGGCGAAATAGTCGGCGACGTCCTGGTCGGTCACATTGATCTTGGAAGACACTTCCTTGTTCATCACCTTGTCCACGGTGATCGAGCGGCGGATGTCGCGCTTGAAGTCTTCCAGCGTGATCTTTTTCTCTTTCAGCCGCTTGTCGAACTCCTCCTGCGTGTAAGGAGACTTGACCTCGTTGAGCTTGCGGTCCACTTCCTCTTCCGTGGCGAGCAGGCCAAGTTTTTCGGCGCGGTGCATCACCATTTCGTCGTCGATCAACTGGCGCAGAATGTTCAGGCGCAGAACCGTCGCCTGTTCGCCCACCGGGGCCTGCTGCGCGCTGGCGACCTGGTTTTCGTAGTACTTGTCTACGTCGGAGCGGAAGATCTTCCGGCCATCGACCGTAGCCATCACGTCGCCGCTTACTTGTGAGTTGCAGCCCGCCAGCGCTGCCAGCAGAACGGCAGTAGCCAGTACTTTCGCGAGCCGGACAAAGTCCGCATTTCTTTTCAAAGGAGCTTCTCCCTAAACTGACGGTTTTGCGTTGCGACGATTTTTCTTTACACCAACGCGGCACACTGGGACGACGCACACCTGAACCCTGCCACTGGCCCAGACCGGCGGCTCACTCACCGTACCAGCAATTACCTGGAGCCTGTCGCGGCGTGCTCCGGCACAGGCTGGTTGGCGTCTTTTAAGGCTCGATCCAGCGCGGCGCGCACCACATTCATGGGAACCGCGCCGCCGGGAAGCTCTTCGCCATTGATGAATATGGCGGGCGTGGCCTCTACACCAATCGATTCCGCCCGTTTCATCGACGCCTTGATCGCGCTCTCGTCCTGCGCCTTGATGCAGGACTGCAACTTCACCACATCCACATTGTGTTTCTGCCCTTGCAGCATGGTGATCTTGTCGATCTCGGCGAAGCGCGCGTCCTGCCCTTTTTCGTTGTTCACTTCGTTCTGGTTGCCGTGAATGTAATCGGCAAAATCCCAATAGGCATCGCCGTTTTGCGCCGCCAGGCAGTTCGCGTCCACGGCGGCGTGCGTTGCCCAGGGATGAATTTCCACCAGCGGATAATCCTCATAAACGAAGGTGACCCGGTCGCCGTATTCCTTCAATATTTCAGGGAACAGCGTCTGATGCATGCGCGAACAGAACGGGCACTCGAAGTCGTCGAAGTTCACCACTACCACCTTGGATGCCTTGGCTCCCCGTGTAGGCCGCCCGGTGGTGTCGATCTTGCTCATGATTTCGGCAAACGGATCCTTGGTCAGATCGAACTTCGACAACCGCATCATCGAAGAACGATCTTTGGTCAGCAGGAATGTGAGGTCCTGCTTCCGGCCGCCGTTGTCCACCGTGACCACGACCGAATCATAGGCGGGAAATTCCGTGCTGGGCGCGGGAGCCCCAACCAGCACCTTCACATCCGCCGGCACTTTGTAGGTAGCACGAATCTGACGCTCGACCTTACGGGCTAAATCAGTAGGAGCCGACTGGGCCACACACCCCAGGCAAACAACCAGCAGCAGAAGAAAAGTACGACGAATTAGAGTCACCAAAAACCGCCTCAATTCCACAAGTTGAAGCATTGATTATCTCATAGACGCACGGGGATGCAGGGCACTGGCGGCGGTGTAGCTGGCCAGGTTGAATTTATCCTCCTTCGAAGGCGTCATCCCGAAACGCGGCGCACTTCAGCCGCGTGAGGAGTCTGCCCTGAGGCGAACACTGAAGGGATCTCCTCCAGATGTGGTCAGTGGGAGATCCTTCGTTCCGCCTGAAAAACGGCTGCACTCAGGATGACCTCCGAGACCTCTCATCTGATCATCCGGTCCGGCGAAACAGATCCTCCGCAGGCAGCAAAGCGTTCATCGACCCGGAGCGGAAGCCCTCCAGATCGAGGGTGACGAACTTGAAGCCCAGGCCTTTGAAGATGACGCTGAAATCCGCGGCCATGGCAGGATCGAGCGCCCGCGGCAATTCCTCGCGCGCGATCTCGATGCGAACAATGTCACCGTGATGCCGCACGCGGAATTGCCGGAAACCCAGGCGGCGCAACGCGTCTTCCCCTTTTTCCACCACGGCAAGGGCTTCACGGGTCACGGGACGTCCGTATTCGATGCGCGAGGAAAGACACGCGGAGGCAGGCTTGTCCCAGATGCGCAGGCCGGCGGCGCGCGCGAGCTGGCGAATTTCTTCTTTGCCGAGCCCGGCATCGAGCAGCGGAGCCACAATGCGGTGGGCACTGGCCGCTTTCTGCCCAGGACGAAAGTCGCCCTGGTCGTCCTGATTCACGCCATAGGCTATGGCCTCGAAGCCGCGCACCTGCCGAAGGTCTTCCATTAGCGTGAAGAGCTCATCTTTGCAGAAGAAACAGCGTTGCGCATCGTTGCGGACATACTCGGGACGGTCGAGTTCGGCAGTTGCGACGACCTCAAGAGGAATCGACTGCTCTTCGGCGAAGGCGACCGCATCGTCGAGTTGAGTGCGCGCCAGGCTGGGAGAATCGGCGATGATCGCCAGCATGTTTTCGCCCAAAGCCTGATGCGCCGCCCACGCCAGAAATGCAGAATCCACGCCACCGGAGTAGGCGACGAGCAATCGCCCCAGCTTGCGCAGGTGGTCCTGCAGTGCTACGAGCTTCGTCTCGGTATCGGTGGGTGACATGCGCTCCATGTTAGCAAACCGTAAAACTCTTCACCGCGGAGGACGCGGAGGACGCAGAGGAATTCGGGGATCTGAGAACTCCGCAATAGATTTCTGATTTTCTCCGCGTACTCTGCGTCCTCTGTGGTGAAAGCCTTTGACCTTGGCGCCTAGTAAAGCCGCTCCTGTTGCCGCAGGCTGCCGAATCCACCAATGTTCGCCAGGGTGAACGTGAAGCGAAACAGGTTGTCATTGCGCACGTTGGCGACCGCATAGCTGCGGTACTCCATGGTGACCCCGCAGCAATCCCAGTTGTAAGTAGTCTGGGCGCTGACGAACTGCAATTGTTTGGAGACCTGGTCAAAGCCGAAGCTGCTGGCGGCGGTGAAGCCGCGCTTGGTTTGGCGGCCGTATCCCAGGGCCGCGCGAAACTGGTTGAAGCGATCCGGCGTGACCGAACTCCCAGACGAAAGCCCGGACTGCACCGGAATTTCCAGAATCGCGTCGCCGCCCCCAATGGTCACCTGGCCGATGTGATAGTTGGCCAGCACTGTGCTTGCGTTCACGCGATTGCTTTGGAAGTCGTAATCCAAATCCCACTCCGCATCGGTTCGCTGGCTGGTTTCGATTCGCAAACGCGATACCAGCGGCGAAAGATGGCGCGGTTCGGTGACAAACGCAATGCCGGTGAGGTCGACGGTAGTTGTGAATACGTTGCGCTGGCCGGAAGTCAGCGCTCCGCCGAAGTTCGGATCGAGAAAATATTTCTGCTCCAGTTCCCAGGTCGCGACCTCGCGCACCGGCGGCATCACCGGGCACGGCGCGTTGGCCAGCGGGCTGCCATGTTGCCACGGAATCGTCGCCTCCGGCGCCGGGCCGCCCACCGTGAGTGTCGACATGAGGCGCACGCACTCCTCCGGCTTCGGCTTGGTGCGCTTGGCATAGAGCCGGGTCACGAATCCATATTCAACTTCATGCGTATCCGTAAGGATGTCGCGCTCATCGAACTTCAAAATATTGTCGAAGTTGTTCACGCCGGTCACAAAGCGGTACACCGCGCGGGGTTCGATCACATGCTTCCACTTGCGCCCCAGAAATTCCTTGTCGAACACTCGCTCGAGCGTAGGCGGCCGCAATTCCACTGCGGTTTCCAGCGCCTGGCGGTTCGTTCCATTGCTCACCGCCAGTCCGGGGTCGACGCCGGTTTCTCCCGTGAGCCTCTCGCTGTAATAAGTTTCGTGCAGGATCAACTCCGGACGCAGCGACCATCCCCGGAACAGCAGCGGCATCGAGATTTCGGGATTCAAATCGAAGCGGCCCAGCAGATTTCCGGTGCGGAAGGCCGGCGTACAGGAATGAAACAGGAACTGTGTGGAACACTCCGAGGGCTCGCTGCGCGACAATCCTCCAGCCGAAGCGTCGAATGACCAGTAGAACGGCGTCCGTCCCAGCGGTTGATCCACGCTCCCGGCATCGAAGCTGGGAGCGTGCGAGATCGTCACAACCTGTCCCGGAGTGGTGCTCAGAAAATTCTGGTAACGCTCGGTAAAGGCGTTGAGACTGAAGCCGTCCTCAGTTTTCGAGAGGAAAGCCTGCGATTTTACTTCCGAATAAACCGCCTGGCTGAAAACCTCGTTGAACGCGAGCCGGAAAAGAAACGAGCTCAGGTAATCGACATTCGCCACCGCGCGGAAGTCATCGAGGTTCCCGGCCGCGTTCAGACGCACATTTTCGCCGCCTTCCTTCAGCGGAGGCGTGCCGATGCCGCGGTCGATTACGCCGAAATAGTGCAGGTCCACGTAGGAGGTTTCACTCGGCCGCGCGCGAAACTCGCCGCGCTGCGACCAGCCGCGCAAGGAAAAATATTCCGCGCCCAGCGTCGCATCCATCATGCGGTTGATGGCCCAGTAATACGCATCCCCGATCACGTAGCCCTTGATCGACGACTTGGCCACCGAAGGCATGAGAAATCCGGACTGCCGCGACTCCTTTTCCACTGGATGGGTGGCGAAGGGAAAATACAGCATGGGAACGCCGTGCAACAGAAATGTGCTGCGGTAGATTTTGGCGTTGCCTCCGACATCGATAACAATTTTGCGCGCGTCGAATTCCCATTTGGGGTGCGGCAACTCGCATGTCGTAATAGTGCCGTCGTAGACCAGGTAGTGGTCAGGGCTGGTTTTGTTGACCTCTTTGCCGGAAAAAGCGAAAGGCGCGGTGGAAGTGAGCGTCACCTGATTGCCGCGAAATCGGATTCCGGTGGTTCCGGTCGCGTCGTAGAAGCGGCCGGTTTCGAGTTCCAGATTGTAGGTGCCGTGAGAAGCTCGAATGTGGTCGTCATTGGGGCCGCCGTCGAGCGCGAAGTGTCCGGTTGCCGTGGCTTCTTTCGTGTCGGAGTTGTAGGTGGCATCGTCGGCGCGGATGACATAACTGCCGTAATAGATCTCAACCGCTCCGTGCAACTTGTAGAGCACACCATCCTGCTCCTGCTGGATGGCGCAAATGGTGTGAACGTCGCCGGTTTCTTTTTGCGCCGCCGCCGCACGCGCGCAGGGAGTTTCCTGCGCCGAAGTTTTTTTCTGCGGCGCGTCCGGGTTCGCGCCCGCCAGCGCCGCTTCCACAGGCGGCAACTGGCTGGTAACTAACGTGGGGGCGATAAGAAGGTGACAAAGCATCGCCGCCGTGATAACAAATCTGTTGCGAAGATTCATCGGAACAAAATCGTCCGAAGCGCAGAGAGAAGCAAAAAGCGCTCGGGAGTGCTTCTACGGCAGCATCGTGGTGAACTTAGCACGGCTATGCCTCAAGAGGCAAAGGCGATGCAGGTTTGGATTCCCGCAGCGTCTTTCAGGTTATCCGAAATTGCTGTCTGAGTTAATCTCCGGCAAGACGGTTCGGCCGGTGTTGCGTTCTGATTTCATAAGATTGTGATTCATGTCCTGTCCGCTTTGTGGTGACATCTGCCGCTGCTCTTCCGATGCGAATTCCGCCGCCTCGCCGCGCTGGCTGCCCGATTCCGGCGACAGCGCAGATTCCGTCATGCAGGATGCGAAATTGGAAGCCGCGCGAATAGAAGAGGCTGAACTGCCCGGTGCCGAGTCTGCTCCGGCTACTGGCATCGAGCCAGCCGCGCCCGTATTGTTGGTCAGCGAGCCTCCGCCGGAAGAATCTTCCGTCTGGCGCCAGGAGGTTGCGGCCCGGCTGAACCGTTATCAGGCTCGCCGCAAGCCGCGCCCGCCACGCTATCCGTCGCTGCGCCTGCGCTTCGAGGAAGATCCCGGTGCATCGAGTGGTGCATCGGTCGAGCCGCTCGCCTTCTCGCAGAACTTATCTTCCTCGAATCACGCGCTGGCTTTGGATGACTTCGCTGCAAGCTCCGCTCCCGCGGTAGAAGCTTCCGCGGCGCCATCAGTCGAGCATGATCGTGAGCGCCAGGAACCGGCAGCGTTTTTTCTGGCGCGCGACCCGCTGGAGCATTTGAGCGCAAGCCCCGCGCCCGTCGCTCCCACGACCGCCAAGATCCTTGAGTTCCCGCGTTCCTGGACTCCCGCTCCGCCTCCGCTCGACGAACTGGCCGAGCCGGTGATGGACCGTCCCCGCATTCTGGAAGCGCCGGAAGTAGTTCCGCCGCCTCCGGCTCTGGGAGGAATCACGATTGAACCTGCGCCCACCCCGGAAGTGGAGAAGCGTCCCGGCATTGATTTTCCGCTACAGACCGCGCCGCTGCCGCGAAGAATTGCCTGCGCCGCCATCGACGCTGCCATCATCGCCATCGCCGGCGTTCTCTTCGGATTCATTTTCTGGAAGATGACGGCGATCCGTCCCCCGCGCCTGCAGTTGATCGGACTCGCGGCCGGACTCTCCGCTCTGTTCTGGGCCACCTACCAATATCTGCTCGTGGTCTACTCCGGCTCGACGCCCGGATTACGCTTGGCCCATCTCGAACTGGCTCGCTTCGATGGAAGCCCCGCCAACCGCCGCCTTCGCCGCTGGCGCGTCCTCGCATCATTCCTCTCCGCCGTCTCTCTTGGCATGGGATACGCGTGGGCCTTCCTCGACGAAGATGCACTGTGCTGGCACGACCGCATCACGCACACCTACCTCGCGCCCAAGCGCTAGCAACTTGTCTGAGCTCCCCCTAGCACTGGCAGCCATCGCACTAGTGGGTTCGGGAAGAGCACGAACGAAAATTATCTGCAAGGCAAGATGACGGATCGCTGTCTTGCTGAGCGGAGACGGGACGACCGCAGGGAGTTCCGGCGGAGTCGAAGCATCCCTATCGGCGCGACGGGTGCCCTCTGCGGCGAGAGTTGGGTGAGGATAGGGATTCTTCGACTCCGTGAGTGCTTTCGCTTCGCGACGCGCCCACTCCGCTCAGAATGACAAGACGTTTGGTCGATTCGGGTGGCAACTTCGAGTCCCCAGTCATGGCTGCGTAATCCCTTTGTTTGCAATACTTATCCGCCACACCAACCCCCGAAACCTCTCAGGACCAACATCACAAGGCGACGTGCCATGCCGCACAGAGTTTTTTTTCCAATAAGTCCAGTCTCGGAGTGCTATGCTGCTTTCCTTGCGCCTGGCCCTGAGGGCCCTCCAGCCTGCGCGAGAGTTTGATATTCGGCCCCCGGTTCGCTATCCGCGATCCTGTTCTCTCTAAATCTCAGCGGGAGGCTTTGTATGCTTCATCTGGACACCGGCAACACCGGTTTCATGATTTTATGCACCAGCCTGGTCATGCTCATGACGCCGGGACTCGCGTTCTTTTACGGTGGCCTCGTCGGCCGCAAGAACGTTCTGGCGATCATGATTCAGAGTTTCGTGTCCATGGGCTGGACCACCGTTATCTGGTACGCCTATGGCTATTCCCTATGCTTCAGCGGCGATTGGCACGGAGTGATCGGAAACTTCCACAACGCTTTCCTGCGCGGGATCGATCTCAACACCCCGTCGCCGAACCCGACCATTCCGGCATTCGTCTTCATCGCTTATCAGATGATGTTTGCCATCATCACGCCCGCCCTCATTTCAGGGGCGTTTACCAACCGCGTCACCTTCAAAGCCTACATGCTGTTCCTTACGGGATGGTTGACCCTGGTGTACTTCCCGTTTGTTCACATGATCTGGGGCGGTGGATTCCTGCAGCAATGGGGCGTCAGAGATTTCGCCGGTGGAATCGTGGTGCACAACATTGCCGGATTCGCGGCTCTGGCCTCAGTGCTGTACGTAGGAAAACGGCGCGTCGTGGATCGTGGTCCACACAGCATTCCGCTGGTTGCCCTGGGCACCGGCCTGTTGTGGTTTGGCTGGTACGGCTTTAACGCGGGCAGCGAGATGCGGGTCGATTCCGTGACCGCGACCGCGTTCCTTAACACCGATGTGGCCGCTTCCTTCGCAGCCGTGGCCTGGTTGCTGGTGGCCTGGTTCAACGAGAAGAAGCCGAAGCTCCTGGGACTGCTGACTGGGGCCGTCGCCGGACTCGCCACCATTACTCCCGCCGCAGGTTTCGTCTCGCCCACGACCGCCGTGATTATCGGCATCGTCTCCGGCGTGGTTTGCTACTACGCGGTGGAAATGAAGAACAAGCTGAAGTGGGACGACGCACTCGATGTCTGGGGCGTCCACGGCGTGGGCGGACTGCTCGGCATTATCCTGCTGGGCGTTTTTGCCAACCAGGGCTTCAATCCTGAGGGTCCGAACGGCTTGCTCTACGGCGACCCGCTCTTCCTGCTTAAACAGGTGACGGCCGTGGTTTTCTCCTCGGTGTGGGCATTCGGATTCACCTATGCCATGCTGCGGATTATCGACGGCTTCAGCACGGTGAAGGTCAGTGACCAATCGCAGGAGATCGGCCTCGATGAGTCCTTGCACGGAGAACATGCCTACGAGCAACTCATTGATGAAGACGTGGTCAATGGTCTGATTCGTGCGGAAGTGGCGAACCCACGAAAGTAGGTTCGTAGCAGTCTTGTTTCCTTAACTCTGGTTGCCTTGGAAGGGGTGATGCGTGCATCACCCCTTTTTTATTGTGTGGAGTGCCACGCGCCTTCAGCACAACCCTTCCACCCGCAGCCCGAAAATGCCGTTATGTGATTAACTGTTACGAACCCGGTGGATGAATTCGAAATTGGGGAGATTCCGACGGCTCTGAGGTTCACGATGCGCCACTTTCATATTGCGCGACTTGCGCTGTTGGTTCTGCTTCTTCACTTACCTCAGGTCGGTCTGGCGCAAGAGTTGGAGAAGGAGACGAATCGTCCTGGTTCTGACTTTCGGGATTTCAATTTGCCCTCGCCCGATCCCCTCTTGTGCCAGAAGGCGTGCGTTGAGGATGAACGGTGCCGCTCCTTTACCTACCTCAGGCCCGAAACCGGCCCCGGCTCAAGGGTGTCGCCACATTGCTGGTTGAAGAACGGAATTCCGCCCGCGAAACCGGACCCCAACTTCGTTTCCGGCATTGTGCCGGAGAAGGCCCTGCCTCCGGGCAAGCCCGGAGAATGGGCGATCGAACGAACCACGAGGGGCGGCTTTGCAGGCAGGTTTACCAAGATGTCGGTTAAGTCCGACGGCCACGTCATGCGGCAGTGGTCGAGTGCCGATAACCCGACCGAGGCAGACGCTCCGGCGGCACTTCTGGAAAAGCTGAATCGAGCCATTCTGGCGGCCAAGCCCGAGACCTGGAAGGAGAACTACAATCGTCCGGGGGCAGACGCTTGCTGCGACCTTGTCACCACCGGTCTGCACCTGGATATTTGCGGTCCTGATGGGAAATGGACTCGCTATTCGGGCAGTTGGATTTTTCCTTACATGCAACCCGCGGATCTGAAGGCGGTGATGGCGGCGTTGGACGCGCTGGTTCCCCAAAAATAGAGCAAGCCTGCCATCTCCAACTCGAGCCAGGCGCGCGAGAGCCGAGTGCAGCCGCGTATGGAACCACGATGACAGAGTAAACCCCGCGAACCCGCCACCCGCAAGCTCCCGCCTGTGCTATCTTCAATAGGTTTAATCTCATAAGCGGTTCCGCACTCCTCTGAAGTATGGCTACGTCTGTAGAAGGTTCTAAACCGGCCATCAAGGTCTTCGTCGCCACAACGGTGATGTTGACCTTCATCTCGTTCTGGCGGGCTTCCGCCATTGTCCTCTCCGATCTCGCGTCATCGGCTTATTACGCCGGCGGCGATGCCGAGAAGGTCATCGGCCGCAGCGCTCCCTGGTTCATTCTCGGCGTCATGCTGTTCAGCTACGCCGTGCGCGCGCTCTATATCGAATCGAGCAGCATGTTCGTCCGCGGCGGCGTGTACCGCGTCGTCAAAGAAGCCATGGGCGGAGGCCTCGCCAAGTTTTCGGTCTCGGCCCTGCTCTTCGATTACGTGCTGACCGGCCCCATCAGCGCCGTTTCCGCCGGGCAGTATCTGGCGGGCTTCATCAAAGATATGGGGGACTACTTTTTCCACCGGAAACTGCAGTTCTCCGACAACTACCTGGCGGCCGGTGTGGCCGTCATCGTCGTCCTGTATTTCTGGTGGAAGAACACCCAGGGCATGCACGAGTCGAGCCAGAAGGCTCTGCAGATCATGGCCATCACCACCGTGATGGTGGTGATTCTGCTGATCTGGTGCACGATCACGGTTCTGCACGCGCCCGCCATCCAATTGCCACCCAGCCCGCTGCATGCGGGTGCGGTTCCGTTGAACAAGGAATCACTGGGCTGGCTGGACACGAACTGGTTCAAGCACTTGCCTCTCGGCATTCTCACCACGATCCTCGTCTTCGTCGGCTTCGGCCACTCCGTGCTGGCCATGAGCGGTGAAGAAACGCTGGCCCAAGTCAATCGCGAGATCGAACATCCCAAGCTCAAGAACCTGGAAAAGACCGGGCTGGTGATTTTCATCTACAGCCTGCTGTTCACTTCGCTGGTTTCGTTTTTCGCGGTCATGATTATCCCCGACAAGGTGCGGCCGGATTATTTCGCCAACCTGATCGGCGGCATCGCCATGTATCTGGTTGGGCCCGAAAGCCTGAGGCTGCTGTTCCATGGCTTTGTGGTGATTGTTGGCGTGCTCATTCTGGCGGGAGCGCAGAACACTTCCATTGTCGGCGCCAATGGCGTGCTCAATCGCGTGGCGGAGGACGGCGTGCTCACCAGCTGGTTCCAGAAGCCGCACAACCGCTACGGCACCAGCTACCGCATCATCAATCTGATCGTCGGACTGCAACTGCTCACCATCATCCTCAGCCGCGGCGATGTCTACATGCTGGCCGCGCTCTATGCCTTTGGCGTGATCTGGAGCTTCGCCATGAAGTCCATTGCCGTGCTCGTTCTGCGCTTCACCGAGCCCGGCAATCGAGCGTGGAAAGTGCCGGGGAACCTGCACTTTGGCAAGACCGAGATTCCCGTCGGCTTGATCGGGATTTCCGCGGTGCTGTTCATTACCGCGATCGTAAACCTGTTTACCAAGTATCAGGCCACCATCGCCGGAGTTATTTTCAGCGCCGTCTTCTTCACCATCTTCACGCTCTCGGAACGCCACGTCGCCCGCGAGCGTCACGGCAAGCCCGAGCAACTCGACCAGTTCCGCGTCTATGGCAATCAGGAACTCGGCAGCGGAGCGATGGGCGTTCGTCCCGGAAACATTCTGGTTGCGGTGCGCGATCCCCGCAATCTCTACTACCTGCGGCAGGTGCTCTCGCATACGAACACCTTGCAGCAGGATGTCATCGTGATGAGCGCGCGCCTGTACCATCGCGAGCACAGCTTCAGCGGCAGTGCGGTCATGGAAGCCACCCAGGTCTTCGACCACTACGAGCAGGAACTCTTCACGGCCGCCGTGGCCGTCGCCGAAAAGGAAGGCAAGCCGATTTCACTGCTCGTGGTTCCCGCTACCGATGTGTTCGAGGCCATCATGGTGACCGCGCAGCGGCTCGATTCCACCCGCGTGGTCTGCGGCCTCTCCAATAAGCTCAGCGCCGATGAACAGGCCAAGCTCACCGGTGACGCGTGGGAGCGCATGGCCGAACCTCGTCCGCGGATCTGCCTGGAGGTCTGCGGTCCTGACGGCAGTTGCCGCGAGTTCACCATCGGTCCGCACACTCCGCGCCTGCGCCCGCAGGATGTCGAACTCATGCACAAGCTCTGGCTCGACATCACCACCGATCCCAAATACGCCGGCACCCACCATTACCACATTGTGGCCCTCGCGCTCGAAGAGTTGCGGCGCGAGTTGAGCACCGAGCAGCGCGCCGACCTTCTGCAAAAACTCCAGGAAGAGATGCGCCGCCCCGATTCCAACTGAATCCAGCAATAAAAAGAGCCCCAGCCAATGCGGCCGGGGCTTGCTTCCCGCAAATCTGCTACTTGCTTGCTCCCATTGCGCCGCGAGCGCATTGTCCGCTCTGGCAGCACTTCATAGCTGTAGTTTCGCCCTTCTTGCCGCCGCAGCATCCTTTGCCACAGCCCTTCTCACATTTCCCGCCGCCGCAGCATGCTGCCGCGGTCTTGTCTTTGCTGCGCGCGCACGATGCGCCGTCTTTCCCGCCGCAGCACGACTTGCTTTTCCCGCCGCAAGACATTGCTTCTTTTCCGTCCTTGGAGGCCATGTCGTGATGCGCGCAGCACGAAGCGGCTGCGTCCTTGCCTTCGGTCGCTGCGTCTTTGCCTTCCGACGAAGCCATCTTGTCGCAGCACGAGCATGCTTTCTTTGCTTCCGTGCTTTGCTGCGGAGTGGAGGGCGCGGCCGGGGTTGCGGTTTGAGCCCATGACATCGTAGTCAGGGCCAGAACAAGAGCGATCAACTTATATTTCATGATTCAAAATCTCCTTATGAATGTGTTTCGAAAATCGTTCCCGGATTCCTATCCGGCATCAGGCGGCAGGTAAATGAAACGCAACTGCTGCACTCGAAAACTTGCGTGAAGGCGCGAGGCGGGATCTCAAATGCGGAGGACTTGACTGAAGGAAGACATCTGGAATTCGGCGTTGCTGGAGCCATCCCGCGAGAGTTGCGGCTGAGTGCCTGAGCCGCCGCCGGCTGTCTCACGTTGTGCTTTCCGAACCACCGGCCGCTCGATTCCAGATGCGGTTAGCAAACTTGGAGGAGCATCCGGCGCATGCTTCATGCAGCAGGGATGCTCACTGCACGGCATGCCGTCTGGCATCGGCCGCGGCGCGATCACCGGAAACAGCGCGCGATGAGTGCGTGGGCAGCAGGAGTGATTCTGAGCGTGCGGCGCGGATGGCTGCGGGGGCGCTGCCGCAGATGCAGACTGAGCCTGCGCCGCTGCCGGATGCGCAAATACCGCCATCCCGCTCGCAAGCGAAAACAGGATCACGGCGGCGATCATCTTTCTGCGGAATGTGGAACGCGTCAACACTCTTACAGGTTGGCACGCTCAAGATGAGCTGTCTGTGACCTCGATCACAGGCTGCCCGTCCGTCAACTGCGGCGCAACAGCCCTTCCAGCGAGGCCCTCAGCTCGCGATAGCGAAACGGATATCCGCTCGAAATCAGCTTGCCCGGTTCCACTTTCTGGCTCGCCAGCAGCAACTCCTCGCCCATTTCTCCGAACAGTGTTTTCACCACGAAGGCGGGCATGGGGAAAATCGCCGGCCGCGACAGCACGCTGGCCAGCGTCGCGGCGAACTCCGCGTTCCGCACCGGTTTGGCTGCAACCATATTCACCGGCCCCTGGATGAGATCGTTTTTCAAGATGTGGTGAATCGCGCCTACCATGTCCCGCACATCGATCCAGCTCATCCACTGGCGCCCGTCTCCCGTGCGCCCGCCGAGGCCCAGCTTGAAGGGCAGCAGCATAGCTCCCAGCGCGCCCCCTTTGGCACTGAGCACAATTCCCGTGCGCAGGTGGGCTGTGCGGATGTCGGCCTGCACCGCGGGCATGGTCGCTTCTTCCCATTCGCGGCAAACCTCTGCCAGAAATCCCGCGCCCGGCTCGCTTTCCTCGCGCAGAAGTTCTTCGCCGCGATTGCCGTAGTAGCCGATCGCCGATCCGCACACAAACACCTGCGGCTTCTCTTCTGCCTGCGCCAGCGCCTGAGCCAGGTTTGAAGTTCCGGCCACGCGGCTCTCGCGAATCTTCGCTTTCTTTTCCGCGCTCCAGCGCCCGAAAATGGTCTCGCCGGCCAGATGAATCACCGCATCGAAGCCTGAAACCGCCTTGGGATCGATTGGCTTCGCCGGGTCCCACGCGATCTGGCTGGTGTTGTCGGACCGGCCTGTTGTCTGGCCGCGCACCAGCCGCACAATCGACCATCCGCTGGTCTGCAACGAAGGCAACAAGGCAGCGCCGATGGGTCCAGAAACTCCGCTGACGAGAATTTTCGAATTCATGGCTTACAGATTTTCACTCTAACAGTTCGACAATCAGACCAACAAATTAGAGACGGATTTGAAACCGCTGAACTGAAAGAAATGAGAGCAGAAGTCGCTCTCTTAACGCGTGCTGATGATTTCTCCTCGCGCGACATCCGGCGGCTATGCAATTTCCTTCATCTTGACGCCCCCCCCCCGGAGCGCAGCATACTCCGAGCCGAGCAAAATGCTGGAGGTTTACATGCACCCACGCCGTCTCTTTCGAACGCTTGCCCCGTTGACACTTGCATTGGTTGTTCTAGTCAGCATGAGCCCAGCGCAGACCGTTAGCAAGGTGTTTGCCTTCAGACAGGGTGCCGATTCCGCATATGGTCCTCTTTATGTAACACCCGCTCAGGGTCGCGACGGCGATCTGTATGGCACCACCGCGGGCGACCGTTATCCGACCAACCTTGGCGACATATTTCGCGTCAGCACGAGTGGCGTCGGCACCACCTTGTACAACTTCAGCGGCACGGCAGAATCCTATCCGTACTACGGCTTGATATTGGCCACCGACGGGAACTTCTACGGGACCGTGACTGGCGGCAGCGCGAATATGGGCGCTCTTTTCCGCATCACTCCTGACGGAGTGTACGCAGTGGTTTACAACTTCCAGGGACTCGACGACGGCGCCTATCCCAGCCTACTCACCGATCCAGGCCTCCGACGGCAATCTGTATGGCGCTGCAGGTGGAGTTTACGGTCAAAACGACGGTACGATTTACAAGTACAGTGCGGCCGGGTCGATCACCACTGTCTTTGCCCTGAGCGCTGACGGTACGCAAGGCAACTACTTCAGCTCTCCAGCTCATTCAGGGAGCCGACTCGAACCTGTATGCGGCCACTTTAAACGGCGGCGCGTACGGTTGCGGGACGATCCTCAAACTGAATACCGCGGGCGTGCTTCTCCAGCAGTACGACTTCCGGTGCAAGAAGTACGGTGCCAGTCCTACCGGTCTCATGCAGGCTTCCGACGGAAATTTCTATGGCACCACCCAGGAAGGCGGGATTAACACGACCGGCTGCTACGCCGGTTGTGGCACCGTATTCAAAATGACTCAGAGTGGGGTGGTCACGCTGCTGCACAAGTTCGGCAACAGCCACGACTACGATGGCGCTTATCCCCTGTCTGGCCTGGTCGAGGGTACGGACGGAAACCTCTACGGCTCAACCGAAGACGGAGGCTACTCGGAGGGCAGAGATGGCACCCTCTATATGATCACGACTAGCGGAACCGAGACGGTACTGGGCCACTTCTACAGTGGCGATCCGGCAGGGCACACCCCTTTTGGTTCCCTAATGCAGCACACGAACGGCAAGTTTTACGGGACGACCTATGAAGGCGGACTCCTATCAGGGGGCACCGTCTACAGCCTTGACATGGGCCTCGGTCCTTTTATCACGTTCGTGCAGGCCACGGGCAAGGTCGGCGGCACGGCGCAGATACTTGGGCAAGGATTGACTGGCACAACCTCGGTCACCTTCAACGGTGTTTCGGCAGCCAGTTTTGCCGTTAACTCAGATACATCAATGACTGCGGTCGTTCCCGCAGGCGCGACCACTGGGGCAGTCGTCGTAATTACGCCCTCGGGAACCCTGACCAGCAACCGGAGCTTCAGGGTTTCGCAGTGAAGTTAAAACACGTATTCCGCGCTTTTTAACCTTACTATCCGAGAACACAGAGCCCCGGCTGGTAGCCGCTCGTGGAATAAACCCGCCTTCTGAACAGTTATCAGCCTCGAGACGGCCGACAAGGTCGTTGTGAACCGAGGAATTCCGTGCACCCTTTCGATCCCAGGACGATCCTGTTCGCCAAACACGCGCAACACGTAGTACTCATTCACTTTCCTATCGCGCTATTTATCGCCGCCGTATTGTTCGATTTAATCGCAACCCGCACCCGGCGCAGCGGACCTGCCGACGCCGCCTACTACAACCTCGCCGTCGCCGCGATCTCAACCATCCCGGTCATCGCCAGCGGCCTTCTCGCATGGCAGTTCCAACTGGAAGGCCAGAAACTGAAAGGGCTCCTGCTGCAGCACGTAGTGCTCGCAAGCATTTCGAGCTTGCTGATTTGGCTGTGCTGGTGGCTGCACTTTCGCGCGCGCCGCACCGGACGCACCTTGCCGCGC
The DNA here is from genome assembly GCA_963715875.1 of uncultured Acidobacteriaceae bacterium. Taxonomy (GTDB): domain Bacteria; phylum Acidobacteriota; class Terriglobia; order Terriglobales; family Acidobacteriaceae; genus Sulfotelmatobacter. The sequence goes on along the minus strand of OY970281.1, from coordinate 28,961 downwards.
TACCGCCTTCCAATCGAACTGCTCGCGGTGGCCGCAATCACCGTAACCGGCCATCTCGGCGGATTTCTCAGCGGCGTCAATGGACCGGGCTAGTTTCGACGGCCTCGCGCTACTGCAGCCGACAAAATACACAGGTCCTTCGCGGGATGGTTCCCGGCGGCGCCGGAGCACGCGGGGCTCTGGATGACAAATTTAAAACACTTCACGCCCATATGGCATATCAAAAGCCCGAGGCGGCCGCGCGCGATTACGACCAACCTCTATTTCCAGCATTTCATGGAATAAAACCATTTCTCCCCGGTTATCACCTCTGAACGCACATCAACGGAGGCGCAAAATGCCCGGCCAGACGCACGATTTCATCGATCAAAACCTGCAGGACCTCAACCCGGACGGCGTCGATCGCCGCGGATTTCTCAAGTGCATGGCATGGGCTGGCACGGGATTAGTCTGGACCATGAGCGGCGGCATCCCTGTCTCTCGCGCATTCGCCGCGGGCGAAAAGAAGTCCAAGGACGCAGACTTCAGCTTCGTCCAAATCAGTGACAGCCACATCGGATTTAACAAGCCCGCCAATCCCGATGTCACCGCGACCCTGCAGACGGCCATCGATCGCATCAACGCCCTCCCTCATCAACCTGATTTCATTCTCCACACCGGCGACCTGAGCCAACTCTCGAAGCCCAGTGAATTCGATACGCTCGACCAGGTGTTGAAAGGGGTTGTGGCGAAGCAGATTTATTTTGTGCCCGGCGAGCACGACATGCTCAGCGACAACGGGGAACAATATCTCCAGCGCTACGGAAAAGGCACGCGGGGCGCGGGATGGCACAGCTTCGACCACAAGGGTGTCCATTTCGTCGGATTGGTGAATGTGGTCAATCTCAAAGCCGGAGGCCTCGGCTCGCTCGGCCACGAACAACTCGAATGGCTGGAAGACGATCTGAAAGGACGCTCCGCGAGCACTCCCATCGTGCTGTTCGCTCACATTCCGCTGTGGACAATCTATCCGGATTGGGGTTGGGGCACCGACGACAGCGAACAGGCGCTCTCTTACGTGAAGCGCTTTGGTTCCGTGACCGTGCTCAACGGGCACATTCATCAGGTCATGCAGAAAATCGAGGGCAAAGTTTCGTTCCACACGGCGATGTCGACCGCATTTCCGCAGCCCGCGCCCGGAACCGCGCCGTCGGCTGGACCGATGAAGGTTCCTGCCGAGCAGTTGCAGCGCGTGTTGGGGATCACCGATGTGAACTACCTGGTCGGCGGAAAAAGTCTTGCCATCGTCGATTCGCCGCTGGGCCCCTCGGCATCGCCCGCTTCGAGAAATGCAGCCAGCCCCGAAGCCGCGCCGATAGTGGCAGGCAGCGCAGCGGCGAGTTCAGCCTTGGAGGTGAAAATCGATAACTTCGCCTTCACTCCCGGTGCGACGACGGTGAAGCCCGGCACGCAAGTCACCTGGATCAATCGTGACGATATTCCGCACACCGTCGATAGCGCGCAGGGAAAATTCAAATCCGCCGCGCTCGACACCAACGACAAATTTCAGTTTCGCTTCACCGAGCCCGGAGAATATTCGTACTTCTGCCGCATGCATCCCAAAATGACCGGGAGCGTCATCGTGCGAGCGTAAAAGCTCAAAGGATGGAAGGGACCTTCAACACCATCGCCGTCACATCATCGTCCTGCGCACGCCCCTGTGAGAAGGCGTGCAGGCTTTCGAACAGAAAGTTCAGAGATTCGTCCGCCGATTTGTGGCGGCACTGCTCCCAACTCTCGGCGATGTGCTCGGCGAAAAACTCAACCCCTTGGCTGTTGCTGGATTCATGCAGGCCATCGGTGGCAAACAGCACACTATCGCCGGGCGCGAGTTGAACGATGTGCTGGCCGTAAGCGGCTTGCGGAAACATTCCGGGAGGGAATCCGCCGACTCCCATCGGCCCGCACGTGGTGTTCGAAATCAGCAGCGGTTGGGGCAGCCCGGCATTGGAGAACGTCAGTTCGCGAGTAGCGGGATTGAAGACGGCATATAAGGTGCAACAAAACCGGCCTTGCAGAGGCCGCTGCATGAGCCGTTCGTTGAGCATGGTCAGGACGCGGGCGGTCTCGGTGCCCGATTTATGAATTCCGCGCAGCGTGCCCATCACCAGAGCGCCATACATCGCCGCCGACAATCCCTTTCCCACCACGTCTCCAAGGTAGAGTCCGATCAACCCGTTGGGCAGGCGAAAGAAATCGGCGAAATCTCCGCTGACTTCTGAAAACGGCCGGTAGCGAAACGATATTTCCACCAACTCTTCGCGCAACGGATTCACCGGCACCAGCGAAGACTGAATCTCATGCGCCTCGCGCATGTGATCGTCACAAATCCGCCCGCACGCAAAACCATTTGCCAGCGTATTGGCCTCTCCCGGCGTTAAAATTCTTTTCGATTCAGACGGCATTCTTTTATTGACATCGGCAGAATGAGAAGATTGCTTTAAGGCGGCAGCGCGCCCTGCGCGGGATATCCTCCGGGCGCGGGCTATAATCAAATATGGCGACCTTGCGCCAACAGATCGCGACTACCGCCCTCACGCTCACCAAGTTCCGCGAGCTGATGAAGCGGATTCAGGAAAATCGTCCCAACGACGACCTCGCGATCGTCAAAAAAGCCTACGACTACTCGCTGAAACATCATGAAGGCCAGACCCGCGCTTCCGGCGAGCCTTATCTGGTACATCCGCTCGAAGTCGCTCTGGTTCTCGCCGAAATGAAGATGGATCCGGTCGCCATCGCCGCCGGACTGCTGCACGATTCGGTCGAAGATACCTCGGTCACCATCGTCGACATCCGCAAGGAATTCGGCGAGCAGGTCGCGCACATCGTCGAAGGCGTCACCAAAATCAGCAAAATCGATTTCGCCACCCGCGAAGAAGCCCAGGCCGAAAATCTGCGCAAGATGATGCTTGCCATGGTCGACGACATCCGCGTGGTGCTCATCAAACTCGCCGATCGCCTGCATAACATGCGCACGCTCGAACACCTGCAGCCCGAGCGCCAGCGCAAAATCGCAGAGGAAACGCTCGAAATCTATGCTCCCATCGCCCACCGCCTCGGCATGGGAAAAATTCGCGGCGAACTCGAAGACCTCGGCTTCCTCTTCCTCGATCCCGCCGGCTACGAAGAAGTCGAAAAGGCGGTCAACGCCCGCCGCAAAAAGGGAGAAGCCTTTCTCGCCAAGATGCAGTCGATCATCAACGACAAGTTGAAAGAGGCCGGCATCCAGGCGAAGGTGGAAAGCCGCATCAAGCGCCTGTTCAGCATTCACAAAAAACTGCAGCGGCAGCGCATCGCGGTCGATCAGGTGTATGACCTGTTCGCCATGCGCATCATCACGCACTCGCTGCCCGATTGCTACGCGGTGCTGGGGATCATTCACAACATCTGGCGGCCGGTGCCGGGCCGCATCAAGGATTTCATCGCCATGCCGCGGCCGAATTTCTACCAGTCGCTGCACACCTCGGTGATCACCGAAGATGGAACTCCGTTTGAGATTCAGATCCGCACCGAAGAAATGCACAAGATGGCCGAGGAAGGCATCGCGGCCCACTGGAAATACAAAGACGGTCCGGTCTCGGCGCAGGACGAGCAGCGCCTGGCGTGGCTGCGGCAGGTGGTCGAGTGGCAGCGCGACGTCAGCGATCCCAAAGAATTTTTGTCCGCGCTGAAAGTCGATCTTTATCCCGAGGAGGTCTACACTTTTTCTCCCAAGGGTAAGGTGGTGGTGCTGCCGCGCGACGCCACGCCGATCGATTTCGCCTACACCATTCACACTGAAGTCGGCCACACCTGCGTGGGCGCGAAGGTCAATGGACGCATGGTGCCGCTGCGCCACAAGCTGCACTCCGGAGACATCGTCGAGATCGTCACTCAGGCCGGCCACAAGCCCAGCCGCGACTGGCTTGGCCTGGTCAAGTCGTCGCGTTCGCGCAACAAAATCAAGCACTGGCTCAACGTTCATCAGCGCGAGCGCTCCATTGAAATTGGCCGCAAGCTCATCGAGAAAGAAGCGCGCAAGTACCGCATCGCCTTCAGGGAAATTAAGGATGAAGATCTGCTGAAAGTTGCCTCGGGCTACGGCTTGGGCAAAGTTGACGACCTGATGTCGGGCATCGGCTACGGAAAATATTCCGCGCGCCAGGTGCTGGCTCGATTGCTGCCGGCAGGCGCAACTCATTCCATGGCGGGGGATATTGAAGCCGAGGGGCTTTCCAACAAGCCCGGAGCCATCGCCAGCGTGGTGCGCCGCGTCTTCGGCGATCACAACGCCATCATGGTCAAGGGCCAGGGCGATATGCTGGTCTACCGCGCCGGGTGTTGCAATCCCATCCGAGGCGAAAACATCATCGGCTACATCACCCGCGGCAAGGGAGTCGCGGTCCACGCCGTGGATTGCCCCAACGTGACCACCCTGATGTACGAGCCCGAGCGCCGCATTGAAGTCGAATGGGGACGCGATGAGCACACGCCCACCGAGTATGCGGTCAAACTCACGGTCTACTGCGACGACCGCTTCGGCATGCTCAAAAACATCACCAGCGTGATCGGCGACGCCAAAAGCAACATCCGCAACATCGGCGCCCACACCTCCAACAGCCAGGCCAGCGTAGAAATCGTCCTCGACATCGCCGACCTCAAACACCTCGAACAAATCATGGCCGGACTGAAAAAAATCCCCGGCGTGCACGAAGTGCAGCGGCTGCAGAAAATCTAGAAACAGTGGCCAGTGGACAGTGGGCAGTGTTCGGTGGGCCAGCGAAAATGCAACGCCCGCAAATTGACCTTTGTCCCCCAATCTGAGTTAATGGCTGAGGAATGTGGCGCTCACTGACCGCCAGCCACTCACCACTGGACACTGCCTTTATGCGCGAAATTATATCTACCAAAGACGCTCCTCAAGCCATCGGCCCTTATTCCCAAGCCATCAAAGCCAACGGGTTCATATTCACGTCCGGCCAGATCGCCATCGATCCCGCGACCCAGCAAGTCATCGCCGGAGACGTGGCCGCACAAACCGAGCGCGTCCTCCGCAATCTATCCGAAGTGCTCGAAGCCGCGGGCAGCGGGCTGGGCAAGGTACTCCGCACCACGGTGTTCCTCAAAAGCATGGACAACTTCGCCGCCATGAACGCCGTCTACGGAAAATATTTCACTTCCGCCCCGCCGGCCCGCTCAACCGTCGAGGTCGCGCGCCTGCCGAAAGACGTGCTCGTGGAAATCGACGTCATCGCGCTGGAATAGGCAGGTGCTTTGCCACGGGCGCACAAGCGTCCAAGCCGCATGAGAAATCCAAACCCGCTGTTAACGGGTGTCCGCTGTGGTTAATATCTCTAGTAGGAGGAAAGCACAAAGCATGACGAAGCACATTGTGGTTCTGGCAATCATCCTCGGGCTGGCGGTTTTCGCCCTGGCGCAAACCGCGGCTAAGAAATCGGCTGCGTCCAACACCAGCGCTCCCAGCAAGGTCACAGGCGACGGCGTCAAGACGGACTCCGGCCTGCAGTACTGGGATATCAAGGTGGGCAACGGCGCCGCGGCCAAAGAAGGCAGCCACGTCCGCGTGCATTACACCGGATGGCTTACTACGGGCAAGAAGTTCGATAGCTCGGTCGACGCCGGCAAGCCCTTCGATTTCACCATCGGCAATGGCGAGGTGATCAAAGGATGGGAAGAAGGCGTAGCTGGAATGAAGGTCGGCGGCAAGCGCCAGTTGCGCATTCCGCCCGCGCTGGGCTATGGCGCGTCGGGCACTCCCGGCGGCCCGATTCCGCCCAACGCAACCCTCATCTTCGACGTCCAGTTGCTGGCAGTTCAGTAGTCGAACGGCAGGTGTCAGGTCTTAGGTATCGGGTCACAGTCATCAGGAACATTCCTAAGACCTAACACCCGAAACCTGCGTTTTCTTACGCCTTGGTCACTTTGCCGCTGCGAATGCAGGAAGTGCATACGCGCATGCGCTTGGTGGTTGCGCCCACGCGGGCGTGCACGGGACGCAGGTTGATATTCCAGCGCCGCTTGGTGACGTTGTGGGCGTGGCTGATGTGGTTTCCTGATTGCGGCTTCTTGCCGCAGATATCACACTGTTGGGCCATGACTGCGATACATCCTTTCAGAGCTTGATCCGAATCACTTATTTTACCCGATTCCGCCCTTAGGAGACAATTGGCTCTAGCTACTCCGCGCCTGCCAAGGTAAAATAACCTCGTATTCTGGCGTTTTTGCCGGGAGGAACTATGTCGCATCGTGGAAAAGCAACGTTGGTGGAAAGCACCCTGCTGCTCGCTTTGATGGGGATTCTCGCCGGAGCGCTCGGTGGTCTGGCCATCGGAGCGGTCACCAGTCCAAAAGCGGCTTCGAGCACAACTTCAGCCGCGCATTAATCGACCCGTCCTGCCACTCCCCCGGCCGTATGCGATACTGAACTCATGCAGTCCCCCCTTCAGGCGCCCACAGCGGCTACAGATCCCAAGTCAGTGAAGGTGAACCTCACCACTGGCACGGGCGTGGATGTCGAATGGGCCGACGGCCACGTCTCCCACTACAATTTCGTTTTCCTTCGCGACGCCTGCCCTTGCGCCATGTGCAACGAAGAGCGCGACAAGGCTGGACGCAAGCCGGGCGAGCCTCCGAAGCTGGCTCCCGGCGCTCTGCCCATGTTCAAGCCTGCCGCCAAGCCCGTTTCCGCCGAAGGCATGGGCAAATACGCCATCCGCTTCAAGTGGAACGATGATCACGACCTCGGCATTTACTCCTGGAAATTTCTGCGCGAAGTGTGCCCCTGTGCCGAATGCAAGGGAAGCCGCTCGGAAAGACCCTGACTTTGGGTGGCGCAGCGCTTTCAGTGCTGCGATTGGACAATCTGTAATCACCATGGGCTTTAGCCCCTGAGGGAAGCGATTCCACCACCCTTTACTCTCTCATGCAAGAAGGCACCTTCAGCAAAACCGCTCAGCGCGTCGCCATCCGCCGCGCCGCGCATCAACTGCTGGACCAACCCCGCGTGCTAGACGACCCCCTCGCCCTGCGCATCATCGGAACCGAGGCCGCTGAGGCGTTGCGCTCCAATCCCAAAGAGCACCAAGCCTACTTGCGATCCTTTCGCGCCTTCATGGCGGCCCGCAGCCGCTACGCCGAGGATGAACTCGCCGGCGCAGTCGCCCAGGGCGTGAGTCAGTTCGTAATCCTCGGCGCCGGACTCGACACGTTCGCCTATCGCAACCCTCATTCCGCTCTGCGGGTCTTTGAGGTCGATCATCCCGACACGCAGGCCTGGAAGCGCGAGCAATTGCACGCGGCCGGCATCGCGATCCCTCCGTCGCTAACCTTTGTGCCGATTGACTTCGAGCGGCAAACCCTGGCGAATGGACTTGAGGGCTGCGCTTTCGATAGAAAGTCCGCGGCATTTTTCTCCTGGCTGGGAGTGACGCCCTACCTCACCCACGCCGCCTGCATGAATACGTGCAGCTTTATTGCGCGCCTGCCCGCAGTCAGCGGCGTGGTCTTCGACTTCGCCATCGATCCCAAGCTGCTCAACGTGGGCCAGAGGATGGCGCTGGGCGCACTCTCGCGACGTGTCTCCGCCTACGGAGAGCCTCTCCAATTATTTTTCGATCCCGGAAAATTGCAGGACGAGCTCAAGCGCCTGGGATTTCGCCGCACCGAATTTCTGCAACGCGATCAACTCAACGCCCGCTATTTCAGCGGCCGCACCGACAAACTCCGCGTCCGCGGCGGCCTCGGCCATCTGATGACAGCATGGGTGTGAAGTAGTTTTGGATTTGTCATCCTGAGCCAGTCGTGCTCCTGCGCCGCCAGGGACCATCCCGCGAAGGACCTGTGTATTTGCTATTACGATGACGAACCGTTCGAAGCCCGGTTGTTTTTCGATCCCGGGAAATTTTGCAGAACGTCCGCGCCGGCCTCGGCCACCTGGTGTGCGCATGAGGTAAGCCTCAAAAGAGCGAAGGCCCCGATTGCTCGGGGCCTTCCAAATCTGGGCAATACAGCACCCTGCGACAACTCTAGTATAGGTCACCCAAATTTGCAGTCAAGTTACTTTTGTAGGGAAGCTATCCCTGCTTCGCTCCCCACAGAACCTGCGCCCCGGAACACCGGAGCGGTGGACCCGACGGGAGTCGAACCCGCATCTGCTACCGTCGCAGGGTGCTGTGTTGCCGTTACACCACGGGCCCTGCATAGAGTTTATCTACGGTTCGCCGGAATGATCACGGTTGCACGGTAAATTTGAGTGCCTGGCGTCCCAAAAGGGGAAGCATAAGGTACCTCCCCTGCGGCCCCGGGCCTTTGGACCGTTGCATCTTGTTTTTCATTTCCCCTGTAAAATTACCTCATCACCCCGGAGCCGCTTCCGCATTGTCTTTTCTCGATCAACTCAACCCGCAGCAGCGCGAGGCCGTCGAAACTACCGAGGGTCCGGTGCTCATCCTCGCCGGCGCGGGCAGCGGCAAGACGCGCGTCATCACCTACCGCATCGCCTACCTGATCGACAACATGGGCGTCATGCCGGAATCCATTCTGGCCATGACTTTCACCAACAAAGCCGCCGCCGAAATGGGCGAGCGCGTCGAGAAACTGGTCGGCGGGCTCAGCATCGCCAAGCCGGTCATCTCAACCTTCCATTCCTTCTGCGTGCGCGTTCTTCGCCGCGACATCGAGGCGCTGCAGATTCCGTCGGCCACTCCCGGCAAGCCGCCCATCGGCCACACCAAGAAATTCGTCATCTACGACGAGAGCGATCAGCAGTCGGTCGTCAAGGGGATCATGAAACGCCTCGGCCTCGACGACAAGCAACTCACGCCGCGCATCGTCCTCTCGCGCATCTCCTGGGCCAAAAATCACATGCTCGATCCGCAGGAGCTCTACCTGCAATCGGCCGATCCGAAAGCCGAAAAAATTGCCCACCTGTTCGAGGAATATCGCAAAGAACTGCGCAAGGCCAACGCTCTCGACTTCGACGATCTGCTGCTCGAAGCCACTCGGCTGCTCAAGACCTCGACCGAAGTCCGCGAGTATTACAACCGCCGCTTCCGATATCTGTTGATCGACGAATATCAGGACACCAACCGCCCGCAATATGAACTCATGCGCATGTTGGCCGGTGAGCGCCACAATGTCTGCGCCGTGGGCGATGAAGATCAGTCCATTTATTCCTGGCGCGGCGCCGACATCCGCAACATCCTCGAATTCGAAAAAGATTTCCCCGAAGCGAAAATCATTCGCCTCGAACAGAATTACCGTTCCACGCAGAATATTCTGCAGGCCGCGTCGTCGGTGGTCGCAAACAACGTCCGCCGCAAAGGCAAGAATCTCTGGACCTCGCGCCAGGGTGGCGCCAAAATCGGATATTACGAGGCTCCCGACGGCGAAAACGAAGCCCTGTTCGCCGCCGACCACACCGCCAAATATTTGCGCGAAGCCGCTCAGCGCGGCGAATCTCCGCGCGCCGCCGTGCTCTACCGCACCAACTCGCAGTCGCGCCTGTTTGAAGAAGCCATGCGCCGCTACGGCCTCAAATACAAAGTCGTCGGCGGATTTTCCTTCTACGAACGCGCCGAGATCAAAGACATGATCTCGTACCTGAAAGTCATCCAAAACCCCGACGATTCCATCTCGCTGCTGCGTGTGATCAACACTCCCACCCGCGGCATTGGCAAAGGCACCATCGACACGCTCGAACATCTCGCGCTCGAAACGGGCTTGTCGCTGTGGGGCGCAATCGGCGAGGCCATCCGCCGCCAACTCCTCCCGCAGCGCGCCATGGCGTCCCTGAAGAATTTCCAGCAGCTGATTCTCGACGCGCAAGCAATGCAAGCGGGAACCTTCGTAGAGCAACTGGAAGCAGATGTAGCGCGGGCGCCCTCGCCCGCGCAGCCGGAAGCCCCGCGAGCCGCAGAAGATTCCGTGCCCGACGATGCCGCCCCGGACGACGCCGCGGCCTTCAATCCCAACGAATTCGAAAACTTCTCCTTCGACTTCGGCGCAGCGTCCGATGAACTCGATTCCGCCGAATCCACCCCTGACGGTAGCGCCGGCGTCCCGCCGGCTGTCGAGGGGGCGTCTCGCCCCCTCCCCGGTGAGGAAGGTATCGACGCCACTTTCCCAGCCCCCACGATCTCGACCGCCGACCTCCTGAAATTCCTGATCGACCGCACCCAATACATCAAGCTTCTCGAAGACGAAGACTCTCCCGAAGCCTTCTCCCGCATCGAGAACCTCCGCGAACTGGTCAACGCCGCCGCCGACTCCCGCGACCGTGGCGAATCCCTTGACCAATTCCTCGACCACGCCGCCCTCATCGCCGACGCCGACGACTATGACGAGCGCGCCCAGATCACGCTGATGAGCCTGCATGCCGCCAAGGGCCTCGAGTTCCCGCTGGTTTTTCTCAGCGGCCTCGAAGAAGGACTCTTTCCGCACTCCCGCACCATGCTGCAACCCGATGAAGTCGAAGAAGAGCGCCGCCTCTGCTATGTCGGCATGACCCGCGCCATGGACCAACTCATCCTCACCCGCGCCGTCTATCGCCGCCGCTACGGCACCGACCTGCCCGAAGCCAGCGTCCCCTCAAGATTTCTCGAAGAGGTCCCCGCCCCGTTGATCGAAGAACTGGGGACAAAGAGAGCCCGGGTGGGAACTACAGGCTATGTGGGGACGGGCCATGTGGGGGCGGGCGCCTTCGCCCGTCCAGCGGGGCGAAGCCCCGCAGCCTTCGACGCTGACGCCCACTACTCCTACGAAGACGAAGACCAGAGCGCAACCTGGAAGCGAGGCGCCGGGCAGTCGAATCGCCAAAAGCCCACCGCCCCGGCCAAGCCCTACAACTCCATCGAGAATATCGCGGAGTTTTTCGCCAGCCGCGGCAAGAAGTTCACTCTGCCGAAAACGCCCGTCGAAGAGCCTTCCGGCAGGCGCGGATTCCGCCCCGGCCAGAAGGTTCGCCATCCCAAATACGGCGAAGGAACCGTCTATCTGCGTGAAGGAGAAGGCGAAGATGCCAAGATTACTGTACAATTTCCTCGCTTCGGCTTGAAGAAGCTGGTGGAGAAGTATGCCCAGTTAGAGCGGGCTTGAGAAGCCGCCGAAAATTGTGAGCTCCCAACAGGAAGGAGTCGAATATGATCACTATGAGTAGAACAGGCAAGTTTTTCGTGGCAGTGTTACTTGCTTTGCTGGCGGTGTCTTCCGCCGCAGCACAAAACAAGAAGATCCGGCACGAGCGCAGGCCTGCCGCCGTGGCGAAAACGGCTCCGGCCTCGCCTCAGACGCAGCCGACCTATGAATATTTTTCCATCCTCGACGGCGGGCCCAAAGGTCTCACTCTTCACCACGATACCGAAGTGGGGACGAATAACCCGGTGGATGTATATGTCTTCCCGATCGAGTTGCAAGTCATGAACTCCGACGGCAACTTCGAGCCCGAGGGATTGATCATCGACAACTTCTATACCGCGAAACCGCAGGATCCGCTGAACGCGCCCAATCCGCTCAGTGCGCGCGATTGCAAAATCTGGAACGGCATCGTGCTCAATGAGATCGCCAATCAGCCTCACGAGTCCAACACCTGGTCGTATGTGGAATTCACCGTGGCCCAGGGCGCTCGCACACTTCAAACCAACGAGGACGGCCAGGTCTGGTGGAGCGACGACATCCAGTGCTGGGGATCGAGAGACCGCTTTCCGCCGTTCTAATAGCAGGATAACCAAAACCGCCGAGGATCGCAGGTGAACAAGAATCCGAATCGAGAAGAGGATAACGACAGCAATTATGGCAAACACAGCAAAGCTGACCAAAGAAGATCGTAAGAAATCCAAACGCGCCTCGCGCAAGAAGACGAAGGCGGAGAAGCCCAAGAAGCCCCGCGACTACGCTCGCGGATCGAAAAAGCGCAAGGTGAAGAAGCTGGCTCGCGGCCAGTCGAAGCGGTAAAAGAGTAAGCCCTTGCCATTTGGCCGGGGCGTCATCCCGAAGGCCCGCGTTCTCACAAGCGGGCCGAGGGATCTCCCGCAAGCACACAGCCGTTCGGGTAGAATTGCACCGCGACCGGAGGTTCCCAGTTTGAAGGGAGCCCAACCGGCTGAACGCTGACAGCTGACAGCTTTCTCAGGAGACAACTCACTCTTGTCCCAACCACCCTCAGAACCCGCCGCCACAATCTACACCTCCGACAACCAGCTTTTCTGCTGCAAGTCGATCGACAAGCTGATCTCCGATTCGGAAGAGCCCGAGCGCCGGCTGAAAAAAACTCTCGGCCCGGTGTCGCTCACGGCGCTGGGCATTGGCGCGGTCATTGGCGCGGGCATTTTTACCGTGATTGGCACGGCCATTGCCGGGCAGAAGTTCGATACTTCTTCCATCCTCAACGCGCCCTTGCTCGATTACATGATCCGGCACACGGCCACACAAGGCAGGCCGGGGGCGGGTCCAGCCCTAGCCTTATCGTTAGTATTAGTCGCCCTCGTCTGTGGATTCACCGCGCTCTGCTACGCCGAACTCGCGTCCATGATTCCCATCGCCGGCAGCGCTTACACCTACACCTACGCGACCATGGGTGAACTGATCGCCTGGATCATCGGATGGGACCTGATTCTCGAATACGCCGTCAGCAATATGGCGGTCAGCGTCGGCTTCTCGGCGCACCTGGTTGCCATGTTCGATTGGTTCGGATTCCATCCTGCCTTGCGCTGGATTTCGCCCGCCTATTTGCCCGGAGGACTCTCCGATCTCAAGGGCAACGTGCTCTATCCCCCCGGCCTACACTTCGGTTTCGACTTTCCCGCATTTCTCATCGTCATGCTTCTCACCGTGGTGCTGGTACGTGGCATTCGCGAATCCGCCGAAGCCAACAACACCATGGTGATCCTCAAAATTTCCGCCATTCTCGCCTTCGTGATCGCAGGCGCTCACTTCGTCGCACCCGCCAACTGGCATCCCTTCGCGCCGCAGGGCTGGTCCGGCATTCTGACCGGCGGCTCCATTATTTTCTTCACCTACATCGGATTCGATTCCGTCTCCACTGCCGCCGAGGAAGCCAAGAATCCGCAACGGGATCTGCCCATCGGAATCATCGCAACGTTGATCGTCTGCACCCTGCTTTATATTTCCGTGGCGATCGTCCTCACCGGGATTGTGCCCTGGCACCTCATGCTCGACGACGCCGCCCCCGTGGCCAACAGTTTGAAGATGCTGGTGGCGCGCACCGGCTCGAACACGCTGCGCTGGGTGGAACTCGGCGTGCTCTTCGGCGCCATGATGGGCATGATTTCTTCGCTTCTCGTCTTCCAGCTCGGGCAGGCACGCGTGTGGTTCTCCATGTCGCGCGACGGCCTGCTGCCCAAGCTTTTCGGACGCGTGCATCCCCGCTTCCGCACTCCCGCCACTGCAACCTGGATCGCCGGATTTGTAGTCGGCGTCCCGGCGGGAATTCTCGATATCGGCACACTCTCCGATCTTTCGAACATCGGTACGCTGTTTGCCTTCGCCCTGGTTTCCATCGGCGTGATTATCCTGCGCTATCGCGACCCCGGCCGCCATCGCGGATTCCGCGCCCCCGGCGGCATCGCCGCCCCAGTGCTGAGCGTGCTGTTCTGCGTCTTGCTGATGTCCGGCCTGCCGATTCTGACCTGGCTGCGCTTCTTCGCCTGGCTAGCCATCGGCCTGACAATCTATTTCCTCTACAGCCGCCACCGCAGCGAGTTTGCGAAAAAATAGAGGACCGCTGTCAGCGATCAGCCATCAGCCATCAGCTGTCAGCAAAAGAAAATGTTTCAATTCCCTCCGTGCCTCCGTGTCTCCGTGGTGGATTTTGCTTTTGCTGACGGCTGACGGCTGACGGCTGAGAGCTTATGGCTGGCAGCTGCCCGCTGCCCTCCTCGCAAATCTCCCCCCAAGAATCTACAATCAACAGTGATGTCTTCCGCACCCGATCGGCCGAGCAGCTTTCTTCGTCTTCTCCCCAAAGCCGAACTGCACCTGCACCTTGAGGGAGCGATCGAGCCCACCACGCTGATCGAGCTCCGGCTCCGCCACGGCGAACGCGCCACTCAAATCAAAGTCGAGCCGCTGTACACATACGCCGATTTCCCCGGCTTTCTGCTCGCCTTCAAAAACATCACCGAGTACCTGCGCACCCCCGAGGACTACGAATTCATCACCTACCGCCTGATGGAGCGGCTGAAAGAAGAAAACGTTCTGCACGCCGAAGTTTACGTCTCGGTGGGAGTCTGCCTCTGGCGCAAGCAGGATTTCGCCGCCATCTTCGAAGCCCTCGACCGTGGCCGTGCCCGCGGCGCTCGCGACTTCGGCATCTCGCTGCTCTGGATTTTCGACGCGGTCCGCCAGTTCGGAGCCGAGGCGGCGCAAAAAGTTTTCGAGCTTGCGCTTCGCTACCACGACCGCGAAGTCGCCGGCATCGGCATTGGCGGTGACGAGCAGAAAGCGCCGCCCGAACTTTTCCGCGACGCCTACGCCTGGGCCGCCGACCACGGCCTGCGCCTCACCGCACACGCTGGCGAAACCGGTCCGCCCGAATCCATCTGGGGAGCGCTCAACTTGCGCGCCGAGCGCATCGGCCACGGCCTTACCGCCTTCCACGATCCCGACCTCGTCGAAGAGCTTGCCCAGCGCCAGGTTCCGGTCGAGATCTGCCTGACCAGCAACCAGCGCACCGGACTCTGCCCCAATCTCAACGAGCATCCCGTGAAAAGCTACTTCGATCAGGGAGTCATGATCACGCTCAACACCGATGACCCGGCCATGTTCAGCACGACCTTGGCGCGCGAATACCAGCTAGCACAGCAGACCTTTGGATTCACAGACGAGCACCTTCGCGAACTAGCCCGCAACTCCTTCGAAGCCTCGTTTCTGCCTGCGGAGAAGAAGCTGGAGTTCCTGAATCTGTTCGACGCCGCGGCGGCCAGATAAGGGGTGTTAGGTCATAGTTGTTAGGTCTTAGGCCTAACAGCCCGTGGTGTAAGCGCGATTCGTATCAGGGCACGCATTCATGCGTGCCATAAGTGCCGAGTCATCAATGCGCCTTTAGGCGCTGGTTTTGAGTTTCGACTTGCACCACGGGCTGCTAAGACCCAAGACCCAAGACCATGTCTCTCCACATCGGCATCGTCGCTTGCAGCGCAGAAGGCGCCGCCCTCTGCTATCGCACCATCTGCCTCGAAGCTGGGGAAATCCTCGGCCCGCATCAGCATCCGGAAATTTCGTTGCACGGCCACAATTTTGCCAGCTACATGAAATGCGTCGAGGCCAATGACTGGGCAGGCGTCGCCGAACTCATGCTCTCCTCCGCCGAGAAGCTGGCCAAAGCCGGAGCCGATTTTCTGATCGCCCCGGTCAACACTATTCATCAGGCATTCGATCTGGTCGAACACCGCTCGCCGCGTCCCTGGCTGCACATCGCCGTCGAGGTCGCCAACGAAGCAAAACGCCACGGCTACAAGCGTCTCGGAGTTCTCGGCACCCGCGCTTTGATGGAAGGCCCGGTCTATCCCGAAAAACTAAAAGCCGCCGGCATCGAGCATCGCATTCCCAGCGTGGAGCAGCGCGAACGCATCCACCGCATTATTTTCGATGAACTCGTACAAGGCGCATTCCTGCCTAGCACCCAGGCCTATCTAACAGAAGTGATCCGCACGCTGAAAGATGAAGGCTGCGACGCGGTGGTCCTGGGCTGCACCGAGATTCCGCTGGTCATCACGCAAGAACAATCCCCGCTACCGATGCTGGACTCAACGCGCCTGCTAGCCAGAGCCGCGCTGCGCAAAGCGGTGGAGGTTTAGAAAAACAAGAGCCCTTGACCGCGGAGGTCGCTAAGAAAATCCGCAAAGGTCGCAAAGCAGAACCTTGGTTTTCTCAGCGTCCTTCGCGGCCTTTCTTTGCGTCCTCCGCGGTTAAAAGCTTTTTGCTCGGAAGCAAAGAGGATGTTCTGGGAAACGCTTCAGCCCTGATTTTTCCCCAAACACTGTCCCAAACCCTGCATTTCTCCCGCATCCATGATGTAATAGTAGTAACTAATCCATGCCCTCAGCCCTCACAACCCTGCGCCGCCGCGCCAAAGGCCTGCATCGCAACTTGCGCGGAGCCTCCATGGCCGCCCGCGCCCTGGCCTCGACCGACCATCCGCTGCTGGCGCACATTATCCCCATGCGCCGCTGCAACCTGGCCTGCACCTATTGCAACGAGTTCGACGATTTCTCTAAGCCCGTTCTGCTGGACGAAATGTATCGCCGCATCGATAAGCTCGGCTCCCTCGGCACCGCCGTGGTCACGATCTCCGGTGGAGAGCCGCTGATGCATCCCGAACTCGACGACGTCATCCGCCGCATTCGCTCCAACGGCATGATCGCCGGACTCATCACCAACGGATATTTCTTGATGCCCGACCGCATCCAGCGCCTCAACCGCGCCGGACTCGAGTGGCTGCAGATTTCCATCGACAACGTGAATCCCGACGAGGTCTCGAAGAAGAGCCTGAAGGTCCTCGACAAAAAGCTGCAATTCCTGGCCGAGCACGCCGAGTTTCACGTGAACATCAACTCGGTTGTCGGCGGCGGCATTTCCAATCCGCAGGACGCCCTCACCATCGGCAAGCGCGCCGTCGAACTTGGTTTCAGTTCGACCATCGGCATCATCCACGACGGCAGCGGCCAGGTTCAGCCACTGAACCAGGAAGAGCGCGACGTCTATGACGAAATGAAGTCGTGGGAGAAGCGCAGTTTCACCCGCATCAACGCCTTTCAGGACAACATCGCGCAAGGCCTGCCCAATGACTGGCGCTGCCGCGCCGGCGCGCGCTATCTCTACATCTGCGAAGACGGCCTGGTGCATTACTGCTCGCAGCAGCGCGGCTATCCTGGAGTTCCGCTCGCGACGTACACGCGCGACGACATCCGCCGCGAGTACCTCACCGAAAAAGGCTGCGCGCCGCACTGCACGGTTTCGTGCGTCCATCAGGTTTCGGTTCTCGACAGTTGGCGCGCGCCGCAGCATCCCGCTGAGCCTGTTCCCTCATCGCCTTCGGGACTGGTTCAGATCCACTAGCGACAACGGGTGATGGCTCCGTTTGAATTTATTCTCCTCTGAAGGCGTCATCCCGAAACGCGGCGCACTTCAGCCGCGTGAGGGATCTCCCACAGAAACGGCGAGTGGGAGATCCTTCGTTCCGCCTGAAAAACGGCTGCACTCAGGATGACCCCAAACCTAGACTGAAAGGAGTCCGATTGAGCCACCACTCGCCGCAAAAAGCCTGCGCCGCCTTCCATTTCTGTTGTATCCTTGCTGGCAAAATTTGTTGCGGGGGAGTTTTTTATGAAGCGAATCACCTGCTTCGCCCTGGTTCCGCTCGCCGCGGTCATGCTTTTTACGGTTGCCTGTAAGTCGAAGCCCAACGATTCCGGCGCGAACTCCGGCGCTTCGAACTCGAATCCGATGAACTCCACTTCCCCTGGTTCCAGCCCCGCGCCTAATTCAGAGATGTCGAACCAGTCGATGGCGAACGCCAAACCCGGCTCCCAGGTGGCGTGGGCGCGCTACGACGATCCTGCCGAAAACTCTTTCTCCCTCGAAGCCCCTCAAGGTTGGGACGTGCAAGGCGGCATGTTTCGTTTCGGCTACTTCGATGTGCGCTGGATGATCGATGCGCGTTCCCCCGACGGCAGAATTATCCTGCGCCTCGCCGACGCCAACATTCCCGGCTACGCTCTTCCTAGCCCACACACGCCGCCCGAGGGACAGGCCTTCATCAAGCCTCAGCAGTTTCAGATGGTGGTTTCCAGATACCAGGACGGCCAGGTGTTCGCCGAGAAATACGGCAGGGTCCGTTTCCAGAGTGTTTGCCGCGATGCGAAACCTCAACCCGCCACTTGGAAGCTGGCGGTGCCGGCGCTTTTTCGCGGGACTTCGGCGCGAGAGGAGAGCGAAGGCGCCGTCTCCTACACCTGCGAAACCAGCGCCGGACCGCGCACCGCCATCATCTACGTTCGCACCAGCAGCTACGATGTTCCCGGCGGAGGTTTCTGGCAGGTGGAACCGGTGGTCAGCATTCTGGCCACGAGCGATAGCCTCTTGCAGGCCGAAGCGATCGCGCAGCACATGTTCAACTCCTTCGCACGCAATCCCGAGTGGGAGCAATTTCAGAGTCGCATGGTGAAGGCGGGGGCGGCCCAGGTTGGTCAGCAGTACCGGCAGTTCCTGGGGCAGATGCAGGCCTATCATCAGGCCCGCACCAATGCCTGGAATCAGCAGGTCGCCGGTTTCGAGGCGCGGCAGGCGGCGTCGCAGGCGCAATCCTCGCGCTGGGGAGACATCCTCACCGGACTCACCGACGCGGTCGACCCCCAGAGCGGAACGCGCTTCCAGGTCTGGACTGGCCCCTACTCCAACTACTATCGCAACGGCGCCGGACAAGTCGTGAACGCCAACACCAGTCCCGGCCCGGGATACCATCAGGTACAAACGCCGGCGCAGTGACTACGCCGCGCGGTCTATTTTTTCGGCTGCGCCGAGGGCGGCAAAATTCCGTTTAGCCGCAGATATTGCGCCGCCGCCGCATAGTGGTCGGCCCATCCGCTGGCCAGGCCCAGCGCGGACATGGCGCGCGGCAACGATCGTCCGTAGAGTTCGATGCTGTCGCCAAGTTTCGAGTCGTCCATTTTGCCGATCGCCTCGGCGCAGAAATCGAACGATGCGGTCGCCGCCGCCAGCAGTTTATCTTTGCTGTCGGTTTCTTTGGCTTCCTCAACTTTGGGCGCAGCTACGTCGGCGGCCTTCGCGCAATTGTTATTGTTTGACCCGATGATGTGCACGACCAGATGCGCAAACGTCATCTGGTCTTTCGTAGGCGCGAAGGTGAACTTGTCGGCCGGCATCGCGCTGATCGCCCCGAGAATGTTATTCCGCGAGCGCGGCAACAGCATCCCCAGCGAAGTCGCCACCGGATTCTTCACCGGCGCCGCGGCTTGCGGAGCGGCGGCCGGGGCCGCAGTTTGCGCCGGGGCAAATCCTCCACACGCCCAGACCATCAAAGCCAGAACAAATGCGACATGAACTCGTTTCATTGGAACTCTCCTTAAAGATATTGACTGTTGCGACTCCAACTCAAGACTACCCAAGAGACGATAGGCCCGCAGTCAGCAGCTTCCAGAACACAAACCATCCGGCGACGATGAAGATCGCCGTCGAGCGCTTCACCTTGGTGGTGGAAGAAAAACCAATGCCCATCAACACAATCGTCCAGATCGTGAGCACATCCAGGCCCGAGGCCATCCCGTACAGAAATTTGTTGCCACCGCGATCCATGAAGTAGGCCGGATTCGTGGCGACTGGATTGTTCACGTTGAAGCCCTGCGGATCAACTCCGGCGAACATCGAAATTGTTCCCAGAATCGAGGCGAGGATGCCGGGCAGGCTGGCGTAAAAGACGATGGCGTACGCCACTTTGAAAGAAATGTCGGCGCCCGTCGCAAATTTGAAAGTACCGTACAGCACCGCTGTGACGATCGCGAAGTAGATCAGAAGCGTCACGGGGATGCCGTAAGAGAGATACAGGATCAAGTTGTTGGCAAACTTTAGCTGTTTGGCCTGGTCTTCGGCAGAGAGTTTATCGAACGCATCGGCCCGTGAAGAGTGCGCGATCTCGTTCCGATTGATCTGCTCAAAGCCCATCTTGGTCTGCATCGAGTACACGAAGATCAGCGCAAAAATAGAGATCAGCAGCCATGGCCCCCACCAGCTCGCATTGCGGCGAAGGTCGGTAAAGGTCTTTGAGGGCGCGATAAACGTGTCGATGAGGCGGGCGCCTTCGGACAGTGAAGCCGGAGGTGGCACGGATCGGACGTCGGCGCAAGCGGGGAAGCAGCCATTTCGAAGCCTCCTAATTTAGATGCCAAGGAATTCTAGTCGGGACTCGCCAGCGACACAAGCGGCCCATATAGCACCATCGGAAAAGGGTGCCCCATGTTTCGCGCACTTTGCGAAATAGCTAGGTGATGAATCCTTGTCTTGCTGAGCGGAGTCGGGACGACCGGAGGGAGTTCCGGCGGAGTCGAAGCATCCCTACCTGTCTACCGCCGCCGGTCCCGAAAACGAAGGCGGCCTGCTGTCTCTGTCCACCCCTGCCAAGTTTAAGATGAACCCATGCAGAATGTGACTCCGATAGCGATGCGGTCGTAAACTGGGACTTTGGTTTTGAAAACCAGGTACTAGGGACTCGGTACTCGCCTCTCGGTACTCGCTACTTCACCAAATTCCTTGATTGACGGCCTGTTTGAACGATAGTAATCTTCTCTCCGGCCTTTCTGCGGTTTCAAAATCGCACTCTCGGGGACCCAAATGAAAATTGCTTTCCGTTCCATCGCCACGCTTCTGCTATCTCTCGCACTCTCCACCGCCGCGTTCGCCCAGTGGTCCTCCGACCCTGCCGTCAACCTTCCGCTCGCCGACGACGCCAACGGCAGCGATCAAGTCCAGCCCAAGCTGATCCCTCTATTGAAGGGCGGCTGGTACGTGAGCTGGTTCGATTCGAATCCCGTCCACTCCGCCTCCCATCGGCTACGACGTGTTCTACCAGCGCCTGAGCAACGGCGGCGTCGAGCAATTCCAGCACGGCGGCGATATGGTCGCGGACCTCACCAACAGCTCCACCGAAGACTACGGCCTCTCCGCCGACACCAGCGATAACGCTCTGCTTGCCTTTCAGGACACGCGCGAAAACGCCAACCTGCAAATCACCGGCGCCCACATGTCTGCGCACGGAAGCCCGCTCTGGGGAAGTCTCGGCGTGCAGCTCACCTCCAACCAGGCTTTCAATGCGGTTCCTAAAATCGCCGGCACGACCGACGGATTTACCGTCGTCGCCTGGACCAGCAACAGCGACGTAGTTCTGCAGAAGCTCGACGCTTCTGGCGCGCCGCAGTGGGGCAAGGGCGTGGTGCTGCACGAATCCGGTTTCAACTACACGCTCGCCGACCTGCACGCCGCCGAGAACGGATCGGTCATCGTTTCCTGGGTGCGCAACTCCGGCTTCGGCAGCAACTCGCAGCTTCGCGCCAACAAGCTCAACGCCGCCGGCCACAAGCTCTGGGGAAGCGCCAACGCCGATATCTTCGATGTCGGATCGCTCCAGTTCGGAAACTTCCCTTACTTCCTTTACGACGGAAAGGGTGGCGCCGTGTTCGCCTGGTACACCAGTTCCCCCACGCTGCAATGCTTCGCGCAGCACATTCGCGGCGATGGCAGCGAGGCCTTCGCGCACAACGGCGTCGCGGTTTCCTCCAAAGCCGGTAACGTCAGAGTCGATCCCTCTGCCGCCTATCGCGCGCTCACCGATGAAGTTTTTGTTTTCTGGACTGAAGAAAATTCCCTGCAGTCCCTCAACGGCGTTTCCGGACAGAAATTCAACTCGACCGGCACGGCGCAGTGGGGCGCCGATGGTCTGACGATTATCCCGCTCGGCAGCGATTCGCAAATCTTCGTCGAGACCGTCCAAAGCGGCACCGGAGCGCTCACCTTCTGGGTCGACGAGCCCGGCTTCGGGGACGCCACCATTCAGGCCATCAAGCTCGATGGCAGTGGCGCGACCGTATGCCCGCAGTTTCCGGTTTCATCTACTCCATCGAATAAGGGCCGTCTGGTAGCGGCGATTTCGCCGGCTGGTGTTGCGGCGCTCGCCTTCGAAGATGACCGCATCGGCAACAACGGAATCTACATCCAGAACGTGAATCCGGACTGTTCGCTGGGGCAGGAATAAAAGAGGCAAGAGCAGAAAAATCCATTTGAGTCATTGAGTGGTTGAGCAATTGAGCGATTGGAAATCTGATCGCCTCGATCCGCCGATCACTCAATGACCCTAGGCGATGGCCGACGGCCTCTCGGCCCGGCGTCCGGCCAGCAGCAGGCCAATCCAGCAACTCACCGGCCAGGTGAGGAGCCACGACAGCCAGTACCAGTGGGGCCAGCCCTTGCTCCAGTTGGGAATGATCGCGGCTACGCCCATCACTTCGCCAAGGATAAAGAACCACAGCACGTGCCGCCCGGCGTTGGAAGGGGCGAAGTGCGCGCACAGCCAGCCACAAAAAATCGAGACCACCACAAAGCACGCCGTGCTCGCCATCAGCGCCGTATCGGAGGGGATGCGGCCGCGGACGAAATCGCCCGGAAAGATGCGGGAGAGCAACGGGTCGGTGGCCAGGACAAGAAGAATAGAGATCACGTAAGCGCCGACGACTACGGCGATCGACTTAACCATTGCTGACCTCCGTGGATGCGCAAGAGTTACGTCAAGAACTATGCATCATTCACGGCTGCGCAGTAAAGCGGCTGCCAGCATAAAACTGAGAGGTGATTTCACTGTTACTTCGGCTGCGGCGGCCGCACTGCGCTGGTGATTTCGTGCGCCCAGCGCATGGCCGCATTCGAGGCTTCGGCCACAAACGACAGCGATAGGTTCATCTGCTTGCCCAGGGCCGTCACCTGTTCCCAGTCTCCCGCCTCCCTCGCCACCATCAGATCGTAGATCGGGGAAAGCGGAGTTTTCTTCCCTCGCTTGGCGAAGAGCAATTGCATCTTGAGTATGGGATCGAGGCTCAACTCTTCCAGCACGATTCCCATCGGCACCGCCAGAATCGCATCGATCATCGAGAGCATACCCATCAGAAACAGATCGGCATCGCCGTGCTCCACGCGCGCGCCGACCAGTTCGCAAAAGCGCGCCCGCACCAGCGACGACAGCACCAGGTCCGAAGCCTTGTCCTGTCCCATCACCAGTGTGGTCGCCATGCGCACCCAGCGCGAGGTTTCGCGCTCGCCCAACATGTTCAACGCGCCCCGCACCGACGTCACCTGCGCCGTTAGTCCCAGCAAGGGAGAATTCAAATACCGCAGCAGCCGATAACACAACGAGGGATCGTGCTTGATCAGCGTTTCAATTTCCACGAAATCCACCTGCGATTGCGAGACCGCGCTCAGCAATCTGAGGTTGGTGGCCTGATTAGGAGGCACTTGCCGCAGCGTCATCTTCTCCGGTTGCCGGAAAAAATATCCCTGGAAGCGCGTGAATCCCGCTTTCCTTGCCAGCAGGAAATCTTCCCGGGTTTCCACTTTGTGCGCCAGCATGGCGCACTGTTTGCTGGCATGCCGCTCCACCAGTGCCGCGGACTGCACCGGCGGCACTTTCTGGAAGTCAACTTTGATAAAGTCGGCGTACTGTACCAGTTCTTCCCGCCGGTCGTGGGTCACAAAATTATCCAGCGCGATGGAATATCCCCGCTGCCGAAGCCGCTGGCAGGCCTGCACCACGCCTTCGTCCGCCGGCACATCTTCCTGGATTTCGATCACCACTTCATCCGCCGGCAACAGCTCGAAATATTCCGTCAGCAGCGTGTGATGTGGGCAGTTGATGAAGGCCAGCCGCCCGTCGCATAAAACTCTCAGGCCGACGAGATTCAGCGTGTCGATGGTCGCAAAGGTCGCGCTCTCACCATCGGAATGAAAGCGGCGTTCGTCGCGGCCTTCGCGAAAAAATAACTCGTATCCCACCACACTTTCGTCTGCCGTCAAAATCGGCTGTCTGGCAATGCAGGGAATCGTCTTTTCAATCGGGGCGGGCTGCGCGTGTGTGCTCATGGCTTCTCATGAACCTTATCGGCATTTTCGCTTGGAGACTTTAGTGAGGGTCCCATCCCGAGAATCCACGCCCCCTCCCGAAGGTTTCCCCAAACAACCGCGATCCAAACAAACCCACAAACCCCTGCCCTCAAAGGGTTTTAGACCCAGCGCCCCTCCAATTTCTTGTAGACCCTCACACAGCGAAATTCTTTTTCTTGTAGGTCCGGGGCCAGTTTCGCCCCCATAACACTTGCAAACGCAGTCTGCGGCACACCTCAATCCCGTGTACCCACTATTCCCGTTTGTATAGTCGTACCTCGCTTTTGTTTGGCCGTAACTCAGGCCCGAAAACCGTATGTTCATGGCCTCGTGCATGCACTTGGAGCCATGGGGTATGGAGACAAAAACAATGCGATTGAACACATCGAAATGCTTATTTCTGGGGACAGTGCTTTTGGCACTTATGCTGCCTGGCATGCTGCTGTCGCAAAGCACGACGCAGGGCGCCATCAGTGGCACGGTAATGGATGCCACTGGCGCCGTTCTTCCCAACGCAACCGTCACATTAAAGAGCCTCGACAAAGGCTATACGCGCGACGCCACCAGCAACGCTCAAGGCGCTTTTCAATTTCCGTTGGCCGACCCGGGCAATTATTCCGTCGCAGTCGGTGCAACCGGATTCAAAACCTTCAACACCAAAGTTCAAGTGAACGTCGGCCAAGTCACCAGCGTGAATGCCAAGTTGGAGGTGGGCGTGGCCGGAACCACCGTCGAAGTCTCTGGAGCGGCGCCGCTCATGGACACAGAAAATGCCGACATGAGCACCTCGTTCGATCAGAATCTGGTCGCGAACCTGCCTAACGGCGGTAACGATCTCACCGCTGTCGCCTACACCGCTCCCGGAATCATGATGAATACCGGCGGCATGTTTGGAAACTTTAACGCCGATGGCCTGCCCACCACGTCGAACGTATTTACCGTGGACGGCGAAAATCAGATGGATCCTTTTCTCAATCTGAACAACTCCGGACCGACCAACCTCATGCTCGGCAAGAACAGCATCGATGAGGCCACCGTGATCACCAACGCCTACTCGGGCCAGTACGGCCAACAAGCAGGCGCACAGGTTAACTTCGTCAGCAAGGGTGGCACCAACCAGTACCACGGAAACCTTCAGTATGAATGGACTGGAAGCTACCTCGACGCCAACAACTGGTTCAACGGAGGAATTCTCGGCTCAACCCAACCCACTCCCTTCGCCAACAACAACGAGTGGGCAGCATCGTTCGGCGGACCGATCAAGAAAGATAAAGCGTTCTTCTTCTTCGACACGGAAGGAATTCGTTACATCGTCCCATCGACACAATCGGTTTACACGCCGACCACTGCATTTTTGAACGACACGCTCGCCAACCTCGCCTCCGTCGGTGCCTCCTCGGGCACGATGTCCACCTACATGAACGCCGCCAAGCTTTGGGAGTCGGCTCCGGGCTTTGCCAGTGGCTCACCCATCGCGGGCTCCTGTTCCGATCCGCTCACCGGCGCGGTCGTCAACAGCAGCGCCGGTGTCGGCGCCGGTTGTATGCAGTCATTCGAGGCCAGCCCGGCCCTCCCGGCCAGCGAGACCTTGCTGATCGGACGTCTCGACTGGAACGTCACCTCGAAGGACCGTGCCTTCCTCCGCTTTGACATTGACCGTGGCACGCAAGCCACCTACGCCGATCCGCTGAATCCGTCAGCGTTTTCCGCTGCCAGTTTCCAGCCGGCGTACAACAACAGCCTGGTGTGGAATCACACCTTCGGCAGCAGCGCGACCAACCAGTTCATCGCCGCGGCCAGCTACTATCGCGCAACTTTCGTGGAGAATACGAATGGGCCCACGTCGCCTTTCCCGTATTCCCTGTACGTGTTGGCGAATGCGGATGGCCACACCTTCTCCGGCCTGCCCTCGGCGACCGGTTTGAACGCGCTGAACTTTGACTTCCCTCAGGGCCGCGACGTCAGCCAGTACCAGATTGTTGACGACTTCGCCAAAACCGTGGGACGCCACAGCTTCAAAGTCGGCGTCAACTTCCGCCGCTACGACATCAGCAATTACGATGCCTCGGTGGAAGCTACACCGCTTGTGTTGGCCGACCTCGGCGATTTCTACGCCGGCCAGTCGGATGTTTACGATCAGACCAACGCGCTGCATCCTTCCGCGCCCATGAATACCGGCGGGGTGGGAGTCTACGCTCAAGACGAGTGGGCCGTGAATTCCAGGCTGAAACTGACCGGTTCGTTCCGCGTCGAGCACAACTTTAATCCGACGTGCGACACGAACTGCTTCACCATGCCGACAGCCCCGTTCTCTCAACTCGTGACGCAAGGTGCCGGCACGCCCTACGATCAGGCCCTGAATTTCGGTCGGAACCAGGCCTTCAACTCCGTGGACCCGATTAATTGGAGTCCGCGCATCGGCTTCACCTGGTCGCCGATGGCGAACAGCAAGACTGTGGTCAGCGGCGGCTTCGGCATCTTCTATGATGCCTTCCCCGCGTTCATCACCGATCAGTTCGTCAACGTTCCGTACCTGGTTGGAGTTGGCCTGTTCAGCCCGCTCTTCGGTGGCAACTCTTCCGTATTCTGGGGTGACCCAACCGGGGCGGCCGCAACCGTTGCCACCACGGCGAACATTATTCGCAACGGCAATGCCACAACTCCATCGATCACCAACGGTTTGACGGAAGCGGGATTGCTGGCTGCGGGCGGCGCACAACCATCCATAACCGGCTTCCCTGACAAGCTCCGCACTCCGCAGTATCAGGAATGGAATTTCCAGATACAACAAGAGCTAGACAGTCGCAGCCGGATCACCCTGGCCTACGTCGGCAATCACGGCATTCACGAGGCTTATCCCAACACCACGCTGAATGCCGCTTCTCCCGATGCCATTGCAGGCTATCCAGCCGTCTCGCCCGACTCGCGCTTCGGCACCTTCACCGAATGGAATTCGGGCGCGCTCTCCAACTACAACGGCATGACCGCCAGCTACGTGCGCCGCTTGTCGGCCGGCTTTGTGGTCAACGCCAATTTCACCTGGTCGCATGCTCTGGATGAAATCTCAAACCAGGGGCTCTTGCCTTCGAGCACCAGCTCCGTTCAGGGTCAGATCAACCCCCTGAACTTCCGCGCTAACAACTATGGCAATGCCGATTACGACGTCCGCCAGAGCTTCAACGCAAATTATGTCTGGACCGAGCCCTTCCATTTCAGCAACAAACTTGAGAATGGAATCCTCGGAGGATGGATGTTCTCGGAAAACTTCGTCGTCCGCAGCGGCTTGCCGTTCACCGTCACAGACGGAACGGTGACCACCAATAACGGCGGCACATCCACGCCCGCTCAGGTGCTCGGCCCCGGCCAGCAGAGCTGCGTGAATGGCTTCAGTGCCTGCTTCAACAGCTCCGCGTTCACCGGTTCCTCCGGCCTGGGCTTCTTCCCCAACCAGACCCGCAACCAGTATCGCGGGCCCGGCTTCTTCGACTCCGACATCACGGTGGGCAAGGACTTCAATTTCACCGAGCGGTTGAAGATGACGATCGGGATGAATCTTTACAATGCCTTTAATCATCCGAACTTCCAGAACCCCTCCAGCGCATGGAGTGGTGCCGGATGTTCGACGATTACACCTCCAGCTGAACAGCCGAACTGCGGATCGATCCTAAGTTCGGCCGCTCCGCCGACCGGACCGTATGGCGCTTTCGCCGCCGGTCTGCCGGCAGGGCGCGTGGCTCAACTGCAGGCGAAGTTTGTTTTCTAAACCTATGTGCAAAGGGCGACCGATCGCAGCATTCATCCTCCTGCTGTTGTCGTCGCCCTTTTTTACCGGTCAGGCGTTGGGGCAACTGGACCGCACGGTTCATCGCGCGCCTGATTTCTCAGGAGCGGGCGTCACCTGGCTTGACCAGGGAGCGCCCGTTCCCCACCATATCTCCGGTTATGCCGGCCACGTCCTCCTCATCGATTTCTGGGAGTACACCTGCATCAACTGCATCCGTGATTTCGGCGTGATCAAACGCTGGTACTCCAAGTATCACTCCTACGGTTTCGACGTCGTCGCGGTGCACTACGGAGAATTCAATATCGGATTCGACGTCAACAACGTACGTACCGCCGCGCAGCGTTTTCGCCTGCCCTGGCCGGTGGTTGCCGACCAGAATGGTTCGCTGTGGAAGGCCTACGAAGTGCAAGGCTGGCCCACTCGATTCCTGGTCGATCCTCAAGGTTCCATCGTGATGAAAGCCTTTGGCGAAGGCAATAACCGCGAAATGGAAACCAAACTTCGCGAACTGCTCGCGGCTGCGCACCCCGAGGTGATGAAGATCGATCTCGATCCCGATGAAAATGAATTCCGCCCGGAATGCGGCGTCAGCACTCAGGAAACTTTTCTCGGCGAACTCTACGGCCGCAGCGCCGTTGAAAACATGGCGGGCCACCACGAGGGCGATGTCGCCGATTTCCAGCCCCCGCACTCGCCCCCCGATGGCGGCGTAATGCTGGTCGGACGATGGCGCATTGAGCATGATGGCGTCGCTGCAGACGGCCACGGCGCCGCTGCCGAGTTGCGCTATCACGCGCGTTCGCTCTACGCGGTTCTCAGCACGAAGGATCAGAAGCCGGTTCGCATTAACCTCTTTCAGGATGGCAGTCCTTTGCCCAAAGACAGCGCCGGAACCGATGTCAAGTTCGACGCCAAAGGCCCCTACATCGAGGTCAGCGAGGCTCGCATGTATTACCTGGTGCGCAGTCCCGCCTTCGGAGCCCATCTGGTCTCGCTGCAACCTCAGGAGCCCGGCTTCTCACTGCACTCTTTTACTTTTGGTAACAACTGCCAGCTAGCAGATATGCCATAGCGCGATTACGGTTTATCGAATGCACAGAAAGTGGTCAGCATGAAATCCCGTCAAATGGCTATTGCCACAGAAACATTTCTCGCCCACTATAAAATAATGTTCGGCCGCAACTCAGCGCGATCTTTAGCGTGCGCAATCTTCTTGTCAGGATTCTTGCTCTGGCAAACCTCGCCAGCCACCGCTGATCCCGGAACGCAAATGGAAAACCAGACCACGCCCGCCGAAACGACCACCGCCAACGCTCATCCCATTCTGGTTGAGTTGTTCACGTCGGAAGGTTGTTCCAGTTGCCCACCCGCCGACGCTTTTCTCGAAAAACTCGACACTACCCAACCCGTCCCCGGCGCGCAATTGATCGTCCTCAGCGAGCATGTGGATTACTGGGATCATGAC